>JBEKFH010000015.1:0-29613 GCA_050013415.1 Streptosporangiaceae bacterium | reverse complement strand
ATGCACCGGTGCAAGGAACGCGGGTTCTGCTGCGGCGCGGGCGGCGCCAGGATGTGGATGGAGGAGCGGATCGGCAAGCGGATCAACACCGAGCGGATCGACGAGGCGCTCGGCACCGACCCGGACACGATCTCGACGGGATGCCCGTACTGCATGGTCATGCTCGGTGACGCGATCAGCGCCAAGAAGAGTTCCGGCGAGGCGAAGGAGTCGCTGGAGGTGGTGGACGTCGCCCAGCTGCTGGTCCGGTCGGTGCGGCCGGCCGCTGCCTCGGCTGCTCCCGCTGGCCCTGCCGATTCCGCTGGCCCCGTCGACCCTGCGGGTCCTGGCGCCGGCTGAGCGCGGCTGGCATCGCGTGGAGTCCCGGCGCGCCGAGTCGTTCAG
This sequence comes from Streptosporangiaceae bacterium, assembly GCA_050013415.1. Lineage (GTDB taxonomy): Bacteria > Actinomycetota > Actinomycetes > Streptosporangiales > Streptosporangiaceae > Palsa-506. The sequence goes on along the minus strand of JBEKFH010000015.1, from coordinate 29,229 downwards.
CGACGGCGTCTTCGCCGTCGCGATCACCGTGCTGGTGTTCGACCTGCTGCCGGTCGCCCGGGGCTCCCGCTCGTCGAGCCAGCTGAGTCACGCGCTGTCGGCCGCCTGGCCGCAGTACGCCGCCTACGCGATCAGCTTTCTCACCATCGGCATCATGTGGATGAACCACCACGCGCTGTTCGCGCAGCTCTCCCGGGTGGACCGGCCGCTGCTGGTGCTCAACCTGTTCCTGCTGATGGGCGTGGTGGCGATACCGTTCCCGACTGCCCTGGTGGCCGAGCACCTGACCGGCGGGCTCCGGGCGGGCGGCTCGATCGCCGCGGTGATCTACGGCCTTGTCATGATCGTGATCTCGATCGGCTACTCCGCGATGTGGCTGTACCTGCAAGCCCACCGGGAGCGGCTCGGCGCGCCGCCGCCCGCCCGCTCGCCCCGCGGAGCGAGCCTGAGATTCAGCGCGGGCCTGGCCGGCTACGTGGTCGCGACGGTGCTCGCTGCGCTCGGCTCCGCGATAGCAGCGCTCGCCCTGTACGGCGCGATCGCCGTCTATTACCTGTTCGACCACCTGCCAGATCCGACCGGTGCCGCCGCAGATGCGGCCGCCGCGAGCGACCCGGCGGCCGCCGGCGACACTCCGCCATGATCGCGCAAGTAAAGGTGATCGACGATTCCCCGGGCATTACGCCCGGGGAATCGTCCGGATCAGTGGATTAGGTTGTGTCCATGTGATGCCGACGACCACGCGGGCTGGGCCGGGGGCACCCGGCCCCTCGTGGACTATTGCCACGCTGTTGGCATCGTCAACGATGCCATTCTCGTTGCTGCCTTGCCACTCGCTCCCGAAGGCCGGCTCGTTTACTCCACTGGGATAGATCGGCGTGAGCGTTGCCGGATATTGCGTCTCCGAGACCGACGCGCCGAGCCCGTCGTAGGCGGCGGACAGGGTGTAGGTCGTGGGACTGCCCTCGTTGTAGGTGTGCGATGGACTCCAGCCCACTCGGGTATATGTATACCCGTTACCGCACCAGCAGTAGTTCCCATACAGCAGGACCAGGGGTTCACTGAGGTATACGCCACTTTCGTAGCCGCTGCTGCCTGATGTTTCCACCTGGTTGTTGAGGTAGTACGCGCCTGGCTTCGACTCGAGATAGGACTGTTGCAGGCACGCCTGACCCCAAATTATGTTATAGGGAGCTCCGCCGTACGTAGTGGTGCAGGCCGAGTTGAAGATATCGGGCGTCAGGAACTTCGGGGCAGCCTGCACATGCGCGGCGGCCGGGAGGCGGTCCCCCAGCGACAGCGTTATCTTCACCGCCTCGGCTTTGGACATTCCGGCGCCCAGGGCATCCCAGTACACCGACCTGCCGGACCGCGCGTACTGCTGAGGGCTCGCCGCGGCCGCGGACGGAGGGGCGGTCCACGCCCTCAGGGAATCCCTGCCCGTGATGGCGAGCGATACCCGGGACCCGGGCCGGCCGGCGGACTTCACCTCCGCGCCGTTCGCTTTCCACGTGGTCGACACGTCCCCTCCCGGGAGGGATACCGCGTGTGCCAGGGTCATCGGCGCGCTGCCGGCGGCCAGGACCATGGGGGACGCCACGGCGGGCGCAGCCACCGCGATCCCGGCCGGAGCCACGAGCAGGGCGGCCGCGGCGACCGCCGAGCCCGCAAGGCTAACCACGCCGGCCCTCCTGGATCGGTGCATAAAATTCGAACGGATCAAACGCATGATCGGCTCCTTGAACTGCTCAGTCCCTCTTCAGCGAGATACAGCCAAGGATCAGGCCAGCGGGCAGCCAGGGCCAGGCAGTCTGACCGGCAACCTCACCGGCATTTCCGGGTAAGTTCCGGTTAGCCCCGGAAAGGCTCACCTCGGGGGATCGGGTCATGGCTGATGACCGCCGAGATCTGGAGGGGCTAGGGATGACCGCAGAGGGCGCGGTGTTCGGTGCACGACTGGGTGCCTACCGCCGGTCGTGCGGGCTGTCCCAGGCGGAACTGGCGGAGCGCTCAGGCCTGAGCGTCCGCGCGATTAGCAACCTTGAACGCGGCCGCACCAGGTGGCCGCACCCGGCGTCGATCCATCGCCTGGCCGATGCGCTGGAACTGCCCGCGGAGGCACGCGCGGAGTTCGCCGCCGCCGCCGGGCGGCGGCTGCGTAGTGCCGCGGCCAGCCCGGTGAGCACGACTCCGGTGCAGCGGCTGCCTCAGGCGAGTGAAGAGCGGGTCGTACCGCGGCAGCTGCCGGGTCCGGTGCGGCTGTTCACCGGCCGTCAGAGTGAGCTGGCGGCGCTGACCGGGCTGCTAGACAAGGTTGGCGCCGACGGCCCGGCGGCGATGGTGATCTCGGCGATCGGCGGGACGGCCGGTGTCGGGAAGACGGCGCTGGCGGTGCACTGGGCGCATCGGGCTGCCAGGCAGTTCCCTGACGGCCAGCTATATGTCGACCTGCGCGGCTACGATCCCTGCGCCCCGCCCATGTCGGCAGGTGATGCGCTGGCCGGTTTCCTGCGTGCCCTGGGCGTCTCCGGTCAGGACATTCCCGGCGGCGCGGACGAGCGCGCTGCGGCCTACCGCAGTCTGCTCTCCGGACGGCGGGTCCTGGTGGTGCTGGACAACGCGCGCCATGCGCAGCAAGTCCGGCCGCTGCTGCCCGGCAGTCCCACCTGCGTGACGTTGGTGACCAGCCGGGATGCACTCGCCGGACTGGCAGCCGGTGATGGGGCTGTGCAGCTGGAGGTAGGTCTGCTACCGCTGCCCGAGGCAGTCAGCCTGCTACGTGAGCTGATCGGCAGCCGGGTGGATGATGACGGCGATGCCGCGGTGCGGCTGGCCCTGCAGTGCGGTCGGCTGCCGCTGGCGCTCCGGGTGGCCGCCGAGCTGGCTGTGACCCGCCGCGGCGTTGCGCTGGCGGATCTGACCGCTGAGCTGGCTGACCTGCAGCACCGGCTGGACGTGCTGGAAACCGACGGGGACGAGCGGACCACAGTGCGGGCAGTGCTGTCCTGGTCCTACCAGGCGCTGAGCGGGGATGTTGCCCGGCTTTTCCGCCTTGTCGGCCTGCACCCCGGCCCCGACCTCGACGGATACGCCGCCGCCTCGCTGAGCCGGACCACCCTGCAACGGGCCGGCCGGCTGCTGGACCAGCTGGCCCGCGCCCACCTGATCCAGCCCACGGCGCCGGGCCGGTACGGCATGCATGACCTGCTGCGCAGCTACGCCCGCGAACTCGCCACCACCGACAGCGCGGACGAGCGCGGGCCCGCGCTGACTGGGCTGTTTGACTATTACCTGCGCGCCGCGGCGACTTCGATGGATACCGCATTTCCCGCCGAGCGCACCCGCCGTCCCGCCGTCCTTCCGGCCTGCACGCCGCTCCCGGCCCTCGCCGACGTGACAGCGGCATTGACCTGGCTGGCCGCCGAAAGGCCAAGCCTGGTCGCGGTCACCGTGCACGCAGCCGAGCACGGCTGGCCGGACCACGCGACCCGGTTGTCCGCCACCTTGTTCCGCTACCTCGACACCGAGTGCCTCTACCCAGAAGCCATCACCATCCACGGGCACGCCCGCCAGGCAGCCCGCCGCACCGGCGACCAGAAGGCCGAGGCCGACGCGCTGAACAGCCTGGGGGTCATCGACCTGCGGCAAGGCCGGCACCAGCAGGCTGCAGGCAATTTCATTCGCGCCCTGGCCTTGTTCCGCGCGGCCGGTGACCCGCTGGGCGAGGCCCGCGCGCTCGGCAACCTCGGCTTCGTCGGCTTCCTGCAGGGCCAGATCCATCAGGCCGGTGATCACATTCGGCAGTCGCTGGCCCTATTCCGTCAGATCGGCGACGAAGCCGGGGAAGCGCGTATGCTCACCAACCTCGGCTACGTCGACCTGAGGCAGGGCCGCTACCAGCAGGCCGTCGAGCACCTGCGCCGGTCGCTGGCCCTATGCGGTGACATTCACGACCCGGGCGGCCAGGCCCGCGCGCTCGGCACTCTGGGCGAGGTCAGCCTGCGGCAGGGCCACTATCGGCAGGCCGCGGGCCAGGTACATCAGGCGCTGGCCCTGTTCCGCTCGATCGGTGATCAGATCAGCGAGGCCGACGCGCTGGCCTGCCTCGGGATGATCGACCTGCGGCAGGGCCGCTACCAGCAGGCGGCCGGCCACCTGGATCTCGCCCGCGCCCTCAGCCGGGAACACGGTGACTTGTCCAGTCAGGCGAACACGATCAACGTCCTGGGCGAGCTGCTGCTCGCCACCGGGCACCACGCCGACGCGCGCACCCAGCATGCCGAGGCGCTCAGCCTGGCCGTCCAGGCGGGCGAGAAGTACGAGCAGGCCCACGCTCACGCTGGGCTGGCCGGCGCCTACCGGGCCAGCGGCGAGTTCGCCGAAGCCCGGCGTCACCAGCAGCAAGCCCTCACCCTCTACACCTACCTCGGCGCGCCCGAAGCCGATCGGATCCGCAGCCAGCTCGCTGACGAAGACAACCACGTCGCTTCGGCTTAATTTCCGGGCTAAACGCCGCCCGCGATGGCAGCCGCGGGTCAGGGCGCGGCGCGGGCGGGCAGCCAGATGCGCACCCGCGTGCCGCGGCCCGGCCACGACTCAAGGACCGCCTGGCCGCCGTGCGCGCGGGCGATCGCCTGCACGATGGACAGGCCAAGCCCGCTGCCTCCGCCGCCGTCGCCGCCGCGCCCGCCGTCGCCGCGCCCGCCGTCGCGCCCGCCGGGACCACTGGCGGGACCGCTGGCGCCGGGGCCGTCACCGCGTGCGCTGGGGCTGCCATCGCCGTACTGCTCGCCCTCGTCAGTGTTGTTGTCCTGCTGCGCCGTGTTGTCCTGCTGCGCCGCGCGGTGGAACCGGTCGAAGGCCCTGGCGGCGTCCGCGCCTGACATGCCGGGACCGGCGTCGGCCACCTCGATCAGCACTCCGCCGCTCACCTCGCCGAGCCTGACGGCTACCGGCGTGTCCGGTGGCGTGTGGGCCCGCACGTTTCCCAGCAGGTTCGCGAGCACCTGGCGGATCCGCGGCTCGTCCACCACCGCGACGAGCCGCGGCGGCGCCTCGGCGTGCACCGGCCGCCCGGGCTCCACCGCGATCGCATCGGCGACGGCATCGCGCACCACGCCAGCCAGATCGGTCTCGGTCAGGTCCAGCGACGAGGTGCGGTCCAGCCTGGCCAGCTCGAGCAGTTCGGCGACCAGCGTGCTCATCCGCTGCGCCTCCTGCTCGATCCTGCGCATCGCGCTGGGCAGCTGACCGGGGCCGAGGGCGCCCTGCCGGTAGAGCTCCGCGTAGCCGCGGATAGTGGTCAGCGGCGTACGGAGCTCGTGGGACGCGTCGGCGGCGAACTCGCGCACCTTCTGCTCCGAGCGCAGCCGCGCGCCGAATGCCTGCTGGATCCTGTCCAGCATCGTGTTGATCGCCGATCCGAGCCTGCCCACCTCGGTCCGGTCGCCCGCCTCCGGCATCCGCGCGTTGAGGTCGCCCCTGGAGGTGATGTCGTCGGCCGTGCTGGCCATCCGGTCCAGCGGTTCAAGCCCCCGGCCGATCAGCCATTCGCCGCCGATCGCGAGCAGCGCGATCAGCGCGCCGCCGGTGATCAGCTCGGCGACGATAACTCCGCCCACCGCGCTGCCGACAGCGCCGACGGGGCGCGCCACCACCAGCAGGATGTGGCCGGGGGGGAGCGCGATTCCGGTGCCGATGAGCCGGCGTGCGGGGATCAGCCTGGCCACGGCGCGGAGCTTCTCGCCGTTGCCAACCGTGATGGTGGCCGGCTGGTGGGCGAACTGCGCCTCATACTGGCCAACGCTCAGCCGGCCGAGAACCTGCTGCAGATCGGTGGCGAGCTGGCTTGGCGTGAGCACGCTGACGCTGCCGGTGCGAAGAGCGACCACCTCGGCGATGTAGCCGCCCGTGTTGGCCTGCAGCTGCACCGGGCTGTGCGTGGCAGCGGCCTGGAGGTCCGCATCGAACTGGCCGCCCAGCCGCCTGCTCAGCACGGCGGCACTGACCAGGCCCATGATCAGCAGGAACATGGTGGTGACGCTGATCAGCAGCACGAGCATGCGGGCACGCAGCGACAGCCGCCGCTGGCGATTCATCCCGGCCGGCCGGGATGTTCCCGTTCAGGGGGCCGGAGGCTGTACCCGACGCCGCGCTGCGTGTGAATCAGCGGCGGCCCGAGCGGGTCGAGCTTGCGGCGCAGATAGCTGACGTAGGTCTCGACGATCTGGGACTCCCCGGCGTAGTCCCAGCCCCACACGTTCTCCAGCAGTTGCGCCCTGGTGAGAACGCGGCCCTGGTGCCGCATGAGGTAGGCCAGCAGCCGGAACTCCGTCGGCGACAGCTCGACCGGGACGCCGCCGCGGCGCACCATCCAGCGTGCCTCGTCGAGCTCCAGGTCACCGGCGCGCACCAGGTCAGCGTCATCGGGCTGGCCGCCGCCGGCGCCGCTGGTCCGCGCGGTGCGCCGGAGCACGGCGCGGACCCTGGCCGCCAGCGCCTCCACGGAGAACGGCTTGGTGACGTAGTCGTCGCCGCCGATCGCCAGCCCGGTGACCGTGTCCGATGAGGTGTCCCGCGCGGTCAGGAAGATCACCGGCACTTCATTGCCGCCGGCCCGCAGCCGGCGGCAGACCTCGAAGCCGTCCATGTCCGGTAGCAGCACGTCGAGCACGATCAGGTCGGGCTGGCTGGCCTCCACCTGGCGGAGCGCGTCCTTGCCGTTGACCGCGGTGCTCACCGAGCAGCCGTGGAACTTCAGCGCGACCTGGACAAGCTCGCGGATGTTCGGCTCGTCGTCCACGACGAGCACCCGGGGAATACGGTCGTCAGCTGGCATGGGTATCTGGCTCATTGTCGCCTAAGGAACGCACCGCAACGGCTATGACGCGTCGGGGCGGCGCGACGCATCGGGGCGGCGCGACGCGTGACGAGGCTACCCGCGGAGGCGGTCATGCGTGCGCCCGGGGCCGCTGAGCGCGGCCCCGGGCAGCGGTGCCTGCAGGTACGGATCCGGCCTGCCCCCTCAGGAGCCGGCAGTGGAACTCCCGGATGCCGGGCTCCCGGATGCCGGGCTCCCGGATGCCGCAGCCGGTCTCGCTGGCCTGATCACGGCCAGCCGGATGTCATGTGCGCCGCTGAGCACCGGCCCGGCGACGAACACCTGCTGGCCATCGGACAGTGCACTGGCCGTTGTCTTCCTGCCGTCCTGCCGGACGACCGTCTTGCTGGTCTCGGTCCAGGTCTCGGTCGTGCCGTCGGCAGCGCGGACCACCACGGCGCCGCCGCTGATGGACTGGACCGTGCCGCGCTCATAGGCGATGGTCCGGATGCCCGACTTGGTCCGGAAGGTGAACTGGCCGTACATCCCTCCCAGCGGGCGGACCCGCCTGAGCCGGAGGCAGGCCCGGGCGACCGCGCGTGCCGCCCGGAGGTGCCCGGTGGCCCGCAGCCGGAGAACCAGGCGGCGGCACCGGGCCAGCGGGCCTGCGGCGGTGGCCCGGCCTGCGGCGGTGGCCCGGCCTGCGGCGGTGGCCTGGCCTGCGGCGGTGGCCTGGCCTGCTGCCGTCCCCGAGCCGAAGGCAGCGGCAGCTGAGGCCGCGCCCGGTGAGGTGGCCGAGTTGATAATAGTGTTCAGCTGGGCGGCCTGGCCGGTGGGTCCGGCGGCGGTCGAGGTGGTGTCGCCTGCCAGGGCCGCCGGGGCCGAATTCCCGGTCAGGCTGCTGGCCGCGAAGGCCCCGCCGCCGGCCAGCAGGGCGAAGATGGCGATGCCCGCGCCCCAGCGCAGGGCGCGTCCGGGGCGCCTTGGCGGCTGGGAGCCGCCATTTCCCGGCAGCCCCGGCCCGCCGGGGCCGCCAGGCGCGCCGGGGTCACCCGGCCCGCCGGAGCCACCTGGCCCACTCGTCGGCCATAGGCGCTGAGTCTGGCTGAAATCCTGCGGATCGTCGCCCGCTTGCTGCTGCATATTGTCCATAACGCCCAGAATGCCGCCGCAGCCTGAGACAACGGCCTGCACATCCTGGGAGCTGGCTGTGACCGGCCATCGAGTGCGCTCAAGGTACTCGACTGCGGCTCGCAGGCGGCCGGGCAGCGCTCGCGGTCTGGCAGTGTTCACGGCCGGTCAGTGTTCACGGCCGGTCAGTGCTCACGGCCGGGCGCCGGTCAGCCGGCCCGGCAGCTCACATCCGGTCGGGCACCGGGATGCCGAGCAGGCCGAGCCCGGTGACGAGAACCCGCAGAGTCAGCGCGGACAGCGCCAGCCTGCTCTGCCGGATGGCCCGTTCCGGCGCCTGCAGCACCGGGCACTGCTCGTAGAACGTGGTGAAGGCGCTGGCGACATCGAACAGGAACGCGGCCAGCTTGTGCGGCTCAGCCGAGGCCGCGACCCCGTGCACCGCCGCGCCGAACCCGAGGAGCCGGAGCGCAAGCGCCCGCTCAGCGCCCCCGGTGAGCAGGATCGGCCCGGTGGCCAGGTCAGGCGCCTCGCCCGCGCGGTGGAAGATCGACCGGATCCGCGCGGTCGCGTACTGCAGATACGGCCCGGTGTTGCCGGTCAGTGCCAGCATCCGGTCGAAGTCGAGCGCATAGCTTGAGTCTCTCGCCACGGACAGGTCGCCGTACTTCAGCGCCCCGATCCCCACCGCCTCGGCGATCCTGGCACGTTCCTCCGGGTCGTCGTAGCGGTCCTTGATGACCTCCTCGGCGCGCTCGACCGCCTCGTCGATCAGGGTTATCAGCTTGACTTGCTCACCGCTGCGGGTGCGCAGCCGCTGCCCGCCCGGTCCTGTCACCAGCCCGATCACTGCGTGCTCCGCGCTGGCCGCGTCGGTCAGCCAGCCCGCCAGCCGTGCGGCGGCGAACACCATCTGCAGATGCTGGGACTGCTCGGACCCGACGACGTAGATGAGCCTGGAAGCGCCAAGCTCGATCAGCCGGTACCTGATCGCGGCCATGTCGGTGCTGTCGTAGCCGTACCCGCCGTCGCTTTTGCGCAGCATCAGCGGCAGGGGCTTGCCGTCCCGGCCGGTGAACCCGGGCGGAAACACGCAGAGCGCGCCATCGCTGAGCACGGCGATGCCTGCGTTCTCGAGCTCGTCGCAGACGCTGGCCAGCATCGGGTTGTAGAAGCTCTCCGGCGCCATGTCAGCGTCGGTCAGCGTGATCTCGAGCCGCGCGTAGAGCTTGCGGAGATACTCCATGGAGTCACCGACCAGCAGCCGCCAGAGGCGCAGCGCGCTGGCGTCGCCCGCCTGCAGTTCGACGACGCGGCGCCTGGCGCGGTCGGCGAACGCAGGGTCGGCGACGAATCTCGCCCGCGCTGCCTGGTAAAACGCGGTGAACTCGCCCCCGGCCAGCTGGTCATAGGTGGCCTGCTCGCCGATGTCCTGCGCATGCTCGATCAGCATTCCGAACTGGGTTCCCCAGTCTCCCAGGTGCGCGGCGCGGATCACCTGGTTGCCGAGGAATTCCAGCACCCGCACGACCGCGTCGCCCACCACGGTCGCGCGCAGGTGCCCGGCGTGGAGTTCCTTGGCGACATTCGGCCCGGAATAGTCGACGACGACTTTCTGCGCTGGCTCCGCCGCGGGCACGCCGAGCCGCGGGTCATCAAGCAGGCCGGTAGCCTGCGCTGCGATCCAGTCATCGCGCAGCGCGAGGTTGATGAATCCGGGCCCGCTGACCTCGACCCGCTCCAGTTCCTCGCGGCCGGCCAGGTGGCTGGCCAGCTCCGCAGCGACGTCACGGGGGGCGCGATGCAGCCGCTTGGCGAGGGACAGCGCGACGTTCGCCTGGAAGTCGGCGAACTGCGATGGCCGGATGAGCGGGTCGGCCCCGGTGTAGCCGGGGCCGAGCGCCGCGGCAAGCGCGTCGCCGACCAGGCTGGCGAGAACCTGCTCTGGATCGGCCATGCCTCCAGGCTATCGGCTGCGCTGGTCCGCCGTTGCGGGCTCCGGCTCTGCCGCTGTCGTGACCGGCCCGGCGGACGCGGAAGAGGAGACGGAAGCGGACCCGGGTGCGGGCGCAGAAGCGGCGGTCCCGGTCGCGGAAACGGCGGCCGCGGGCCCGGCCGGCCGCTGTAGCCGCCTGATCGCGAAGCAGCTGACCGCGCCGACCAGTAGCAGGACCACCGGCATCACCATGGTCGTGCGCATGGCGCTGACATAGCCGAAGGTGAACACGTCGTGGCCGATCCTGCCGACCTCGGCGACCAGGCTGGCCGGAAGGCCCGACTGCTTGCTGATGCCGCCGTTCTGTCCGGCGCCCACCTGGATCCCGTTCTTGGCCGCGGCGCGGATCTCGGTGATGAACCGGTCCCGCACCTGCGGCGGCAGCGCAGCTGCGCGGATCGCGGCCTGACTGTTCATCGACGACACCAGCCTGTTCTGCAGCAGCGCGCCGACCGCCGCGGTGCCGATCACCAGGCCGACCTGCCGGACGGTGTTCAGCACGCCGGACGCGGCTCCGGCCATCCGCGGGTCGATGTTCCGCATGGCGACGGTGATCAGCGGCGCGAAGGTGCAGCCGATTCCGAGCCCTGCCACGATGAGCGGCGCCAGGAAGCTCTGCCAGCGGGAGTCCGGCCGGGCGATCAGCGCCAGCCAGCCCATCCCGGCGGCGAACAGGGTGAGGCCGGACATCAGGATGAACTTGCCGCCGATCCGGTCGGTCATCCGGCCGGCCACCGGGGCGACGAACATCGAGACGAGCGAGGCCGGGGCCATCGTCAGGCCGGCCTTCAGCGCGGAGAAGCCGAGCACCGACTGCAGGTAGATGGTGAACGGCAGGAAGATGCCCATCATGCCGATAGCCAGCACGCCCGACACCCAGTTCACCACCGAGTAGTTCCGGTCCCGGAACAGCGCGAACGGCACCAGTGGCTCGCGGTCCTGGGTCAGCCGCTGGACCAGCAGGAAGGCGGCCAGCAGGACGACCCCGGCGCCGATGATGAGCGGGATGCTGACGAACGAGGTGATCTTTCCCCAGTCGTAACGCTGGCCCTCGACCAGGCCATAGCAGATGGCCAGCAGCGCGGCGCTGGCCAGCAGGACGCCGGGGATGTCGATCCGGTGCCTGCGGCCGAGCCGGAGGTCCGGGATGATGACCGGGGTGATCAGCAGCACGATCACGCCGATCGGCAGGTTCACGAAGAAGATCCACCGCCAGTCGAAGGCTGTTACCAGCAGCCCGCCCAGGGTAGGCCCGGCGATGGTGGCCACCCCGGCCACGGCGCCCCAGATGCCGAACGCGGCGCCGCGCCGTTCCGGCGGGAAGGTATTGGTGATGATCGTCAGGGTCTGCGGCATGAGCATGGCCGCGCCCATGCCCTGGACGGCGCGGAATGCGATGAGCCAGCCAGGGCCCGGGGCGAAGCCGCACGCTGCCGAGGCTGCCGTGAACACGGCAATGCCGCTCATGAACATGATCCGCGGCCCGATCAGGTCGCCGAGCCGGCCGGCGGTTATGACCAGCACGGCTAGCACGAGGGCGTAGGCGTTGATCACCCAGAGAACGTCGTCAAGCGACGCGTGCAGCTTGGTGATCATGTTGGGGATCGCGATGTTGACAATGGTCAGATCCAGCAGGGTCATGAAGAACCCGAGCGAGACGACCAGCAGGATCATCCACGGGTTTCCTCGGTACTTCCTCATGCTGTCCTCCTACGCTGGCCCGCTCCGGCCCGTCGCGTCCGCATGTTCCTCGTCAGAGCCAACCGTAATCAGAAGTCGAGATATATCGCAAGCATTTTTGACCGCCGCATGGCCTGCCAGCGGCAGCAAGCGGTGCGACGACGGCATTCCCGCGAGGCCGCTCCGATCTCATGAGAGCGATGCTAGGCACCGGCACCGACAAAATGGCGCGGCCCCGGCCGGGCGCGGGTGCAGGGGCGCAGCGTGGGCGCAGGGCGCAGCATGGGCGCATGGCGCAGCGTGGGTGCAGGGGCGCAGCGTGGGTGCAGGCGGATCCCCCGGCCCGGCGGCGCTCCCAGGCCGGGGCTGAGCCCCGTTCGGCTCGCCCGGCGGCGCCCCAGTATGCTCCCGGCCATGGACTTGAACGGGACAGCGGCGATCGTTTCCGGCGGCGCGAGCGGCCTTGGCGAGGCGACGGCCCGCGGGCTCGCCGCCGCGGGCGCATTGGTGATCGTCGCCGACCTCAGCGAAGAGCACGGGACGGCCGTCGCTGCCGCGACAGGCGGGCATTTCGTGCGGACCGACGTCTCCGATGAGGGGTCGGTCCAGGCGGCGGTCGACGCGGCGGCCGCGGCCGGACCGCCGCTGCGAGTGGCGGTGAACTGTGCCGGAATCGGCTGGGCGGCTCGCACCGTGGGCCGCGATGGCACCCCGCACGACCTGGCCGCCTATCGCAAGGTCATCGACGTCAACCTGATCGGCACCTTCAACCTGATGCGGATCGCGGCGGCTGCCATCGCCAGGACCGAGGCCGTCGACGCGGACGGACAGCGCGGGGTGATCATCAATACCTCGTCGGTGGCCGGCATCGAGGGGCAGACCGGCCAGATCGCCTACTCGGCGTCCAAGGGCGGCATCATCGGCATGACCGTGCCCGCGGCCAGGGACCTGGCTGCCATCGGCGTACGGGTCAACACCATCTGCCCGGGCATTATCGATACGCCCATCTACGGGACGGGGCCCGCGAGCGACGAGTTCAAGGCGAGGCTGGCCGCGCCGATCGTCTTCCCCAAGCGGATGGGCACGGCCGCGGAGTTCGCCAGGCTGGTCCTGGCGCTGATCGAGAACGACTACATGAACGCCGAGGTGATCCGCTTCGACGGCGGCATCAGGTTCCAGCCCAAGTGAGGTAGCGATGGCTGAGGCGGTCCTGGTCACGGTCGATGACGGCGTCGCCGTCATCACGATCAATCGCCCGCAGGCCAGGAATGCGGTCAACGGTGAGGTTGCCCGCGGGATGGCCGGCGCCATTGAGGAACTCGACGCGCGGAAGGACGTCCGCGTCCTGATCCTGACCGGCGCGGGCGGGACGTTCTGCGCGGGCATGGACCTGAAGGGCTTCCTGGCCGGCGACGTGCCGATCGTGGCAGGCCGCGGGTTCGCCGGGATCGCCGAACGGCCGCCGGCCAAGCCCGTGATCGCCGCCGTGGAGGGCTACGCGCTCGCGGGCGGATTCGAGATCGTGCTGGCCTGCGATCTGATCGTGGCGAGCGAGGACGCGAAGTTCGGGCTCCCGGAGGTGACCAGGGGACTGGTGGCCGGGGCCGGCGGGCTGCTGCGGCTGCCCCGCCGGATTCCCTATCACCTGGCGATGGAGATCGTCCTGACCGGCGGCCACTTCCCTGCGGCCCGGCTGCGCGACGCGGGCCTGGTCAACCGCCTGGTGCCGGCTGGTCAGGCCCTGGCTGCGGCCGGCGAACTGGCGGCAGACGTGGCCCGCGGGGCCCCGCTGGCCCTCGCCGCCAGCAAGCGGGTCATCGTGGAGTCGGCCGACTGGGATGGCGCGCAGGCCTTCGCCCGGCAGGGCGAGATCATCAATCCGGTATTCAGCTCAGCCGACGCGATGGAGGGCGCAATCGCCTTCGCTGAAAAGCGAGCGCCGGCCTGGCGGGGCGAATGAGAATATACGCGTCCCCGTGGCACACGGGAGCAGCGAAATCCGCCAGGCGGCGGGTTGAGAACGGCTCCGCGGCGACCGCCGGCCATGCCTGTGCAGGGTGATCCGCACTCCGCCTGACCTCCTATAATTCTGGCACGATCCCTGGCCGGCGGACCAGCCCAGGTGAGTTGGGAGACGTAAGGATGACAGTTCCGCAGATCAGCGTTGTTGTGCCGTTTTACAACAACGAGGACCTGCTGGGCGACTGCCTGCAGTCGATTGCCGCGCAGTCATTCGGAGACCTGGAAGTCATCATGGTCGATGACGGGTCCATCGATGGCAGCGCCGCGATCGCCCGCGACATGGCCGAAGCTGACCCTAGGTTCCGGCTGATCAGAGTAGAGAACGGCGGTCCTGGCTACGCCCGCAACCGGGGCATCGAGCAGGCCCGCGGCGAGTTCCTGGCCTTCGTGGACGCAGACGACATGCTGCCGAGCCATGCCTACGAGGTACTGCACCACACGCTGCGCGGCTCAGGCTCGGATTTCGTCTCGGGAAATGTGCTGCGGCTCGGACCGGCTGGCCTTAATCAGTCGGCATTGCATTCCCGCGCGATCAAGGGCCGGCGGATCGGCACGCACATTAGTAAGATGCCGCAGCTTTTCTTTGATATATCGGTGTGGAATAAGCTGTTCAGGAAGGCCTTCTGGGATCAGGCTGGCCTCATCTATCCGGAGGGCATGATCTGGGAAGATCTCCAGCTCATGACGAGGGCCCATGTACTGGCAAGGGCCGTTGACGTAATTCCCGATACGGTTTACTACTGGCGCGAGCGCGGTAAGGGCGCGCTGTCCATCACGCAGTCGCGCACGAACATCAGCAATTTCAGGGACCGCATCACCGCGCTGCTGGCCATCGACCGTTTCCTGGCCGAGAATGCCTCGGCGAAGCTGCTCCGCCAGCATCAGCGCAAGGCGCTCGTGAACGATCTCTGGCTCTACGTCTGCGATCTGTACCGGACGAGCGACGCCTATCGCGCCGAGTTCGTCGAGCTGGCCGGCCAGTACCTGGCTCAGGTCAGCAGGCGCGTGATTGCCAGCCTCCCGTCGACGCACAAGCTCGCGTATTACCTGATCATGCAGCGGGCGCTGGACCAGCTCATCGAGTTCACCACGTGGCAGCTCGACCAGCCGGTCAAGACCATCCCGGTGATCAGGAGATTTGGCAGGCTCCGCGCGGACCTGCCGTTCCTCGGCGACCGCCGGATGAAGATCCCGTCCAGGATCTACCGGCCGCACTGGCGGGAGCTTGACCCGTTCGTCCGGGTCGACGCGATCGGCTGGCGCGGCAACCGGCTGGTTATCACCGGCTGCGCGTACGTGCCCTCGATCGACATCCCGAAGCGCAGGTACACCTCCAAGATCGTGATTCTCCGCCCGCTAAGCGGCCGGCGGCCGCCGATCGTGCTGCCCGCCCGGTCGTTCCGGCACCCTGACGCCACCGCATGGTCGATGCAGGAGCGATACTCCTATGACTGGGCCGGATTCGAGTGCCAGGTCAGCCCCCGGTGGTTCAGGATCGGCGGCAGATGGCTGACCGGGGACTGGGATGCCTTCGTGCTGGTCCGGGCGCGGGGCGTATGGCGGATGGCCCGGGTGCACACGCCGGTGCCCGGCCCGGCGGAGCGCCCTGAGTTCCTGGAGGTGGCACCCGGCATGCGATTCGGCGCTCACTGGGTCGGCCGCCAGCTGCATGTCCGCATGGCCGCGGCGCCCGCGATGCTGCACGGTTGCGAGCTGACCGACGGCGTTCTGGCGATCGACGTGGACGCGACGCTGCCCGATCTCGGCGAAACCGCCGATGTCGTGCTGGCCTGGTCCAAGGGCGCAGCTGTGCAGCGATTCCCCGCCACGGTGCTGCGAGGCGCGGGCGGCCAGGCCCGGCTGAGCTGCGCCGTGCCAGTGGCGGCCCTGACCTTCCGCCCCGATCCTGGTGAGGCCGCCGATCCTGGTGAGGCCGCCGATCCTGGTGAGGCCGACGATCCTGGTGAGGCCGCCGCGGGCGGCGGCACCGTCGCCGCAGACACCGTCGCCGCAGACACCGTCGCCGCAGACGATGACACGCAGTGGGACCTCTACGTCCAGCCGGCCGGCCAGCGGCGGCTTCGGGTCGCCTTCCCGGCAGGCCTGGCCGAGTTCAGGTACCCGGACGGCGAGCGGGAAGTGGACGTGGAGCGCACCAGCAGCGGCGACGCGGCGATCGCAACGCGCGGACTGCGGCCGGTGATCGACGGACACGACTGGAGCGAGGATGGCCGGCTGACGCTGCGCGGCAGCTATCCCGCGCCCGAGGGCGCTGAGTTCGAGGTGGTACTGCGCCGCCGGGGGTCGACCGACCGGCATGTCGCCGGGCTCTCCCGCGAGGGCGCGCGCTTCCGGGCGGAGCTTGACGTCAGCAGGCTGCCGTCGTTCGGCCAGCCGCTTCCGCTGCGGGACGGCTACTGGGACATCTTCGTGCGGCGGGCTGGCGTGGCCACTGCTGAGCTGGTCAGTCCCGGCTACGACCACGCCGCGCTGGCCCGGGTATCGGGCGACAAGGTCACGGTAGGGCCCAAGACTTACCAGTTCACCACGTCCGGCTACGATGCGCCGCTGATCGTGGTCAAGCCCGTGCTCAAGGTAACGGAGCACGGTCGCTATCAGCGGAAGGTGCTCAGCAGCGCCTATTACCCGCTGCAGCAGCGGCTCCCGCTGCGGGACTCAGTCGTCTTCGTCAGCTGGAAGGGCAAGCAGTGCGGGGATAACCCGCTCGGCATCGCCGCCGAATTGCGGCGGCGCGGCGACGATCGCGAGCACATCTGGGTGGTGAACGACTGGTCGGTGCCTGCCCCCGAGGGCGCCCGCGCAGTGCTGCAGTGGACGGAGGATTACTTCGAGGCGCTCGCCCGCTCCCGCTACGTCATCTCCAACGACGACATGCAGCCGGTGTATCGGAAGCGAGAGGGCCAGATCTACGTGCAGACCTGGCATGGCACGCCGCTGAAGAAGATCGGCTTCGACATCGAGCGACCGCAGTTCATCAGCGGCACGAGCTACTTCGATCAACTGGCCAGCGATGTCGCCAAATGGGACCTGCTGCTCTCGCCCAACCCGTTCAGCACCGCGATCATGCGCCGCGCGTTCAGGTATGACGGCGATGTCTGCGACTCCGGCTACCCGCGCAACGACGTGCTGTGCAGCGGCGACGCGCCGCGGGTGGCGGCGCGGGTACGGCGCAGGCTCGGCTTGCCGGACGGCAAGCGGGTGGTGCTGTACGCGCCGACATGGCGGGACAATCAGTACTACGCGTCCGGCCGTTACCGCTTCGACTTCCGGCTCGATCTCGAGCGGGCCTGGCAGCAGCTCGGTGACGATCACGTCCTGCTGCTGCGGGGACATCACCACATGGCCGACGACGTCCCCGAGGGCAGCAGGCCAGGATTCGCGATCAACGTCACGGCGTATCCCGACATCTCGGAGCTGTTTCTCGTCAGCGACGTCCTGGTCACCGACTACTCGTCGGTGATGTTTGATTTCGCGGCGACCGGCCGGCCGATGCTGTTTTTCACCTATGACCTTGAGCAGTACCGCGACAACCTGCGCGGATTCTATTTCGACTTCGAGGCGGAAGCACCCGGCCCGCTGCTCTCGACGTCGGATGAGGTGCTGGCGGCGATCGGGAACATCGACCAGGTGTCGGCCGGCTACCGGGCCGCGTACCGGGCTTTCACGGACAAGTTCTGCCCGCTGGACGACGGCAAGGCCGGCTCCCGGGCGTGCGACAGGATCTTCCGGGGCTGACCCGCCCGCGGGCTCGGCGGGCCGACGCAGGCGGCTTAGCGGGAGCGGGCCAGTGCGGGCGGCTCAGCGGTGCCAGTCAGGGGGTGCCAGTCAGGGGTCCGGTCAGCGGGTTAGCGCGGCCAGCCCGCGGGCGGGAGCGTAGGCAGCGAGCTTCTGGCGGAGCTTGCCGCGGCCGCGGTGCAGCCGCGACATCACCGTGCCGATCGGCGTGCCCATGATCTCCGCGATCTCCCGGTAGGGGTAGCCCTCGATGTCGGCCAGGTAGACGGCCATCTTGAACTCGTCAGGCAGGTCCCGCAGGGCCCGCAGGATCTCCGAGTCAGCCAGCCGGTCGAGTGCCTCGGACTCGGCGGAGCGAGCCGGGGCTGCCAGCGGGTCGATGCCCAGCTGCCAGTCCTCGTGGAAATCGGTGCCGAGCGCCTGCAGTGGCTCCCGCCGCTTCTTCCGGTAGGAGTTGATGAAGGTATTCGCCAGGATGCGGTGCAACCAGGCGCGCAGGTTGGTGCCCGGCATGAACTGGTGGAAGGCGGCGTATGCCTTGGCCGAGGTCTCCTGGACGAGATCCTCGGCGTCGGACGGGTTCCTGGTCATGCGGAGCGCGGCCGGGTACAGCTGACCGAGAACGGGCAGGACGTCCTGCTCGAAACGGCTCTCCTGGTCCGGGACCTTTTTTGCTGGCCTCATCGTCGCTCCGCTCTTCGTTGCACTCTTACCTTATAGACGTAGCGGAGCGCCGTTCGGACGGGTCTCGCCACGCCCAAATTACGGTCACGGAACGCAGATAACTGACTACAAATAAGAGTGTGCCCGCTCCGGGTTGCAAATCACCTGCCCGGACTGGGCGAGTTCTAACAAAGGCTCGGCGGAAGCAGGCACGGGCCGCGCTCAGCGCCAGCCGTGATACCCATCCGGGAGCGCCAGGCGGGCCGCCAGCCAGCAGGCGGGCCGCCAGCCAGGCGGCCCGGGCATTAGCGTGGGCGGGGGAGGGAAACACGGCATGGACGATGGCAACCCGGCGACGCTGATGATCGCCGCCGTCCCGATCGGCCGGCCGGACGACGCCTCGCCGCGGCTCGCCGCGGCGCTCGCCGGAGCTCGCATTATCGCCGCCGAGGACACCCGCCGGGTCCGCAGGCTGGCCGCCGCGCTCGGCGTCCGGATCACCGCCAGGGTGGTGTCGTACTACGAGGAGGTCGAGGCCAGCCGGGCGGCCGGCCTGCTGGCCGAGCTGCAGGCGGGAAACGACGTGCTGCTGGTTACCGATGCGGGCATGCCGGGCGTTAGCGATCCCGGGTACCGGCTGGTGGCGGCTGCCGCGGCCGCCGGCATACGGGTGAGCGTGCTGCCGGGGCCGTCGGCCGTCACCGCCGCGCTCGCGGTCTCCGGCCTACCCTGTGACAGGTTCTGCTTCGAGGGCTTCCTGCCGCGCCGGGCCGGCGAGCGGGCGCGGCGGCTTGCCGAATTGGCGGCCGAGCCGAGGACGACCATCTTCTTCGAGTCGCCGCGCAGGCTGGCGGTGACCCTGGCCGGGCTGGCGGAGGCATTCGGCGCTGACCGCCGGGCTGCCGTCTGCCGGGAGCTGACCAAGACGCACGAGGAGATCCGCCGCGGCACCCTGGCCGAGCTGGCCGAGTGGGCGAGCGCCGGGACGCTGGGCGAGATAACCCTGGTCGTGCAAGGCGCCGCCGCGGGCCGGGTAACCGGCACGGCGCAGGACGCTGCGGCCGAGGTGGCGGCGCGGCAGGAGTCCGGCTTGCCGCGCAACGCGGTGATCACCGCAGTGGCCAGGGAACGCGGGCTGCCGCGGCGCGATGTGTACGACGCGGTGGTGCGCGCGAGATCGCATCACCCGCTGTAGCCGGCCGGGCCGATAGCGGACGGGGCGCGATCCCGGTGGCCCTAGGCTGGTTGCATGTCGCCGACGACCCGCCACATCCTGGCCGCGCCAGCCTGGCCCTACGCCAATGGCCCCCGCCACATCGGGCATGTCTCCGGATTCGGGCTGCCCTGTGACATGTTCAGCAGGTACCAGCGGATGGCCGGCAGCAAGGTGCTGATGGTCAGCGGTA
The DNA here is from genome assembly GCA_050013415.1 of Streptosporangiaceae bacterium. Classification (GTDB taxonomy): domain Bacteria; phylum Actinomycetota; class Actinomycetes; order Streptosporangiales; family Streptosporangiaceae; genus Palsa-506. The sequence goes on along the minus strand of JBEKFH010000015.1, from coordinate 9,755 downwards.
CTGACGAGCACGGCACGCCGATCCAGGTCCAGGCCGACGCGGAGGGGATGACGGCCAGGGGGCTGGCCGACCGCTACAACCGGGTCATCGTCAACGACCTGGCCGGCCTGCACATGTCCTATGACCTGTTTACCAGGACGACCACGCTCAACCACTACGCGGTGACCCAGGAGATCTTCACCGGCTTGTACCAGAACGGCTACATCTTCGCGAAGAGCGCGATGGGCGCGATCTCGCCGTCCACCGGCCGCACGCTGCCGGACCGCTACATCGAGGGCACCTGCCCGATCTGCGGCTACGACGGCGCCCGCGGTGATCAGTGCGACAACTGCGGCAACCAGCTCGATCCCGCCGACCTGATCAACCCGCGCTCGAAGATCAACGGGGAGACTCCGGTCTTCGCGGAGACCGAGCAGTTCTTCCTCGACCTGCCCGCGTTCGCCGACGTGCTCGGCACATGGCTGCAGAGCAAGAGCGGCCAGTGGCGGCCGAACGTGCTCAAGTTCTCGCTGAACCTGCTCGGCGACCTGCAGCCGCGTGCCATCACCCGCGACCTGGACTGGGGCGTCCCGATCCCGCTGGACGGCTGGCGGGACCGGGCGGACAAGCGGATCTACGTCTGGTTCGACGCGGTCATCGGCTACCTGTCGGCGTCGGTGGAGTGGGCACGGCGAGCCGGTGACCCCGACGCCTGGCGGGCGTGGTGGCAGGCGCCGGACGCCGAGTCCTACTACTTCATGGGCAAGGACAACATCGTCTTCCATTCCGAGATCTGGCCCGCGATGCTGCTCGGCTACAGCGGCAAGGGCGGCAAGGGCGGCAGGCCCGGGGCGCTGGGCGCGCTCAACCTTCCGACCGAGGTGGTGTCCAGCGAGTACCTGACGATGGAGGGGAAGAAGTTCTCCTCCTCCCGCGCCGTGGTCATCTACGTCCGCGACTTCCTCGCGCGCTACGACGTGGACGCGCTGCGGTACTACGTGGCCGTGGCCGGCCCGGAGAACCAGGACACGGACTTCACCTGGACCGAGTTCATCCGGCGCAACAACGACGAGCTGCTGGCGAACTGGGGCAACCTGGTCAACCGCTGCGTCTCGTTCGCGGCGCGGAACATCGGGGAGATCCCGGCGGCCGGCCAGCTGACTGATGCTGATGTGGCAATGCTCGAGCACTCCAGGGCCGCGTTCTCAACTGTCGGTGAGTCGCTGTCCCGGTCCAGGTTCAAGGCGGCCATCACTGAGACCATGCGGACGCTCGCGGAAGCGAACAAGTACCTCTCCGACCAGGCACCGTGGAAGCTGCGTGAGTCCGACCCCGGCCGGATGCGGACGATCTGCCACGTCGCGCTGCAGCTTGTCGACGACGGCAAGACGCTGCTGACGCCGTTCCTGCCGGAATCGTCCCAGCGCGTCTACGAGATGCTCGGCGGCACCGGGGCTTGGTCCGGGATGCCGCGGATCGACGAGGTGGACGAGGACGGCGGGCCCGGCTACCCGGTCATCACCGGCGATTACCGCACCGCCGCGCGCTGGGAGTCCGCGCCGATCCGGCCCGGCACGCCGCTCGCGCAGCCGACGCCGCTATTCACCAAGCTCGACCCGGCGCTCGCCGACGAGGAGCTTGCCAGGCTGGAGCAGGCATGAGTCGCCCCGGCGGCAACCCGCACGATGTGACGCTGCAGGGGTTGGAACCCCTGCAGCGTCACATCGACGGGGATTGGGTGAGCGCGGGGGGCGGGTGAGCGCGGGGCGCGGGCACGGGCGCGAGCCGGCCGCACAGCCTGAACCGCTGCCCGCCGGGGCCTTCGACAGCCACTGCCACCTGGACATGATCGAGCGGCCGGTCGAGGAGATCGTGGCGGAGGCCGCCGCGGCCGGCCTCAGCCGGGTGATCACGGTCGGCTGCGACCTGCCGTCCTCGCGCTGGGCAGCGGGCTGCGCCGCCAGCAACGCCGGCGTCTACGCGGCGGTCGCCATCCATCCCAACGAGACCACGGCGGCCGCGGCCGAGCCGGGCGGGTCCGCTGCGGTGCTGGCCGAGATCGCCGCGCTTGCCGCGCTGCCGCGGGTGCGCGCGGTCGGCGAGACCGGGCTCGACTACTACCGGGACCGCAGCGAGCCCGCGGTTCAGCGGGAATGGTTCCGCGCGCACATCGAGATCGCGAAGGCGACGGGCAAGGCCCTGATGATCCACGACCGGGAGGCGCACGAGGATGTGCTCCGGCTGCTGGCGGCCGACGGGGCGCCCGAGCGGGTGGTGTTCCACTGCTTCTCCGGGGACCGCGCGATGGCGAGGCTGTGCGCGGACGCCGGCTACGTGATGAGCTTCGCAGGGAACGTGACATTCTCCAGCGCGCAGCAGCTCAGGGACGCCGCCGAGGTGGCGCCGGCCGAGCTGATCCTGGTGGAGACCGACGCGCCGTTCCTGACCCCGGTGCCGCACCGGGGCAAGCCGAACACGCCCGCCATGGTGGCGCACACCGTGCGCCGCATCGCCGAGGTGAAGCGGCTGGAGCTGGACGAGCTGTGCGCCGCCATCGCCGCGACCGGCGAGCGCGTCTTCGGGCCGTGGCAGGCATAGCGGCGCCGGGCCCGGCACTGCTCGGGCCCGCTGAGATCAGGCTGCTCGCGGCCCGGCTCGGGATCCGGCCGTCGCGGCGGCTGGGCCAGAACTTCGTGACCGACGCCGGCACGGTCCGCCGGATAACCGCGATGGCCCGGCTGGCGGCTGATGACGTCGTACTCGAGGTCGGCCCCGGGTTCGGCTCGCTGACGCTGCCGCTGCTCGCCGCCGCCCGCCGGGTGGTAGCGGTGGAGCTGGATCCGGTGCTGGCGGCGGAGTTGCCGCGGACCGTGGCCGCCAGAGCGCCCGGGCTGGCTGACCGGCTCGCCGTGGTGACCGCTGACGCGGCCCGGGTACGGGAACTGCCCGGTGACCCGCCCACGGCCCTCGTCGCCAACCTGCCCTACAACGCGGCCGTTCCCGTCGTCCTGCACCTGCTCGCCACCGTGCCGTCACTGCGCTGCGGCCTGGTCATGGTGCAGGCCGAGGTCGCCGACCGGATGAGCGCGGCGCCGGGGAGCAGGATCTACGGCGTTCCCTCGGTCAAGCTCGCCTGGTACGCCGCGGTGCGGCGGGCAGGATCGGTGCCGAGGAGCGTGTTCTGGCCAGTGCCGAGAGTGGACTCGGGTCTTGTCGCGTTCGCGCGGCATCCGCCGCCCGTGGCCGGCGGGCCGGCCGACGGTGCGGATCGGCCGGGCCAGGCGGGGGGGCCGGGCCAGCCGAGCCGCGAGGAGGTGTTCGCGGTCGTGGACGCGGCGTTCGCCCAGCGGCGCAAGACGCTCCGCGCCGCGCTCGCGTCCTGGGCGGGCTCGGCAGCCGAGGCAGAGCGGGTGATCCGGGCGGCCGGTATCGATCCGGCGCTGCGCGGCGAGTCGCTCGGCGTCGCGGAGTTCGCCCGTGTCGCGCTGGCGGGCCGGACGGCTGCGATCATGTGATCGTGACTCCTGTGACTGTCCGGGTGCCAGCGAAGGTGAATCTCCAGCTCGCCGTCGGCCCGCTTCGCGCGGACGGATACCACGAGCTGGTGACGGTCTTCCACGCCGTGTCGCTCTTTGACGAGGTGACCGTCCGGTCGGCTGACCGGACCAGCGTCCGGGTGTCGGGCGCGGAAGCCGCCGCGGTGCCGGCCGGGGGAGCCAACCTGGCCGTGCGCGCGGCCGCCGCGCTCGCGCGGGCGGCACGTCCGCGCGGGGCGAGCTCGGCGGTGGCAATCGAGATCCGCAAGCGCATCCCGGTGGCGGGCGGGCTGGCGGGCGGCAGCGCCGACGCCGCCGCCGCTCTCGTTGCCTGCAACGAGCTGTGGCAGGCCGGCCTGTCCGCGGCGGAGCTCGGGGCGGTGGCGGCAGGCGTCGGCAGCGACGTCGCATTCGCGCTGCTGGGCGGCACGGCGGTCGGCCGCGGCCGCGGCGAGCAGCTCACAGTCGCGCTGGCGGCCGGGATCTACCATTGGGTACTCGCATTCTCCTCCGGCGGCCTGTCCACGCCGGACGTCTACGCGGCGTGCGATCGGCTCCGCGCCGCTCGCGCCGCCGGTCTCGCGGCCGGCGCGCCGGCGCCGCGGCTCAGCACCGAGCTGATGGTTGCGCTCCGGTCGGCCGATCCGGCCGCAGTCGGCCCGCTGCTCAGCAACGACCTGCAGCCGGCTGCGCTGTCCCTGCGCCCCGAGCTCCGCCGGACCCTGGCGGCGGGCCGCGAGCTCGGGGCGGTCGGCGCCATGGTGTCCGGATCCGGGCCGACCTGCGCCTTCCTCGCCACGGACGCCAGGCACGCGCGGGACCTCGCGGTCTCGCTGACCGGCGCCGGGGTATGCCGCGGCGTCGCCGGATGCCGCGGGCCGGTCCATGGCGCGACCGTCATCCCCGCCGCGGAGCACGGGTGAACCTGATCGCCGCCAGGGCCGCCGCCATGGAGCACGCGTGAACGGCGCACGGCTGAACCTGGTCAACACCGAGGCTGCTGCCAAGGCGTTCGGGCCCCGGGTGCTGCTGGGCGGCGTATCGCTCGGCGTATCCGCCGGGGACAGGATCGGCGTCGTGGGCCGGAATGGCGCCGGCAAGACGACGCTGCTGGCGGTGCTGGCCGGCGCCGCCACGCTGGATTCGGGCCGGGTGACCCGCGCCCGCGACCTGCGGATCGGCTACCTGCCGCAGAGCGATGAGCTGACCGGGTCGGTCCGGGAACTCGTCTTCGGCACGCTTCCTGAGTACGCGTGGGCGGCGAACCCGCGGGCGCGCGCGGTTTCCGGCGCGCTGCTCAGCGGCATCGACTCCGGCGCCGAGGCGCAGCGGCTGTCCGGCGGCGAGCGCCGCCGCGTCGGGCTGGCCGCGCTGCTGGCCGGCTCGCATGACCTGCTGCTGCTGGACGAGCCGACCAACCACCTGGACATCGAGGCGATCGGCTGGCTGGCCGGCCATCTCCGCGACCGGGGCACGGCCTTCGTCGTCGTGACGCACGACCGCTGGTTCCTTGACGCGGCCTGCGAGTGGACCTGGGAGGTCTCCGGCGGTCAGGTGCATTCCTACGAGGGGGGTTACTCGGCGTACGTGCTCGCCAGGGCGGAGCGGGACCGTATAGCCGGCGCGGCTGACCAGCGGCGCCGCGGCCTGCTGCGCAAGGAACTGGCCTGGCTCCGGCGCGGCCCGCCGGCCCGGACAAGTAAGCCGAAGTTCCGGATCGCCGCCGCCACCGCCCTGATCGAGGATGAGCCGCCCCCGCGCGACCCGGTCGAGCTGACCATGCTGGCCACGAGCCGGCTCGGCAAGACCGTCCTCGAGGTCGCCGACGCCACTGTGCAGGCTGGCCAGCGGGTGCTGCTTGACCATGTCAGCTGGCAGCTCGGGCCAGGGGAACGGGTGGGCCTCGTCGGCGTCAACGGCAGCGGGAAGACCACGCTGCTCCGGCTGCTCGCCGGGACCCTGCCGCCGGCGGGCCTGTCCGTGACGGGAACCGTGGTGCGCGGCAGCACGGTGCGGCTCGGCTACCTGACCCAGGAGGCCGCTGCCATCGATCCGGCGCTGCGCACGCTGGAAGCCGCCGAGCAGGTGCGCGGGAGCGTCCAGCTCGGCAAGCGGGAGTTGTCCGCAAGCCAGCTGCTGGAGCGGCTCGGCCTGGGCGGGGAAAAGCAGTGGACGCCGGTCGGCGAGCTGTCCGGCGGCGAGCGCAGGAGGCTGCAGCTGCTGATGCTGCTGATGGCCGAGCCGAATGTGCTGTTCCTCGACGAGCCGACCAACGACCTGGACATCGAGACGCTGACCGAGCTTGAGGATCTGCTGGACGGCTGGCCAGGCTCGCTGATCGTGGTCAGCCACGACAGGTACTTCATCGAGCGGGTGACCGATCATGTTGTCGCGCTGATGGGCGGCAAGCTCGCCTACCTCGGCGGCGGCGTGCCGGAATACCTCGGCCGGCGGGAGCGGGAGCGGGCAGCGGAGTCAGCGGCGGCCCGGCCGCAGCCTGCCCGGGCGCCATCGCAGGCCGCGGCGCAGCGGGCTGGCCAGAAGGAACTCAGCCGGCTGGAACGCCAGCTCGCCGCGATAGCGCGGCAGGAGGCCGAGCTCACCAGCGCGCTGGCCGCCAGTGCCAGCGACTACGCCGCGCTGATCGAGCTCGGGGAACGGCTGCGCGCGGTTCAGGCGGAGAAGGCCAGCCTGGAAGAGCGCTGGCTCGAGCTGGCCGAGGAACTCGCCGACTGAGGAAGGTGCCTGGGTGCGACTGCGTGAGCGGCAGCCTTGCGGGGCAGGGGGCGGTGACTACCGGAGGTCGGCGCGGCGGAAGGCGCTGGCGATCACCCGGTAGCCAGCAGCGTTCGGGTGCTCGTTCGGGCCGCGCGGTGGCGGGGCGCACGCCCAGGTCCACGAGCAGACCAGGGCGACATTGCGCGGCACCGTGCCGAGGGCCGGCCGGGTGACACCGCTGGTGAAGTCCCCGCTGCTAAATGCCGAGGACACGTCGGCGACACGGGCGCCGAAAGCGGTGTAGGTGCTGGTCAGCACGTTGTTGAGGACGGCCGCCAGCCGCTCGGCCAGGCGCGCGACGAGCTGGCCGGCCGGCCCGTCCCGCCACGCGGCGAGCTCGGGGACGTAGTAGCTCATGCCGATGACGCGGAGCTTCCTGCCGCCGGCGGTCCGCAGCGCCCGCATGATCGTCGACAGGTTCCCCGCGGTGTCCGGGAGGGCCGAGGAAACGCAGGCGGCAATCTTGCTCAGGCTCAGCTGGGTGATGCAGGCGTTGGGGTCGTTGGCGCCGATGTCGATGGTGACCAGGGCAACCCGGCCGCGGTGCGCCCGCAGGAACCTGACGGCCGCGGCAAGCTGCGAGCCGCCGGGGTAGGTGCAGATTCCCCCGTGGATCATGGTGGCGGTGGTCTCGCCGGAGCAGCCGAGCTTGACCAGCCGGAGGCCTGGGTCACCGGGACGCAGCATCCCGTAGAGCTGGTCCGGGTAGCCCCGGTCGGTCGGCACGCTGGCGCCGGCCGGGTCCGGCTGGACCCCGCGTGAGAGCGAGTCACCCAGCGCCAGGTAGTAGCTGGTCATGGGCGCGGCGCGGCGGTGATGCGGGCTGGCGTTGCCCGTCGGCCGGGTGATCAGCACCACTACCGCGACCACGACCGCTGCCGCCAGCGCGGTGCTGGCTACGACAACAGCGACCCGGCGCATCCGTTTCCTGACGGTGTGATTGTCATCCTGGCTCGGTCATCCTGGCTCGGGCTCAGGGTCCGCGTCGAACGGCGCGAGGAGGACCCGGAGCAGTCCCGCGAGTTCCCTTCGCTGCGCGGCACTGAGCCCGGTGAGCAGGTTCCGCTCGCGCTGCAGCAACTCGGCGAGGGCTGCGTCGGCCACCGACCGGCCCTGGGTGGTAAGCGTCACCAGCACGCCCCGCTTGTCCCGCGGGTCCGGATTCCTGCGGACGAGCCCCGCGTCGGCCAGCCGGTCGATCCTGTTCGTCATGGTGCCCGAGGTGACCAGGGTCGCCCGCAGCAGCGCGCCCGGGCTCAGCTGGTAGGGCGGGCCCTGCCGGCGCAGCTCCGACAGGACATCGAATTCCCAGGTCTCCAGCCGGTGCGCGGCGAACGCGGCCCTGCGTGCCCGGTCGAGATGCCTGGCCAGCCGCGATACCCGGCTCAGCACCTGTAGCGGCTCGACGTCGAGGTCCGGCCGCTCGGCACGCCAGCTGGTCACCAGGTCGTCCACCTCGTCACGCAGCGGCGGGCTGGCCGGGCCGCCGGGACGGGTGCTCATGACCTGAAGCATATCTCTTGACATCGAGAATTCTCCCGGGTAGACCGGAGGGGAAATATCTTGATGTCAAGGGATAGAGGAGCTGGTCATGTGGGATCCTGGCCAGTACCGGCAGTTCGCCGGCGAGCGCGCCCGGCCGTTCTTCGAACTGCTGGCCCGGGTCGGCGCGACGGATCCCGGCCTGGTCGCCGACCTGGGCTGCGGGCCCGGTGAGCTGACGGCTGCGCTGGCCAGTCGGTGGCCGGGCGCGGAGGTCGTCGGGGTGGACAGCTCACCGGAGATGATCCGGGCGGCCGGGATCAGCGCTGCGGCCGGCGCCGGTGCCGGGGCTGATGCGGGCGGGCGGCTCAGCTTCGTACTGGCCGACCTGCGGGAGTGGCGGCCCGACCGGGCAGTCGATGTGATCATCTCCAACGCCGTGCTGCAATGGGTGCCCGATCACCTGGCCGTGCTGTCCGGCTGGCCGGGCATGCTCGCCGATGGCGGGTGGCTGGCATTCCAGGTGCCCGGCAACTTCGATCAGCCGAGTCACGAGATCCTCAGGGAGCTGGCGGGCTCGCCGCGCTGGCGCCCGCTGCTGCGCGATGTCCGGCTGAACCGCCAGGCGGCGCGGCCCGCCGAGTACCTCGACCTGCTCGCCAGGGCCGGCTGCGAGGTCGACGCCTGGGAGACCACCTACCTGCATGTCCTGCCGGGCGCCGATCCGGTCCTTGAGTGGTACAAGGGCACGGGCCTGCGGCCGGTGCTGGCGGCCCTTGATGCCGGGCAGGCCGGGGAGTTCCTCGCGGAGTACGGCGCCCGGGCCCGCGAGGCATACCCCGCCGCGCCCTACGGCACGGTCCTGCCATTCCGGCGGATCTTCGTGGTGGCGGCCCGCCGGTAGCGCGCCACGGCCCGCCGGCAGCGGCTCGCGGACGTCGGCAGCGGCCCGCGGCCGGTCAGCTCGCCTTGTCCCTGAATTTCCTGGTGACCTCGGCGGAGATCCGCGGCTTGGGGTCCAGCTGGGACAGGCCGTTCCAGGCCATGTTGACCAGGTGGGCGGCGACCTCCTCCAGCTTGGGCTTACGGGCGTCCAGCCACCACTGGCCGGTGAAGGCCACCATCCCGACGAGCATCTGGGCGTACATCGGCGCATGCTTGGGGTCATATCCCCTGGCCGCCAGGACGTCGCCGAGTATGTACTCGACCTGGCTGGCGATGTCGCTGATCAGGCTGCTGAACGTGCCCGATCCCGACCCGGGCGGGGAATCCCGGACCAGGATGCGGAAGCCGTCGGTGTTCTCCTCGATGTACATGAGCAGCGAGATCGCGGCGGCCTCGAACTTCTCCCTGGTGTCCCTGCCTTCCAGCAGGGTGGTCGCCATGGCCAGGAACCGCTCCACCTCCCGGTCCACGACGACCGCGTACAGCCCTTCCTTACCGCCGAAGTGCTCGTACACCACGGGCTTGGAGACGCCTGCCTGAGCCGCGATCTCCTCGATCGAGGTGCCGTCGATGCCGCGCTCGGCGAACAGCCTGCGGCCGATGTCCAGCAGCTGCTGCCTGCGTTCCTGGCCGGTCATTCTCTTCCGGTTGGGCTGGCTCGTCACCTGTACATCATCGCGACCACGCGGTAAGTCAGCCACTCGCCCTGGCCGCGCGGCGCTTCGTCATCGAGCCCAGCTTCCTGGCGCTGCCCATCTGCTTGCCGGTCAGCCGCTCCTCGTCCGGCCAGCGGACGTTGTAGGCCCAGCCGAGCTTCTCGGCCAGCCAGATGGTCCTGGCCGCGATGTCGATCTGGCCCTTGAGCACGCCATGGCGCGCGCAGGTGGGGTCGGCATGGTGCAGGTTGTGCCAGGACTCGCCGAAGGACAGGATCGCCAGCCAGGAGACGTTCCTCGACTTGTCCCTGACCTCGAACTCCTCCTTGCCGAAGGTGTGGCAGATCGAGTTGATCGACCAGGTGATGTGGTGCAGGAA
>JBEKFH010000014.1:0-29868 GCA_050013415.1 Streptosporangiaceae bacterium | reverse complement strand
TACACGGACGAGGGCCTGCTCGACGAGGTCACCGGGGCGTTTGCGGCCGGCGATGGCGCCGCGATCTTCCGCGCGGTTGACCGCGTCGTCGAGGGCGGCCACGACCCGCGGCGGTTCGCTGCCGACCTGCTCGACCGGATGCGCGACCTGCTCGTGCTCAGCGCCGTCCCGGACGCGGGCGAGACCGGGCTGCTCGATATGCCCGCTGACCGCCTTGAGCGGATGCGCGAGCAGTCGGCGAGGTTCGGCCAGGCCCAGCTCACCAGGGCGGCCGAGGTCATCAACGCCGGACTGGTGGAGATGCGCGGAGCGACCTCGCCGCGGCTGCTGCTCGAGCTGATGTGCGCACAGGTGCTGCTGCCGGGCGCGGCGGCGGGCGAGCGGGCCATGCTGGCGCGGCTGGAGGCACTCGAGCGCAGGCTCGCGACCGGGGGCGAAGCGGGCGCGACCAGCCAGCGCGCGGCCGCGGCGGCGAGCCCGGCGATGACCGCGAGCCCGGCGCCGAGGGTGTCCCCGGCGGCGGGCCAGGCCGCGACCGGGGGATCCCGTGCTTCGGCGGCTGACCCTCGCCGGAGCGAGTCGCCCGCCGCCATCGCCACCCGACCGGGAAGTACCGGACGAGCCGAGAGCGCCGCGCCCAGCGCCGCGAACCCGTCGCGGGCCACGAATGCAGCTCCGGCCGGGAGCGGGCCTCGGGCTGGCAGCGGGCCTCCAGCCGGGAGTTCACCTCCGGCAGCGAGTGGGCCTCCGGCACGGGACAGCTCACCTGCCGGGGATGCCGGCCGCCCGCCGAGCCCGGGCCTGACGGACGCGGACTCGGTCAGAGAGCACTGGGCGGAGATACTCGAAGCGGTCAAGGACGAGCGCAAGGTGGCCTGGATCGTGCTCGGCAACGCCACCGTGCATTCGCTGACGGACGGTGTTCTCACCCTGAACTTCACCAGTGAGGGCTACGCAAAAGGCTTCTTCAGCAGCGGCTACGACGGTGATCTCGGGCGCGTCCTGAAGGCGATGTTCGGCGTGGCCCCGCAGATCAAGACCGTCGCCGGAGCGCCGGCTGGGGCCGCGGCGGGCGCCGGCCGGCCTGATCGGGGCGGTCAGCCGGGGCGCTCTGCGCCGCCCGGCCGCCGGGCGCCGGCCGGCCGCCGCCCGGCCGGGCAGCAGGATTCCCCGGCCCGCCGCAACGACCTCGATGCGGATCCAGGCCACGCGGCGGATGCGGGCCACGTGGCGGATCCGGGCGGTTACGCTGCGGACCCGGGTCCTTACGACGCGGACCCGGGCCCCTACGACACGGCGGCCGCAGGTCAGCAGGACGGCAGAGACACGCTGACCGGCATGGACCTGATCGAGCGGGAACTCGGCGGCAAGGTCATCGACGATTCCGGCGACGGATAGCACGCGCGGGCCACGCTCGCCGCGGCGGACAGCGCTGCTGCGGGGCACGCCGGACGCGCGGATGGTGCCGCTGCGGGCCACGGTCAGCGGGCCACGGTCAGCGGGCCGCGGATAGCGGCGCTGCGGTCACGCGGGCCGGTCGGCGGATGGTGCGCTGCGCGCCACGGTGGCCCTGGACGATCGGCGGTGCGATGGCGCCGGGTGGCCCCGGCAGGCTTAGGCTCGGAGGCGACAGGCGGTCGCCGGAGCTCGCAGCGATACGCGAGCCCGCCGCGAAACCGCGGCGGCACCACCGACACCGACACCGACACCAATGACGGCGAACACCAACGACACTGGCAAGTGAGGACACCGTGGACCCTGGCGGTCAGCTGGACATGCAGCAACTGCTCGCCGCTGCGCAGCAGATGCAGGAACAGCTCATGAACGCGCAGCAGGAACTGGCCGATGCGGAGGTCGAAGGCTCGGCGGGCGGCGGCCTGGTGAAGGCCATCGTCAACGGGCAGGGCGAGCTGGTGGACCTCGTCATCTCCGCCGAGGCCATCGATCCCGCCAGCCTTGAGGAATCGGCCCAGACGATCGCTGACCTCGTGCTCGCGGCCGTCCGCGACGCCAACCGCGCGGCCGGTGACCTGCAGCAGCAGACAATGGGGCCGTTCGCGGCCGGCTTCGGCGGCGGGCCGGACGACGAGGCGGACTTCCCGGCGTTTCCCGGGCTTCCCGGGTTCCCCGGCCTGCCAGGGCTCGCCGGACCTGACACGGGCCCGGACGGTTCCTGAGGTGTACGAAGGCATTGTCCAGAGCCTCATCGACGAGCTCGGCCTGCTTCCTGGCGTCGGCCCGAAAGGCGCGCAGCGGATCGCCTTCCACTTGCTGACTGCCGACCCGGCGGACGTGCGGCGGCTCGCGACCGTGCTGTTCGAGGTCATGGAAAAGGTGAAATTCTGCCGTACCTGCGGCAACGTGGCGGAGGCGGACGAGTGCCGCATCTGCCGTGACCAGCGCCGCGACCTGTCGGTGATCTGCGTGGTGGAGGAGCCGAAGGACGTCGCCGCGATTGAGAAGATCCGCGAGTTCCGCGGCCGTTACCATGTGCTCGGCGGCGCGATCAGCCCCATCGACGGGATCGGCCCGGAAGATCTGCGGATCAAGGAGTTGATGGCGCGGCTGGCCGACGGCACCATCACTGAGCTGATCCTCGCCACTGACCCCAATCTCGAGGGCGAGGCGACGGCGACCTACCTGGCCCGGCTGATCAAGCCCCTCGGGATACGGGTGACCAGGCCTGCCAGCGGCCTGCCGGTCGGCGGCGAGCTCGAATACGCCGACGAGGTCACCCTGGGACGCGCGTTCGAAGGACGGAGGCTGATCGATGTCTAGCGCACCGGCCCCGGGGCCGCCGCGGTGGCGAGGCAGATTCCGGTGAGCGCCGGCGAGGGACAGGACACCGCTGCCAGGCCGGGCGAGGACTGGCGCCCGCTCGCCGACCAGATCGCCAGGAACGCCAGGGACTTCGTAGACGGGGTCGCCGCGCTCGCCAGGGGCGAGGGCGGCGAGGAGACCGTGCCGCTGCTGCTGCTCGAGGTCGCCCAGATCCTGCTGGCCGGCGCGAAGCTCGGGGCCAGCAAGGATGTCATCCTGCCCGGTAACTGGGAGCCTGACGTGGGCGCCGATCCTGACCTGGATCTGCTCCGCACCGGGCTGGCTGCGAGGCTGCTCGACTGCGATGAGTACGCGGAGGTCTTCGATCCCTACTCCGACACCCGGGCAACTCCTTTCCGGCTCTCCGATGATCTCGCCGCGGTCGCGGCCGACCTGATTCACGGGCTGAAGCACTACCAGGCGGGCCGCTCCAGCGAAGCGCTGTGGTGGTGGCAGTACTCCTATGTCAGCCACTGGGGACTGCACGGCGGCGCGGCCATGCGGGCGCTGCATGCCGTGGTGGCGCACGCCCGGCTGGACGTCACCGAGGAGAGCACCGCCGGCTGAATGACCGCCCGCGGCAGGCCGGGATCGCCTGGCCCGCTGGATAGACTCAAGCCGACTCCTGCCAGCAGCCTGAGCGAAGGAACGGCGGCTCCGTGTCCCTGGTCGTACAGAAGTACGGTGGATCCTCGGTGGCCGACGCCGACGGCATCAAGCGCGTCGCCCAGCGGATCGTCGCGACGCGCAAGGCCGGCCACTCGGTCGTGGTGGTGGTGTCGGCCATGGGCGATACCACCGATGAGCTGCGGGACCTGGCCAACCAGGTGAGCCCGCTGCCGCCCGGCCGCGAGCTCGACATGCTGCTGACCGCCGGGGAGCGGATCTCGATGGCGCTGCTCGCCATGGCCATCGCCAATCTCGGACTGGAAGGCCGCTCGTTCACCGGCTCCCAGGCCGGGGTGATCACCGACTCCGCGCACGGCAAGGCCCGCATCATCGACGTGACGCCCGGCCGGATCCAGACGGCGCTCGGCGCTGGCGCCATCCCGATCGTGGCCGGCTTCCAGGGCGTGTCGCAGGACACCAAGGACGTGACCACCCTCGGCCGCGGCGCCTCCGACACCACCGCGGTGGCGCTTGCCGCGGCGCTGCGGGCTGATGTGTGCGAGATCTACACCGATGTCGACGGGGTCTTCACCGCTGACCCGCGCATCGTGCCCGGCGCGCGGCGCATCCCGCGAATCTCTTACGAGGAGATGCTGGAGATGGCCGCGAGCGGGGCCAAGGTCCTGATGCTGCGCTGCGTGGAGTACGCGCGGCGGTACGGCATCCCGATCCACGTGCGCTCGTCCTTCAGCAACAGGGCAGGCACCTGGGTCACCGACGCAGCGGACGCGGCGCGGGAGACGGAGGGCGGGAAGATGGAGCAGGCGATCATCTCCGGGGTCGCGCACGACCGGGGCGAGGCCAAGATCACTGTGGTCGGGGTGCCGGACAAGATCGGCGAGGCGGCCAGGATCTTCCGCGTCATCGCCGCGGCCGCGATCAACATCGACATGATCGTGCAGAACGTCTCCGCCGCCGCGACCGGCCGCACCGACATATCGTTCACCCTGCCGCGCGAGGACGGCCAGACGGCGATGACCGCGCTGCGCCGGCTGCAGGACGAGGTGGGCTTCGACTCGCTGCTCTACGACGACAGGATCGGCAAGGTCTCGGTCATCGGCGCCGGGATGCGGTCTCACCCGGGCGTCAGCGCCACGTTCTTCGGCGCGCTGGCCGAGGCGGGGGTGAACATCGAGATGATCTCGACATCGGAGATCAGGATCTCCGTTGTCGTCGACGAGAACGATGTCGCCGTGGCGGTGGGGGCCGCGCACGCGGCGTTCGAGCTCGACACGGGCGAGGACGAGGCCGTCGTGTACGGGGGGACGGGCCGGTGACCTGCGACCGGGAGGCCGGCCCGAGGCGGCCCGTGCTCGCCGTCGTCGGCGCCACCGGCGCCGTCGGGACCGTGATGCTCGACATCCTGTCCACCAGGGACGACGTCTGGGGCGAGATCAGGCTGGTCGCCTCAGCGCGGTCGGCCGGCCGGCGGCTGCGGGTACGCGGCGAGCAGACCGAGGTGCTCGCGCTCTCCCCGGAGGCCTTCGACGGCGTGGATCTGGCCATGTTCGACGTGCCCGACGAGGTGTCGGCGGCCTGGGCGCCGGTGGCGGCCGCCCGGGGCGTCGTCGTGATCGACAAGTCCGGGGCGTTCCGGATGGATCCCGCGGTGCCGCTCGTCGTGCCCGAGATCAACCCGGGCCAGGCCGCCAGCAGGCCGAAGGGGATCATCGCCGTCCCGAACTGCACCACCCTCTCGCTGATCGTGCCGATGGCCGCGCTGCACGAGGCGTTCGGCCTGCGCGAGATGGTCGTCGCGTCCTACCAGGCGGCTTCCGGCGCGGGCCAGGCCGGCGTCGACGCGCTTTACGACCAGACCGGCAAGGTGGCGGGCAGCCGGTCGCTCGGCCAGCGGGCCGGCGACCTGCGCGGAGTGCTCGGCGATCTCGGCCCGTTCCCGGCCCCCCTCGTGCTGAACGTGGTCCCGTGGGCCGGCTCGCTCAGGGACGCGGGCTGGTCGTCGGAGGAACTGAAAATCCGTGACGAGTCGCGCAAGATCCTCGGGATGCCGGGCCTCAGGGTGTCCGCGACCTGCGTGCGGGTGCCCGTGGTGACGACGCATTCGGTCGCCGTGCACGCCGTCTTCGACCGCGAGGTCACCCGGGAGGACGCCCAGCGCGTGCTCAGCGAAGCGGCCGGCGTGGTGCTCCTTGATGATCCCGCCCGGGGCGAGTACCCGACGCCGGCGGATGTGGTCGGCACCGACCCGACCTGGGTGGGCCGGGTACGGCGCGGCCTGGACGACCCCGCCTCGCTCGACCTGTTCATCTGCGGCGACAACCTGCGTAAGGGCGCCGCGCTGAACGCGGCCCAGATCGCCGAGCTGCTCATCCCGGAGTTGGCCGCGCGGTAATTCCAGGCGATAGCCGGGTAAAGCGAATTTTGCAGCGTTAAATCCAGTAATGCGGATTGCATAACGCGATGCCAGGGAAACACTGCCAGGCCAGTGGATCAGGCTCTCCCGGGCAATCAGCAAATGATTTTGCATATCACTGGCCCAGCGGAATCTAGCTGTCCATAAGCTATCCTTAAAGCAAGGATAGGATTCATCCCATGCCGACGAATTACGCCATGGTCAGTACCTATCCGCCGACGCAATGCGGCCTGGCGACATTCAGCGCGGCCCTGCTGGCGCACCTGCCCGAGCCGGGCGACACCGTGGGCGTCGTGCGGGTGCTCGACGAGCCGTCACCGCGCAGTTCGCCAGTCGTCGTGCATGATCTCGTCAGCGGCTCCGCCGCGAGCGCGGCCGGCGCAGTGGAGATCCTCAGCGGCTTCGACGTGGTGATGGTCCAGCATGAGTACGGCATCTACGGCGGGCCCGACGGCCAGGACATCGTCACGCTGCTGGACGCGCTGGACGTGCCGGCCATCGTGGTCCTGCACACGGTGCTGGCCGACCCGACCGTTCGTCAGCGCAGGATCCTCGATGACGTCATCTGCGCCGCCGACATCGTCGTGACGATGACGGCGACGGGACGAGCCCGGGTGCTGGACATGTACGGGACGAGCCCGGGCAAGGTGTTCGAGATACCGCACGGCGCCGCCGCCGCCCTGGCCGTCGCGTCGCCGCCCCCCGGCCGGCGAGATGGCGGGCCCAGCGTACTGACCTGGGGACTGCTGGGCCCGGGCAAGGGAATCGAGCATGCCATCGAGGCGATCGCGCTGCTCAGGGAGGACGGGCTGCGAGTGGAGTACACCGTCTCCGGCCAGACCCATCCGCGGGTCCGGGCCCGGACCGGCGAGGCTTACCGGCTGTCCCTGCAGATGCGGGCCCGCGCCAGGGGCGTCAGCGACAGCGTGCACTTCGACGACCGCTACCTGCCTGACAGCGCCCTGATCGACCTGGTGGCCCGCGCGGACGTCGTGCTGCTGCCCTATGACTCGCTGGAGCAGGTGACGTCCGGCGTCCTGATCGAGGCCATCACGGCCGGCAAGCCGGTCATCTCGACCCGCTTCCCGCACGCCGTCGAGTTGCTCAGCGGCGGTGCCGGCCTGCTCGTCGGGCGAAAGGACCCGGCCGGAATCGCCGCGGCGCTGCGCCGGGCCCTCACCGAGCCAGGGGCGCGCGAGCGGATGAGCCGGCACGCGGCGGACATCGCGCCCGGGCTGGTGTGGCCAGCGGTGGCGGCCTCGTACCGCGGGCTCGCCGCAGAGCTCACTGGAGACCCGGTACTCACTGGAGACCCGTTGCTCACTAGGACCCCAGAGCTCAGTGGGACCCCAGAGCTCACCGGGACCCTGGGGCTCACCAGGACCCCGGCGGGAGCCGCGGTATGAACTGGCCGTCCGCGCCGTTCCAGCATCTGCTGCGGATGAGCGACAGCGTCGGCCTGCTGGAGCATGCCAGCGGAATCGTGCCCAGGTACGAGCACGGCTACTGCGTCGACGACGTCGCGCGCGGCCTGGTCGTGGTCTGCCGGGAGCCATCGCCCTCGCCGGATCTGCTCGCGGCGGCGCACCGCTACCTGAGCTTCCTGGCGCAGGCACAGGACCCCGACGGCAGGTTCCGCAACCGGCTCGGTTACGACGGGCGCTGGCGGGACCAGCCCGCCGCGGCGGACTGGTGGGGGCGGGCCCTGTGGGGTCTCGGCACAGCCGCGCTGCGGGGACCCGCACCGGAAATCCGTTCAGAATCCCTGGACAGGTTCGGTAGGGGGGCCAGCGTCTCGTCGCCGTGGCCACGGGCCATGGCGTTCGCCGCGCTCGGCGCCGCCGAGATCCTCGGCGGCTGGCCGGAGCATCCCGGCGCGCGCCGCCTGCTCGCCAGCGCCAGCGCCGTCATCGGGCAGCCGCCGGCCGGCCGCGGCTGGCCGTGGCCGGAGCCACGGCTCGGCTACGCGAACGGCGCGATCGCGGAGGCCGTCATCGCGGCGGGCTCCATCCTCGGCGACGACAAGGTCCTGCGCGATGGCCTGCGGATGCTGGAGTGGCTGCTGGCGACCGAGACCAGGGACGGCCACCTGTCGGTGACGCCAGCCGGCGGCTGGGGCCCCGGCGAGCCCCGCCCGGCATTCGACCAGCAGCCAATCGAGGTGGCCGCGCTGGCCGACGCGTGCATGCGGGCGGCGACGGTCACCGGCGACGATAGCTGGCTGGCGGCCGTGGAGATGTGCGTGGCCTGGTTCCTGGGCGACAATGACACCGGGGTCGCACTGCTCGACCAGCAGACCGGCGGCGGCTGCGACGGGCTGACGCGCACCGGCCGCAACGGCAACCAGGGAGCCGAGTCCACGATGGCCATGATCTCCGTGCTGCAGCAGGGACGCCGCCTGATCGCCTCGCCGCGGTGACCGGCCCGGGGGCGGAGGGGCAGCTGGTGACCCGGACGCCTGTCCGGCTCAGGCCCGATCCTGCCCGCACGCTGAGCCGGCTGTTCGTGCCGGGCCAGGAGACGCTGATCCGGGGCGAGTCGCGGGCCATGGAGGTGATCGACCGGATCCTCGCGATGAGCGAGGACGAGGCGGATCGCGTGCTCGCCCGCACGCTGGCCAGGTTCTCCGGTCAGTACCGCGACCTGGGGGAAACCCTGGAGAGCAACTTCGGGCTCATCGCGCACCGGCTCGGCGGCAGCATGGAGGTGGACACCGCGCGGCGCTGGCTGATCGGCGCCTACTTCACCCACCAGTACGCGCTGGAGGCCGCGGCGCTGTTCAACCCCTCGATCGTCGCGCATCCCGATCAGGGCGGCTGCGCCCCTGGCGGGCTCAGGTTCGTGCTGAGCCTGCGGGCCGTCGGCGAGGGGCACCTGTCCAGCATCGAGTTCAGGACCGGCACGATCAGCGCCGATCACCAGGTCAGCGTGGACCCGCCGGGCCCGTTCCCCGGCAGCGGGCGCTCCCGCCCGGCGTCTTATGACCGCAGCCTGCTGCGGGAGAAGCTCGCCGAGCTGAGCCAGGAGGACGAGAACGCGCAGTTCCTGCTCAGCCTGCTGCCGCCGCGCTTCAGCATGGCCGACCTCGACGCGGCGTTCGGCGAGCTCGCCCTGCAGCAGGTCATGCGCGGCGACTCCGTGGCGCTGGTGGAGCACGTCCGCTGGATGGCCGCGTCCAACTACGAGGTCGAGTTCGACCCGAGGCACGCCATCTCCGAGCGGGTGCTGTGGCCGAGCGGCCCGGCCGAGAGCCACGGCATGGAGGACGCGCGGTTCGTGCGCTTCACCGGCGACGGCGAGCCGGCCTACCTCGCCACGTACACGGCCTTCGACGGCCGGAAGGTCGCCTCGCACCTGCTGCAGACCGCCGACTTCCGGCGATTCACCGTCTCCCAGCTGTCCGGCCAGTCGACCAGGAACAAGGGCATGGCGCTGTTCCCCCGCCGGATCGGCGGCCGCTACGTGGCGCTGTCCCGCTGGGACCGGGAGAGCAACGGGATTGCGTACTCCGACGACGTTCACCGCTGGGGCCCCTCGGTCACGATCCAGGCGCCCGCCCGCCCGTGGGAGCTCGTGCAGGTCGGCAACTGCGGCTCGCCGCTGGAGACGCCGGCCGGGTGGCTGGTCCTCACCCACGGCGTCGGGCCGATGCGGGAGTACGCGATCGGCGCCATGCTGCTCGACCTGGGCAATCCGGAGCGCGTCATCGCCGCGCTGGCCGAGCCGCTGCTGGTGCCGAGCGAATCCGAGCGCGTCGGATACGTCCCGAACGTCGTCTACTCCTGCGGCTCGCTGCTGCACGCCGGCGCGGTCATCCTGCCCTATGGCTGCAGCGACTCCTCCGTCCGGTTCGCCGTCGTGGACCTTCCCCGGCTCCTCGCCCGGCTCACCCCGGCATGACCCTGGCCTGACCCCGGCGTGACTAGGCCTGACCGTCGTACCCCGGGCCGCGGCGCGATGATCAGGTGAGGCGCCGCTCGTTGGCCCACCTGGTCAGCTGGTGGCGGGTCGAGAGCTGGAGCTTCCTGAGCACCGAGGAGACGTGGCTCTCGACCGTCTTGACGGAGATGAAGAGCTCCCGGGCGATCTCCCGGTAGGTGTACCCCCGGGCGATCAGCCGCAGCACCTCCCGCTCGCGCGGGGTCAGCTGGTCGAGCTCGGGATCGAACGACGGGCTGCCATCGGCCGCCGCGGGCAGCGCGGCGAAGGCGTCCAGCACGAACCCGGCCAGCCTGGGCGAGAACACCGAGTCCCCGGCCGCGACCCGGCGCACCGCGTCCACCAGGTCGCCGCCGGAGATCGTCTTCGTCACGTAGCCCCGCGCGCCCGACCGGATGACGGCGATCACGTCCTCGGGCGCGCCGGAGGCGGACAGCGCGAGGAAACGCACGCCCGGATGGCTGGCCCTGATCGCCGTGACCACGGCCTGGCCGCCGCCGCCGGGCAGGTGCACGTCCAGCAGGACGACGTCAGGCTGGCACTCGGCGATCCGCGTGATCGCGGGCTCGACGTCGTCCGCCTCGCCCACCACGTCGACCTCGTCGCCGAGCTCGGAGCGGACCCCGGCGCGGAACAGGCCGTGATCGTCGACGATGAAGACCCGCGGCCTGGCCCCGTCCCGGGCGGCCCCGTCCCGGGCGGCCCCGTCCCGGGCGGCCCCGTCCCGGGCGGCCCCGTCCCGGGCGGCCCCGTCCCGTGCGCTGCCGGCGGGCGTGCTCACGCCCGGCTCGGCTGGCGTTCCCCGGCGGCGCGGGGCATCGTCAGGGTGACCTCGGTGCCCTCGCCCCGGACGCTGCGGATGATCGCGGAACCACCCCGGCGGGCCATCCTCCCGTGCACGGACTCGGCCAGCCCCTTCCGGTCGCCAGGCACCGCATCCGGGTCGAATCCCTGGCCGCGATCACGCACGAACACCGACACCTCGGCTGGCTCGACCTCCGCGAACACGGAGACGACCTGGGCGCCTGACCACTTCACCGCGTTGACCGTCGCCTCGCGCGCGGCCGCGAGCAGCGCGCTGAGGTTCTCCTCGACGGCGCAGTCCCCGACCGTGATCGCCTCGACGGCCACCCCGTACTGCGCCTCCACTTCCTGCTCGATGAGCCGCACGCCGGCCGCCAGCGTCAGGCCGCTGCCATCCAGCGAGCCGGGCGGCCGGTCGTCGAACAGCCAGCTGCGCAGCTCGCGCTCCTGGGCCCTGGCCAGCTGGATGACCTGCTGGGGATCGGCCGAGCGGCGCTGGATCAGGGCGAGCGTCTGCAGCACCGAGTCGTGTACCCGCGCTGCCATCTCGGCCCGCTCCTCCGCCCGGATCCTGGCCTGGCGCTCGGTGATGAGGTCGCGGGCGATGCACAGCCACCAGGGGCCGAGCATCAGCATGATCGCGGCGATCACGAGTGCCAGCCCGCCGAGCGGCCGCAGCGCGGCATGGCTCGGGTGCCCCGCCAGCAGCGCGAACAGGCCGCCGCACAGCAGCGCGATGGCGACGCAGCCGCGCAGCACGTTGCGGGATGCCGACCGGCGGGCGCCCCGGGGCAGGCTCAGCAGCGGCTCGGCCAGCCGCCGCATCGTCGCCTGCTCGTCGGCGGGGGCGTTGCGCCAGATCAGCACCAGCCCGGCCACGCTGATCAGCACGGGCGGCCAGGCCAGCGTGCCCAGCCAGCCGGCCCGCAGCACGGAGGCGATCAGCAGCACCACGATGAGCAGCGACGAGAGCCCGGCGGCGAGCGCGATGCCGCGCCGGTCGGTCACCGCCTTGCTGGCGATGCTGGCCTGCTGGCCGGCCGCCGGCACCAGCAGCCAGGCCAGCACGTAAAACGCCACGCCGGCACCGCTGGCCAGGGCGGCCAGCACGAACGCGAACCGCACGACCGTGACGTCGAAACCGGTCCGGCTCGCCAGCCCGGCCGCGACCCCGCCGGCCAGCCGGTCATCCGGCGAGCGCCGCAGCGGCCCGCTGCCCCTGGGCCCGCGCCGCCACCGGCCGCGGATGCGCCCGCGCCGGGGCGCGGACGGCTGCGGCGCGGAGCTGCCTGTTTCCTGCACGCATCCATCATCGCGCCATAACGCCTGCGCGGCCATCCGGGCAAACCCCGATACCGCCGCGGCGGTTATCAGGGTCCGGTCAGTGGTCTTCCCGATGGCCCCGCCGGGCCGGCGGCGGCACGCTGGGGCCATGGATACAACCACAGTGAACCCAGCACCCGGCACCCAGGGCCAGCATGAGACCCACGGCCCGCACGAGACCCACGCTCCGCACGAGACCCAGGGCCTGCACGAGACCCACGCCCAGGAGGAGGCCCGCGCCCAGGCCAGCCGCCCGCTGTACCGCCCCGTCGAGGACCGGATGCTGGCGGGAGTCGCCGCCGGCGCCGCCCGCTACCTCGGAGTGGACGTGACGGTGGTCCGGATCGTGCTCGCCGTGCTGGCCGTGATGGGCGGTGCCGGCGTGCCCATCTACCTGGCCGGCTGGCTGCTGATCCCGGATGAGGACGCCGGGCAGTCCATCGCGACCGAATTCATCCGCTCGCTGCAGTCCCGGTCGCACTGACCAGCAGCCGCGCAGATCACGAGAGGTGGCACACACATGCCAGCGCAGTACTCCCCGCCCTGGGCGCGCGGATCCGCATCCCGCCGCGCCAACGACAACGCCGACCTGCGGGTCGGCGACGCCGAGCGGGCCGAGGCCGCCGACCGGCTGTCCCGGCACTACGGCGACGGGCGACTTGACCAGGACGAGCTCGGCAAGCGGCTCGATCAGGCGATGAGCGCAAAAACCCAGGCAGACCTGAACGGCTTGTTCACGGATCTCCCGGAAGCAGAGCCGGCTCACTCCGGGGCCGCCCGCCCGCACCGCCCCCCGCTGCCTCGCATCCTCTTCCTGGCTTTCGTCGCCGTGATCGCCGTCGGCGTCGGGCACGCCATGGCGCACTTCGCAGTGCCGTGGCTGCTGATCGCCTTCCTCGCGTTCCTGGCGGTGCGCTACGGCCCTTGGCATCGCCGCCGCTGTTAGCAGCCGCTGTTAGCAGCCGCTGTTAGCCGGCGCTCCTAGCCGCCGTGGCCGCCGCCGATCAGGCTCCCCACGGCGAACGTCACCGCGACCGCGACCGCGCCCAGCGCGAGCTGGCGCAGCCCGGAGCGCAGCATCGGGCGGCCGGTGAGCCTGCCCACGACCATCCCGCCGGCGCCGAGCGCTATTGCCGCGATCCCCAGGGCCGCGGCCAGCGCCCGCAGGCCGGCCAGGTAGGGCAGCAGCGGCACGAGCGCCCCGAGGGAAAACGCGACCAGCGACGAGACTCCCGCCAGCACCGCGGACGGCAGCTCGAACGGGTCTACGCCGAGTTCCGCACGGGTATGCACGCGCAGCGCGGTATCCGGATCCCGCGACACCGCGGCGGCCATCCTGGCGGCGGTGTCCGGGTCGGCGCCGTAGCCGCGGAACGTGTCCGCGAGCTCGGCCTGCTCGGCCGCCGGGAACCGCGCGTGCATCGCGGCCTCGACGGCGACCTCGGCGTGCACGAGCTCGTTCTGGTTGGTCACCGATATGTACTCCCCGGTGGCCATCGAGCACGCCCCCGCCACCAGCGCCGCCACCCCGGCCAGCACGATGGCATGCCCGGAGACCCCGGCCCCGCCGAGCCCGGCGATCAGCGAGGCGTTGGTGACCAGCCCGTCCACCGCGCCGAACACGGTGGGCCGCAGCCAGCCGCCGGACACGTCGCGATGCCGGTGCGACCACCCGGCCGCCGCCGCCGCGGCCTGAGTCGGCTCCCGCAGCTCATCGCCCACGTGCCGGACCGCCTGAGACGGGGAGCTGCCGGAGGCGCAGGCTGTTCCAGACGACGAAGGCGGACGACAGCGTCATCGCGGCGGCCGCGATCAGCGGGTCGAGGAAGCCCGCCGCCGCCAGCGGTATCGCGGCGATGTTGTACCCGAATGCCCAGGCCAGGTTGCGCCTGATGGTCCGGAAGGTGCCGCGGGCCAGCCGGATGGATTCGGGCACGGCCATCAGGTCGTCCCTGAGCAGGATCAGGTCGGCCGCGCTGATCGCCACGTCGGTGCCCGAGCCCAGGGCCAGCCCCAGGCTGGCCGCGGCCAGCGCGGGCGCGTCGTTGACCCCGTCGCCGACCATCGCCACCGAGCGGCCGCCGGCCCGCAGGCGGCTGATGTACGCGGCCTTGCCGGCGGGCAGCGCGCCGGCGATCACCTCGTCGACCCCGGCCTGCGCGCCGATGGCCCGCGCGGTGGCCTCGTTGTCCCCGGTCAGCAGCACGCAGCGAAGGCCGAGCCGCCGCAGCTCGGCGACTGCCGGGGCGGCGGAGGGCTTGATCGTGTCGGCGACCGCCAGCACGCCCCGGGCCTCGCCATCCCAGCCCGCCAGCACGGCGGTGCAGCCCGCCTGCTCCCAGCGCGCCGCCTGCGCCAGCAGCGCGGCGGGGATCGCGATGCCCAGGTCGCGCAGCAGCTTCTCGCGCCCGACGACCACGCGGGTGCCAGCCACGGTGCCGCGGGCGCCCAGCCCGGGCAGCGCGGCGAACCCGGCAGCCTGGGCGAGATCGCCCGCCTCGGCGCGGGCGGCGGCGCTGATCGCGGCCGCCACCGCGTGCTCCGATGCCTGCTCGACGGACCCGGCGCGGCGGAGCAGCTCGGCGCGGCTGGTCCCGGCAGCCGGCAGCAGGCCGGTGAGGGACATCCGCCCGGTAGTGACGGTGCCGGTCTTGTCCAGCACCATGGTGTCGATCGACCGCGAGGACTCCAGAGCCTGGTACCCCTTGATGAAAATCCCCAGCCGGGCGCCGCGCCCGCACGCGACGACCAGCGCTGCCGGGGTGGCCAGGCCGAGCGCGCACGGGCAGGCGATGATGAGCACGGCCAGAGCGGCGCTGAACGCGTGCTCGGCGGGGCTGCCGGCCGCGAGCCAGCCGGCCAGGGTCGCCGCCGCCATCACCAGCACGGCTGGGACGAAGACGCCGGAGATGCGGTCGGCCAGCCGCTGGACGGCCGCCTTCTGCGCCTGGGCCTGCTCGACCAGCCTGATCAGCTGGGAGAGCTGGGTGTCCGCGCCCACCTTCACGGCCCGCACGACCAGCCGGCCGCTGAGCGCGACCGTGCCGCCGACGACGCCGTCGCCTTCGGCCACCTCAGCCGGGACGGACTCGCCGGTCATCATGGACCGGTCCACTGCCGACTCGCCGAACAGCACCGGGCCGTCGGCCGCGATCTTCTCGCCCGGGCGCACGACGAAGGTGTCACCGGCCCGCAGCTCGCCGACCGGGACCCGGCGCTCGCTTCCGTCGGCCGACAGGACGCACACGTCCCTGGCACCCGTCGCGGCGAGCTCGCGCATGGCGTCGCCGGCCGTCCGCCGTGCCCGGGCCTCGAAGAACCGGCCCGCCAGCAGGAAAGTCGTTACCGACGCCGCCACCTCGAGGTAGATGCCGCCGCCCGAGGCGTGCAGCAACTCCTGCATGCCGCTGACCCGGGCGCCGCCGGAGTCGAGGAAGAACATCGCGTAGACCGACCAGCCGCAGGCGGCCGTTATCCCCAGCGACACCAGCGTGTCCATGGTCAGCGCGCCATGCCGGGCGTTCCGCAACGCCGCGCGGTGGAAGGGCCACGCCGCCCACCCGGCGACCGGCGCGGTGAGCGCGACGAGCACCCACTGCCAGCCGGGGAACCGGAACGCGGGGAACAGCGACAGCAGGATGGACAGGTCGGAGAGCGGGATGAAGAAGACGAGCGCCAGGATCAGCCTGCGCTTGAGGTAGCCGACGTGCTCGTCGTCGCTGCTGCCGCCGGGGTCGCCGTCGCCGGCCGGCTGCCCGGCCGGCGGCCTGGCGTCCGCGGCGCCGTATCCGGCCTGCTCGATCGCGGCGATCAGCAGGGGCGGGGTCACGCCCGGCGGCGCGGTGACGCTGGCCCGCCCGGTGGCGAAGTTCACCGTGGCGGTGACCCCGTCCAGGGCGGTCAGCTTCTTCTGCACCCGCGCCGCGCAGGCCGCGCACGTCATGCCCCGCACGGAGAGCTCGATCTCCGTTATCCCGGACGACGTTGTCCCGGACGACGTTGTCCCGGACGACGTTGTCCCGGACGGCCCTTCGGCCACGGCAGCCGACGACATCCCGGCCCACCTTCTTCCCGGTCGGCTTTCCCGTCGGCCAGCAGGCAAGCCGACGCCGCCGGCCTGGCCCAGACGCCGCCCGCCTGCACGAAACGGTACTCTGCCGCTGCCCGGTCCGCCCGGCCGCCCGGTCAGGATCGCGGCGGCTACGATGCCTGCATGGATCAGAGCGTGGTCGCCGTCACCGGCATGAGCTGCGGGCACTGCGCCGACGCGGTGCGCGCCGAGATCACCAGGATTCCCGGAGTGAGCCACGTCGACGTCGACGTCGAGTCGGGTCAGGTCAAGATCGCTGCCGCTGCCCGGCCCGACCCGGCGGCAGTCAGAGCGGCGGTCGAGGCCGCCGGCTACGAGGTGGCGGGCTAGGCAGCACGCCAGCCGGGCCGGCCGCTGCCAGGGCGGTTACCCCGTGAGCAGCGTTATCTCGGGCGGCCGTTGTCTCGGGCGGCGCGGCCGTTGCCTCGGGCGGCTTAGAGCATCAGGATCAGCATGTAGCCCATGGTCACGCCCATGGCTATCTCGCAGCACGCGGCCAGCCGCGGTGACATCGGCGTTGCGGGGGCCTGGCCGGCCCGCAACCGGCTGTCGTCCGGCGCCTGGCCGTCCGTCCGTGCCTGGCCGTCCTCCCGCGGCGCCATCGCGCTGGCCTGCGTCGCCGTACTCGGGTAACTGGCGGCTCCGGCCGGCACCGGCGCCGGCGTGGGACGGGCGGCGAAGGCGGCGACCGTGGCCAGGCCAGGAAGCCGGTCCGCCGTCCATACCACGTAGCCGAACAGCCCCAACGCCAGGATGAGCGCCAGTGTGGGGAAGCGCGCCGCGCTGCCGGCCATGCCGCTCATGCCGGACCCGCCGGAAGCGGCCCTTGCTGAGGTCACCGACAGGAACATGTACAGCATCGCGCCGCAGCCGAGGACGTGCTGCAGGTGATGAGCCCGCGGATGGCTGACGGCGCTCCGGGTCCGCGGCTCCCGGCTCGCCATCCACTCCCGGATCGTCAGCCAGGCGAACCAGGCCGTGGCGACGCCGAAGACGATCTCCCAGCCGCCCGCCCAGAACACCCGCAGCCGCGGCACCAGCATCCCGGCCATCGCGACGCCCATCAGTACGTGCACGCCGTCGACACGGAAGTCGGTCGGCCGGTGCTGCCGCCGGGCGACCACCAGGCGGCTCACGCAGTAAGCCGCAGTGATGATCATGATGCCCGCGAAGGTGTCCGCGAGCCAGGACTGTCCCGCCATGCCAGGCTCCTCAGGCCGATTCTGACCGGGTTGCGGCCGGGCGGCTGTTCGCCAGCGGCCAGTACGTCAGCGCGAGCAGCGCGAGCAGCAGCCCGGAGTTCGGGTCGGTGCCGCCTCCGGTCAGGATGCCGCCGAGTCCCTCGGCTATCCAGATGGCAGCGGACGTCACGATGGCCACCGCGATCAATGCCCGGGCCGCGGGCCGCGGCAGGTAGACGCCGACGGCGATGAAAGCGAGCACGACCGCCAGCACGACGGCCGCAGCCGGGCCCCGCTGCGCCAGGAAGGCGGCCAGGTGGTTATCGAGGCCGGCCAGCCAGCCGGGCTCACCGGACGCCATCCCTGCCACCATGCCGCTGAGCGCTTTCGCTGCCCTGGTGGCCGGCAGCAGCGCCATATACGCCAGGCTGCCCCACAGCACAAGCCAGAGCAGCCGGGCGACGGCGGCCCCGGTGAACCGCCCGGCGACGAACGGGGCCGGGCGGTCACGCTTGCCCGGCCAGAGCAGGACGGCCAGCAGGGAGTAGATGATCACCGCGCCCGGCGCCCCGTTGGCCGGGCTGCCGGCGCCGTTCAGTATCCCGCCGAGGCCCTCGCCCAGCCACCAGACCGCGATCGCCCAGCCGATGGACGCGCCGAGCGCGAGCCTGACGGCGGGCCGCCAGGCGATCCCTAGGCCCAGCAGCAGCTGGATGACCGCGAAGGCGCCGTTCGCCACGACGGTGTGCTGGTCGATGAGCCGGGCGGACCAGTTGATCGGCCCGGCGATGACCGCGGGATTACCCGGCGCCGTCCCCGCGAGCATCTGGGAGAAGCCCTTGCTGAACATGAACGACTGGAACTGCAGCACCGCGTCGAGCAGCCAGATGGAAGCCAGTCCCAGCTGCAGCCACCGCCGGGTGTCCGGGGCCGCCCAGCTTTCCTCCCGGGCTACGCCAATGCCACCGATCCGCCGGCCACCGGATCTGGCATCCGTCACATGGCTTGTCATGGATGTCCTTCCGGGATTGCTGATGGCGCGTATTCGGGATGGGGCTTTACCTGAGCATCCGCGCCGACCGTGACGGGCGCCGGAACGCCTGCCGGGCAGGGACTCGCCGTGAGATGAGATTAATGTCGTGGCGCTGGCGTGCACAAGCTTAAAATCAATTTGCCAGGCATGATTCGCTGGATTATTCCGTTCCGGTGAACCCCGCATAGGTATCCAGTAAACCCCGCTGCGGTATTCATTAACCCGGGAGGGGTATATGGAAAACCCGCCAGGGGTATTGCCTGAGTTTCGGCGCTACCCCGTGACGGCAAGGCGGTCCACCCTGCGGCGGTGGCATGCCACGCGGTGATGGCAGACTGCTGGCACTGCGACCAGCGAGAAGGCAAGGGACGTGATGATGGCAGGTATCGCCGCTCCGGCTCGCGCCGGTCGCGCGCTGCTGGCTGGACCCGGTCGCGCCGGCTCCGGGGAGCTGCGATGAGCGCGGCGGCCCGGCTCTGCGCGTTCGGCATCCTGCTGGTCGCGCTGTTCCTCGGGGCGCGCGCCGTGGGCCTGCAACTCGGGCCGGTGAGCACGACCTACGCCCATACCGGCGGGCCGCCAGCCGGCGGCGGATCCGGCTCGATGAACATGGGCACCGGGCCGGCGCCGGGCACCCGGGCCTTGCTGCCGGTGATCCCGGCAGCACCGGGACGGCGCTGATGGCCGTCACGGCCGGCCCGGACGCCCCGCTGGAACTCGCCATCGGCGGGATGAGCTGCGCCGCGTGCGCCGCCAGGATCGAGAAACGGCTGAACCTGCTGGACGGTGTCGCCGCCTCGGTCAATTACGCCACTGAGCGTGCTTACGTGAGCTCGGCCGGAGGCAGGGACCTCGCCGAGCTGATCACCGCTGTCGAGGCGGCCGGATACACCGCCGCAGTTCCCGTTCCGGCCGGAGGCGACCGTCCCGAACTGCCGGAACGCGCCCGCGCGCTGCGCTGGCGCCTGGCGGTCTGCGGTCCGCTGGCGCTGCCCGTGGTACTGCTGGCGATGATCCCGTCCGCGCAGTTCAGCGGATGGCAGTGGTGGAGCCTGCTGCTGGCCTGCCCGGTAGTCGGCTGGGGCGCGTGGCCGCTGCATCGCGGCGCCTGGGCCAGCCTGCGGGAGGCGACGGCCACCATGGACACATTGGTCAGCCTTGGTATTGCCGCGTCATTCATCTGGTCGCTCTACGCCCTGCTGTTCGGCGGGGCCGGGATGGCGGGCATGCGGATGCCGTTCGCGCTCGCGTTCGGCCCCGTCGGCCAGCACACTCTTTATCTCGACGTGGCCGCTGGCGTCACCCTGGCGGTGCTGACCGGGCGCTACCTGGAGGCACGGGCGAAGGACCGGGCCGGGTCCGCGCTAGCCGCGCTGGCCCAGCTCGGGGCCAAGACCGTGGCGGTGCTGCGGGATGGCGTCGAGCAGCGGGTGAGCGCGGGCACGCTGGTGCCTGGCGACTGCTTCGTCGTCAGGCCCGGCGAGAAGATCGCGACCGACGGGGTGGTGGTCGAGGGCCGCTGCGCCGTGAATGCGTCACTGCTCACCGGCGAGTCTGTTCCCGCCGAGGTCGGGCCAGGCGATGAGGTTACCGGGGCGACGATCAACAGCAGCGGGCGGCTTGTCGTGCGGGCGAGCCGGGTCGGATCGCAGACGACGCTTGCCCAGATCGTCAGCCTGGTGACCAGGGCGCAGACGGGCAAGGCAGCCGCGCAGCGCCTCGCCGACCGGCTGGCCTCGATCTTCGTGCCGTGCGTGATCAGCCTTTCGGTGGTGACGCTGGGCTTCTGGCTGGGCGCGGGCCTCCCGTCGCAGGATGCCTGGGGTGCTGCGTTCGCCGTTCTCGTCGTTGCCTGCCCGTGCGCGCTTGGCCTGGCCACGACCACCGCCCTGCTGGCCGGGACAGGGCGCGGCGCCGAGCTGGGGATCCTGGTCAGGAACGCTCAGGCGCTGGAGTCGGCCCGCCGGATCGACGTCGTCGTGCTGGACAAGACAGGCACCATGACCACCGGCGCCATGACCGTGCAGCAGGTCACCGCCGCGGCGGGCGCTGAGCGGCAGGAGGTGCTGCTGCTCGCCGGGGCCGTAGAGGATTCCTCGGAGCATCCTGTCGGCCAGGCGATCGCCAGGGAAGCGGCCCGGCAAGCGCCGCTGCCGCCGGTGACCGGCTTCGCGAGCCTGCCCGGCCTGGGCGTCAGCGGCGAGGCCGACGGCCGGCATGTCACCTGCGGCAGCCAGCTGCTGTTCGACGAGCTGGGGCTGGCGGTGCCCGGGGAGCTGCGGCAGGCAGCCCGGCGCGCCGAGGATAGCGGCGGCACTGCCGTCCTGGCCGGCTGGGACGGCCGGGCCCGCGGCATGCTCACCATCGCCGACACGCTCCGGCCTGGCGGCGCCGACGCGGTGGCGAGAATCAGGGCGCTCGGCGCGCGCGTCATGCTGGTGACCGGTGACAACAGCCGCGCCGCGCAGGTGGTCGCCGCGCAGCTCGGCCTGACCGGGCCCGAGGTCGTCGCCGGCGTCAGGCCGGAGGGCAAGGTCGAGCTGGTACGCCAGCTCCAGGCGGACGGCCTGCGGGTCGCGGTCGTCGGCGACGGCATCAATGACGCCGCCGCGCTCGCCCAGGCCGATCTCGGCATAGCCACCGGGGCCGGCACCGACGTCGCCATCGGAGCGGCGGATATCACCCTGGTCAGCGGAGATCCGCGCGACGTGGCCGAAGCGATGCTGCTCGCCCGGGCCACTCTGCGGGCCATCCGCGCGAACCTGGCCTGGGCGTTCGGCTACAACCTGATCGCCATTCCGCTCGCCGCCCTCGGCTACCTCAACCCGTTGTTCGCCGGGGTGGCTATGTCAGCGAGCTCGCTGATCGTCGTCGGCAATAGCCTGCGCCTGCGCCGCTTCCGGCCCGGCGGCGCGCCGCGGCGCGCCGAGGCGGGACTTTCGTGATGATCGGTCACGATCCGGTGCTCGCGCTACCCCGGCAGGCCGCGGCGGCCCCGGAGTCAGGCAGGGACGCGCTGGGCCGGCTGGTCAGGGCCGCGCTCGCCCCGGTCATCTGCGCCGTGGTGCTGCTGGGCCTGCTATCCGGCTGGGTGGTCACCGGCGGGGCAGGCACCATCTCGCGCATCAGCATCGAGGTCAGCTCGGCCTCGGTCGCCATGCCCGCGGGCGGCGGCACGCGCGCCCTCGGCTACCTGGTGCTGGTGAACCTCGGCGGCGCGGACGAGCTCCTGTCGGTCACCGCGCCAGGCGCCCGGCGCGCCGAGCTCATCCGGCACGACGGCAGCGCGGCGGGCTCCGGGCACGTCGTGCGCGGCCTGGCGATCCCGGCGCACGCGAGGCTCACCCTCAGCCCGTTCGGCGGTGACATCACGCTCATCGGCCCAGGCCAGCTAGCGCCCGGCGAGACGATTCCGCTGACCTTGCGGTTTCGCCACGCCGGGCGGCTGACCGTCGACGCGACCGTGACGCCGCCCGGCACGCCCTGACGCCCGGCACCCTGACGCCCGGCTGGCCCTGACGCCCGGCTGGCCCTGACGCCTGGCACGCCCTGACGCAGCGCGCTGGAGAGCAGCGGGCCGGGTCATTTCGTTTCGGTCAGGCGGGCGGGCAGCCGGGCGGAGTAGATCGAGTAGCCGTCGATGTAGTAGGCGACGATGGTGGCGCTGATGGTGGCGGCCATCATCGGCACGATGATCCCGAGGCCGTTCTGGGTGAGCTCGAGTACCAGGGTGAGGCCGGCCAGCGGCGCCTGCATGGCGGCGCCGATCATGGCGGCCGCGCCGACCATCGCGAAGGCCCCGGACGGCGTTCCCGGCCAGGCCATGTTCCATGCCAGGCCGAGGAACCCGCCCAGCACGGCCCCGGTACTCAGCGTCGGGGTGAACAGCCCCCCGGATGCCCCGCTTCCCAGGCACAGCGCGGTGACCAGCGGCTTGAGCGCGAAGAGGACCAGCAGCAGCCCCAGGCTCCCGCCGCCGATGAAGGCGTCACGGGCCATGTCCTGGCCGTTACCGAAAAGCTGCGGGTACCTGATGCCGATGACTCCGAGCACGCCGAAGGCCAGCAGCGGGGCGACCAGCACCCTGAGCCCGGTCGCCCGGTGATAGGAAAACCAGCCGATGAGCCTGATGTACCCGACGGAGATCACCCCGATCAGCGGCCCGGCCAGCAGCGCCCACACCAGCAGGGACGCGCTGAAGGGATAGTCGGGGACGCCGAGGTAGGTGGCGTGGGCCGGGAGATAGAGCCATGCGGTGACCGTGGCGATCACCGAGCATGCCAGCGCCGGCAGGATGACGGGCAGGGAGATGCCGCCCCACAGCACCTCGGCGGTGAACAGGGCTCCGCCGAGGGGCACGTTGTACACCGCGGCGAGCCCGGCGCCGCCGCCGCAGGCGACGAGCAGGCGCCGCTGCTGCCGCGACAGGTGGCTCCAGCTCGCCAGGACGCTCGCCGACGCGCCGCCCATCAGCTTGGGCGCGGCCTCACGGCCGATCGACGCGCCCATCCCGATGACCACCTCGGAGATCACCGAGGTGGCCAGGCAGCGGCGGAACGACAGCTTGCCGTCACCGTTCCAGATCGCGTCGTCGATCTCCGAGCGCTCGCCCTTGGTGTAGCGGCGCAGCAGGAACCAGGCGACGCCGCCAAACGCGCCGGCCACCAGCAGGGAGATGACGCGGCGGGAGGCGGCGACGTGGTCGACCCCGGCTTCGAAGGTCCCGGTGTGGTAGCCGAAGGCGAGGTGCTGGACGCGGAACAGAATCGCCATCATCAGGGTGCCGAAGAGGCCGCAGGCGATCCCGGTCGCGGCGATCATCAGCCAGAACACCGGAGTGAGTACAGCTTGCCCGTCGCTAGTCATGTTCGGCTGTTCCGTGGCGCCCCGGCCGGAGGCAAGCCGCCGCCGGACCAGCGGCCGGGGGCTCCGCTGGCGCTCGTTCTCGCGCGGGCCTCTCATCGCGCCATCACTGTCGCCCCCGACGTGTCTCGTGCGGCGCGGATGAGAGAAGCCGGGCGCTCTGGCCGGCCCGCGCCGCGCACCCGCCAGCTACAGTCTGGCGCGTCACGCCAGCCAGGTACGTCCCGCACCACCCTCTGCAACCCCCGTTACCGAGAACGCCCGCGCTGGGTCCACGCGCTGCCGTTCCAGTGGTCGACCCGGCGGGCACGTAGCGCTGTGGATGATCCTCTCGAGCATGTTCGCCGGCAGGCCCGGACGGCCCCGTTCTCTTGACGTAACGATTTTCGTTGTTTACGATCCTCGATAACAACGATAGTCGATAAGAGGGGTTCCCGATGTCCGCACCTGCCGTCAAGCCGCGCAACCGGCTGCAGCTCATCGCCAACGTGGTCACCTGGGTGTTCTGGTTCGCCGTCCTCGCCACTGGGCTCCGGGTGATCCTTGCCCTGCTAGGCCAGCATCCCTGGTTCGTCCTCGGCGGCCCCGCCGGCACGCCCCCCGCCGCCTGCCTGGAAACCGCGCCACCCCTGCTGCGGCACGCCGGCAGCGGGCTCGGCCAGGCCGGCCTGGCCCCTGGCGTGCGCGCCACCTGGAACGCCGCAAGCGTCTGCACCGCGCATCCCACTCACGGCCAGGCCCTGGCCTTCGCGGTCACCTTGCTGCCCGTTGACCTGCTCCGCCTGGGCACGCTCTACCTGGCGATGCGGCTGGCTCGCACAGCCGCCGGCGACGGCGTCCACACCGCCCGGGCTGCCCGGCTGGTGCTGATCCTCGGCTGGTGGCTGCTGGCCGGTGAGCTGGTGGCCACCTTCGCCGAAGGGTTCGCCCGGGTGAACCTGCTGGGCCAGCTGGTCACCTGGCACGTCGACTGGGCCCACTGGCCCGCGTCCTGGGGAGTGTCATGGCCGGTCGCCTGGATCGGCCTGGGCCTGATCATCTTCGCCCGGGTCATGCGGATCAGCGCAGACATGCGCGCCGACCTCGAGGGGACGGTGTAATGCCGCCCACGGTCCCCGATGCCCACGCCATCGCCATCCACCTCGACACGCTGCTGGCCGAGCGGGACATGACCCTGACCGAGCTGTCCGAGCGGGTCGGCGTCAGCATCGTCAACCTGTCCATCCTGAAGAACGGCCACGCCCGGGCGATCCGGTTCACCACCCTGACGCGCCTCTGCCAGGAACTCGACTGCCAGCCCGGCGACCTGCTCAGCTACCACAACGGCCAGGCCGCAGCAGAACCGGACTCACTCATCTAGAAAGCAGCACAACCGGACTCACTCATCAACGTTGTTCAAGCCGCAGCGCGTCGTGTGAGTCCAGCACGTGCGCGGCGTGGGGACGGCTCCTAAGGCCGGCGCGCAGCGCGCAGCGCAACGGTTACCAGCGGCAGAGTGAACTCGCCAGCCGAGGTCTCTGGCTGGCGGTGCAGGAAATCGCGGATCGCGGCGAGCGTCCTGGCGCGCTCCGCCTCGTCCATCACCAGCATCCGCGAGTGGGTGGCGATTGTGGCGACCAGCGAGTCAGCGCTCCGAAGCTGTCCATTGCCGAACTCGTGCTCCTCCACTGGGGCAAACCAGCTGCTGCCTGGGCGCAGCACGCCCCGCTCGGCATCCGCTTCCGGGGCAGCCCGCCAGCCTGACAGCGTTGAACTGCTCTTGCTGATCGCGGTGAGCCCGGCGACCCAGCCGACGCGGTCGTCATCGGTGTTCCACAGCCCGGCGAGCACCCCGCCAGGCGCCAGCACCCTGGCGATCTCCGGCAGCGCCCGGTCCAGGTCGAACCAGTGCATCGACTGCCCGCACAGCACCGCGTCGACGCTCTGGTCCGGCAGCGGGAGCGCCTCGGCGCTGCCTTCCACGGCTCTCACTCCGGGCAGCTCGTGGCGCAACTCGGCGAGCATTGCCCGGTCCGGCTCTACCGCGACGACATCGGCGCCGAGGCGGGCCAGCGCGCCGGTCAGGATGCCGGTCCCCGCGCCCACGTCCGCCACCCGCACCGGCTGCGCGCCGCTGACCGGTGCCAGGCACCAGCGGATTGCCGCTTCGGCGTAGGCAGGGCGGTGGCGCGCGTATTGCCCGGCAGCCGCGCCGAATGAGGAGGCACGCCGCAGCCGGTCAGCCGACTCTGCCGCTGCTTCCAGCCGCTCTGCGCCTGTTTCCACCTGGACATGTTATGACGCGTCGGCTACGGTGCCCCGCCAGCCGTGGGCGCCCAGACAGCACCAAGGGGCATCAGGCCGGTGATCTTGATCCTCCGGATGGCCGTTCACCGGTGCGGGGCGCTTCCGATCGGGAACGCCCAGGCGCGCTATCCTCGGCCGGGCGTCGCGGCAGGTCACGCAGCTGCCGCAGGGGAGTCAGCAGGAAGGTGAGACCGGTCGCGGCGATCAGGGCAGTGAGTATCCATAGCGCAGCCCTGACTCCCAGCACGGTGGCGAGGGCCCCGGCGAGCAGCGCGCCAACGGGCATCATCGCGAACCCGACGGCCCAGGTCGCCGAGATGACCCGGCCGAATATGTCCGGCGAGACGTAGGCCTGCATGAAGCTGTCGACGATCACGTTCCCGATGACGACGACGCAACCGACGCACGCCAGCGCTGCGCAGGCGAACGCGAGCCGCGGTCCGGAGTCCGCGAGCGGCAGCAGCAGCGCGAAGCACAGGCCGCCCGGGACGGCGAAGATCATCGTCCGCGCTGTGCCGAACCGCCGTCCCAAGGGCCGGGCGGCAAGTGCGCCGAGGACGCCGCCCATCCCGAGGCTGGCCATGACGAGCCCGGCGGCTGCCGCGGATAGCCCGACGGTGCGGACCAGGAAGACGACGAGGAGGGCATCGACACCGGTGAGGGCCAGGTTGCCGAGCGACGAGAACGCCGTCATCGCACGCAGGTAGGGATCGTGCCAGGCGAAACGAAGACCGTCGAGCACGCCTCCGGCAGCCGGGTCATCCGACCGGCGATCCCGCGGTGGCTGCATGGCGGTCAGGCAGCAGAACGAGACAGCGAAGCTCACCGCGTCGGCCAGCAGCCCGGTCACGGGCCCGCCTGCCTGGGCGAGCAGCCCGCCGAGTCCTGGCCCGCCGATCTGGGCGACCTCGCGGCTGCCCAGTAGCTTGGAGTTCCCCTCAGTAAGGTCCCCCTCGTCAACTACCCCTGCGAGCAGGACCTGGTAGGCAGTGTTGAAGAACACTGACGCCGCACCGGCGACCAGCACGACCGCGATGAGCTGCGCCACGCTCAGCACCCCGCACCAGGCCGCGACCGGGACGCTCGCGTACACCACCACCGAGACCGCATCACTGGCCAGCATGACGCGCCGGAGCGGTAGCCGGTCGACCCACGCCCCGGCCGGAACGCCGATAATGACCCAGGGCAGCCAGACCATCGCGGTCAGCAGCGTGACGATGAACGTGCTGGCGTGCAAGGTGTCGATGGCCACCAGCGGCACTGCGAAGACGGCGACGGAATTGCCGACCTCGCTGAGGCTCTCCCCGGTCCAGAACAGGCGGAAGTTCCGCTGCCGCAACAGGCCGCCCCGTCGGCCGGTCATCGCCGGGGGCTGACGCCGGTGAAGAAAAATATCCGGGCGGCAGGCACGTCAGGCGGCTGCGGTGGCGCGCTCGTCCCACGTATATCCCGCGCAGCGCCGCTCATCTTATTCCCGCTTCTCTCCCGTCCTCCTCGTAGCTGTCTGTCCTTGGCCGAGTCCGCCGTGTCCAGGCTCGCGAAGCGACTCGCGTCAGCGGGCTTGGCCTTGGCTCGGCGGACTCGGCCAAGATCATCGAACAGCGAGGAGGACCACCTGCTTGCAAAGGTGGTGGCTGCAGCCGCCTGACATGCGACTGCCGAGGTCACATCCACTTCGGTTACGCCGTGAGCGACCGCGACTGACCGCTGGCGACCGTCCTATCGGGCACGTGGCGGGCACGTAGCGGGTTATGCGGACTGTCAGTTTGGGAAGCGGAGCAGCTACGCCTGATCGGATGACTGACCTGCCGATCCTGGTGGACTGGAGTGGCCGTAGCTGACCCCTGGGGACCCTGCCAGTATCCAGTTCATCACGGCTGCGAGCGCCAGCCACGCGGTGCAGATGGGCAGCTCTCCCCAGCCCACAGCGGGACCGGGACTCGGCAAGGTAGTCCCCTCCGCGGGGAAGGGCGGGTTACCATCAAGCCACCTGAACGCCGCGACATAGGTCAGAACCATCAGCGCCACACCCGCGACCCAGACACCGATCCACGCACACCACCGGATGCCGTCGCGCGGCTCTCTCCTGCCGAAGCGGGTGAGCCCGGCGACCAGCATTGCGATAGCCAGCAGTATCCATACCGCCGCTGCCAGCGCGGCCACCGCGATGATCACCCCGGGCTCCCCATTCCATTGGGGGAACGAGATCACGCCGCTGGCGCACTCGTCGCTGCACGTCTGGGTGGTCATGGCAAAGGCGTAACCGGCCCCACTAGCTCCTAGCGCCACCCACAGAAGCGACAGCGACCACACCCAGCTACGACCCCGCAGCCCCTCTATGACCAGTGCCAACGCGCCGCGAGATGAAGGCCGTCGCCTGCCGGGCGGACTGGCCTTGCCGCTGACCGAGCTTGCATGAGGCACAGGCCCAGGATAATCACAAGATCAGCTCATTCCGGCGTTCCACACCTCCCTTGTCCTCGTCATGGGGCGCCATCGGGGGGCACGTAGAGGGCTCGGATCGGCTCGGGTGATGTCAGGGCGAGGGTGTCGCGGCTGTCGGTGGTGTCCTAGCAGGCTCTGTTCTGACGAGGTTGCCGATGTTGAAGCGCCAGGAGTTGGCTGACCGGGGATCCGCGATCTGGAGCGCGAGGTCGTCGCGGGCGCCATCGGCGTAGTCGATCGCCACCTCGGCGAGCCCGGTGTCGATCGGGCTGGCGGTGAAGGTGGCCGTCGCCAGCCCAGCCCGCGCGTCGGCCGAGTGACGGAGGGCGGCGGTGGTGAGGCGGACGGACCCGTCACCGTAGTCGCTGTAGGCCGTCGCATACAGGCCAGTCATGTCGCGCTGCGCGAGTGCCCTGAGGTAGCAGCGGACAGCGCCTGCCTGCCCGGCGGCGGGCTCACCGCGCACCCGCAGCGGCCAGGAACAGGACAGCTCGGGAGCGGAACGGCTTTCGGTGTTCCCCCATGCCCAGGCGCCCGCCACCAGGAGGCAAACCACGCCAGCCATCGCCGCTATCCCCCGGTAGCGCCCGCGAATCCTAAGCACGATATTCCCAGCGCCAGAACCGATATCCCCAGCGCCAGACCCGCTGCATTCGCACATGTTAGGCAGGTCCGGGGACTACCTTGATCCATCTTCCTCACAGGGGCCAAAATCCAGGTTAGTGGACGCCGGGTCCATACACTCGCACTATCAGCTTGGAAAACTGTACAGTACGGCCGCTGATGCCACCTGACCAGCAAGTCTGAATGCCCGCCAGGTACGGTCGCTGACCGCTCAGCACCCTGGCTAATTGCACGCTAATTGCACGGCGTGGCTGCCTTAATCCGGATAACTGGCCGAGATGACCGAAGGTGACTGGTGCAGGCATGTCAGCAGGTGACCTTCCCGGCGCCCGGCCCGCATCGCCCGCGTGTAGACGGTGGCGGTGAGAGACCCGGGCGGGTCGGCATCTGCGGGGCCGCGGAAGCGAGACACCCGGCCGATACGTATGACGAGCGGATCAGCGGCGCATCCGTCCATGGCGGCGGCAGCGGTCTGAGCGCTGGTGCCCGGCCGGAATATGACCTGCAACTGAAACGGCGGCCCGCATTGTCCGCCGCACGCTTGATTGCTACATGAGGCGAGTGCAAGGCACAGGCCAAGCAGGACCGGCGCTAGCAGCCCGCCGGTCGTAATGGCGGCCCAGGTGCGGGTTAGCCTGCCCATGACACCTTGCTTCCGACTGCTCATTATCCGTCCGGGCAATGGTTGCAGACGGTCCCAGGCTTCTAGTCTGCCCCGTACTTCTCGCAGGCGCCAGGTCCCAGGGGGTGAACGGCTGGGGCGCTCCCGCACCCTCCTGTCTTGCTGATCATGCCGTCTGCCGTCGACCCGCCCGTCAGGGAGCGGCCTGTTCTGCTGGGCTTGCCCCTGGTCGATGGCAGACGGGATGATCAGGCTCCACCCTCAGCCAGCAACAACCGTGGCCGCTGAGGTAGCGATCATCCCGGAGCCGGAGTGCCCCACCGGAGGGAGCGGGTTTAACAGGCCATTACCGCTCTAGCCAGGGGCGTCATGTCTAGCGGGGCGGCTGTGGCGCCGGAGACCGCTACGAGCCAGAGCAGCCCGGCGCCGCCGGCGAACGAACCGGCCAGGACCAGGCAGCTGACCCGTTGAGGTAGGCGGCCGACTCGACCACGAAGCCCGCGTCACGCTGCGCCGCGCTGTCAGCACCGCCGCCGGGGCAGCCGGCGAGGAGGAGTTCTTCACCCGCCTCCGGGAGGCGGGAGTGCTCGTGCGGGCCCGGCTCAGCATCCTGCACGGCCACCAGACCTGGATGAAAGAGGCAGGCCATCTCCGACCTGCTGCGAGCGGAGCGCACGGGCCACCTGGTGCCCGGCATGCGCGGCGTCTACGGGCACGTCTCCCCGGTCATGCGCGCCGACCTCAAAGGCGCGCTGCAAGAACGCTGGGAGGCCTCACTCCTTGAGCGGGCGCGGC
>JBEKFH010000013.1:0-31155 GCA_050013415.1 Streptosporangiaceae bacterium | reverse complement strand
GGTAGCCGGCCGTCGGCACCGGCGGCGAGAATTCGATAATCCAGTCGGACGGCAGCGGGATGGCGCCGAGCGGACCGAGCCAGGGAAATAGCGGTGTCACCGGAAAATAGGGGAGCCGCAGCATTCGGGCGAGCGATCCGGCATTCCCGATCATTGGATAGATCTCCTCGGCGCCGACGATCGCGCACGGGATGATCGGCACGCGCGCGTGCATTGCGGTCGCGGCGAACCCGCCTCGCCCGAATCGCTGCAGCCGGTAGCGCTCGCTGTAGGGCTTCCCGATCCCCTTGAAGCCCTCGGGGAAAACGCCGACGAGCTCGCCCGCGCCGAGCAGCCGCTCGGCCTCGTCGGGGCGGGCCCTGACGTTCCCGCTCTTCCTGGCCAGGCCGGACAAGCCAGGGATCGCGTACACCAGGTCGGCGCCGAGCAGGCGCAGGTGCCGGTGACTGGGATGCTCGTCGAGCAGCCCGGCCTGGAGCATGACCGCGTCGAACGGCAGCACTCCCGAGTGATTGGCGACGACGAGCGCCGGACCTGAGGCAGGCACGTTCTCCAGCCCGCGCATGCGGACCCGGAACCACTGCTGGTAGATCGCCCGGAGAACGGGCATGACCAGCGCGGCATGGAATTCAGGATCAAACCCTGACTCGTCGACCGGGTAGTCGCCGGACGCCCTGCGGCGGACGAAATCCGCCGCCCCGGCGATCCGCTGCCGCCACCCGTCAGCGTGGCTGGGCTGAGGCTGGCTCATCGTGCCTCCCGGCGGCGCGGCCGGAGCGCCTGCTACTTCTTGTTCCTGCGCTGGACCCTGGTCTTGCGCAGCAGCTTGCGGTGCTTCTTCTTCGCCATCCGCTTACGGCGCTTCTTGATGACTGAGCCCACGAAACCACCCTCGCTCGATGTGCTGCCTGACAGGCATGCCACTCACGCACGCCCCGACCGGGCGGCTTGCACGCGTCAGCGTAACAGCGTACCGCTGTCACCGGGCCGAAGCGCCGCCACCGCACCTCTGCCGCGGTTCGCTGCCGCGGCTGCGCGATGCCGCTGCCGCATCCCGAGCCCGGCTTGCTCAGCAGCCCGAGCCCGGCTGGCTCAGTTGTCTCCCACCGAGGCATCCCGCAGGTACTGGTCGACCGCCTGCTTGGGCACCCGGAACGACCGGCCAACCCTGATCGCCTCAATCTCGCCGGAGTGGACAAGGCGGTAAACGGTCATCTTGGACACGCGCATGATCGCGGCGACCTCGGCCACGGTGAGGAAGCTGACTTCGCTGAAGGGAATCTGCTCCGCTGCCATGCTGGCCCCCTTCCGACATGGCTGCACGCCGAGCCGGCTCGGCGCACCAGTCACGTCCGTCTCCAGCGTAAGTCCTGTGTGAAAAAGGGCAACCCCGGCGAGGGATTTCTTTGTCAATCCGATGCCGCGCTTCATGCCGATCACGCGCCCATCTCAGCCTGGCTCAGCAGCCAAAATGATCGCTGGCCTGACTTTCTGGTTATGCCGATACAGCCAATCCGCACGAGGAAATGGCCGAGGCCGTTCGCTAGCGGCTAGCCGGCGCCCAGCTCGCGGCCACGGTCGCTCGCGGCCTCGATCGCCGCGAGGATCGCCGCCCGGACGCTGTGCTTCTCCAGCTCGCGGATCGCGCTGATCGTGGTCCCGCCCGGCGACGTCACCGCCTCCCGCAGGATCACCGGATGCTCGCCGGATTCGCGCAGCATGGTCGCGGCGCCGTAGACGGCCTGGGTGACCATCTCCAGCGCGTTGCCGCGCGCCATGCCGAGCAGGATCCCCGCGTCCACCATGGCCTCGACCAGGTAGTAGACGTAGGCCGGCCCGCTCCCGGACAGGGCGGTGGCGGCATTCTGCTGAGATTCCGGTATGCGCAGCACCTTGCCGACCGGGCGGAGCAGCTCCTCGGCCCTGCGCAGATGGTCCTCGCCCGCGTGGGTGCCTGCCGAGATCACGCTCATGGCCTCGTCGACGAGCACCGGGGTATTGGACATGACCCGCACCACCGGGATGTCCCCTGGCAGGCGGCGCTCGATGAACGAGGTGGTGATGCCGGCAGCGACCGAGATCACCAGACGGCCGTCTGGCATGACGGGCGCGATCTCCGCCAGCAGCACCGCCATGTCCTGCGGCTTCACGGTGATGACCAGCGTGTCGGCGCGGCCCGCCGCCGCGGCGGCGCTGACTACCTCGATCCCGTACGCGTCGCGCAGCTGGCCCGCCCGCTCAGCGCGGCGCACCGCGGCGACGACCTCGGCTGGCGGCACGCCGGCCCGGAGCATGCCCGAGATAAGCGCCTCGCCCATTTTCCCTGCTCCGAGGACCCCGATCACGCCACGGAGCCTATCGTGACCGCCACGGGACCAGCTCCCACCACGGCTGGCCCTGGCGCGGCGGGCGGCGCCTGCCGACCGACGCAGCCAGCCGGCCGCACGGCAGCCAGCCGGCCCACGGCAGCCGGCCCACGGCAGCCAGCCGGCCCCACGGCAAACCAGCCGGCCCCACCGCGGGGCAGTCAGCCGACCGAGGCGAGTGCCCGGAGGAAGAACGCCAGGTTGGCCGGCCGCTCGGCGAGCCTGCGGACCAGGTAGCCATACCAGTCGCTGCCGTAGGGCACGTAGACGCGCATCCGCGAGCCGGCCCCGGCAAGCCGCAGCTGCTCGGCGGGGCGGATGCCGTACAGCATCTGGTACTCGAAGCTGTCGCGCCGCCTGCCCGCCGCGTCCGCCCGCACTCCCGCGATCCTGATCAGCCGCGGGTCGTGGGTCGCCAGCATCGGGTAGCCGTCGCCGGCCAGCAGGATCCGCAGGCAGCGGGCATAGGACCGGTCCACCTCGGAGCGCCGGGTGAAGGCCGCCTCTTCCGGCGCGCGGTAGGCACCCTTGCACAGCCGGACCCGCGATCCGGCGACCGCGAGGCCGGCGCAGTCGTCCGCGCTGCGGCGCAGGTAGCTCTGGATCACGCAGCCGAGGTCGGGGAAGTCCGGCCTGAGCTCGGCCAGTACGCCCAGCGCGGCATCGACGCTGGCGTGATCCTCCATGTCCAGGGTGACCGTGGTGCCCGCGTCGCGGGCGGCCGCGCAGATCCGGGCGACGTGCTGCGCTGCGATCTTCGGGCCGTTTTCGCGCAGGCCCAGCCCCACCGCGGTGAGCTTGACCGACACCTCGGCCCGGCCGCCGCTGGCAAGGCCGTCCGCGCCGAGCCGGCCGAGCAGCCGGACGTACTCCTGCGCCACCGCGGCAGCCTGGTCCGGATCGGCGGTGTCCTCGCCCAGGTAGTCCAGGCTGACCAGCAGACCGTCAGCCAGCAGCCGCCGGGTGACGCCGACCGCGTCGTCGGCGGTGTCCCCGGCCACGAACCGGGTGACCACGTCACGCGTGTACGGGGCGGCCGTGATCACCCGGCGGACCCGGTGGCTGGCCGAGGCGGCCAGCAGCGTTCGGCGCAGCACGGCAGGCGACCTCCCAGTAACCAACGTTGTCGGCGGACAGCCAGCCCGCGGGCCGCCGCGGGCCGCCGGGCCCGGCGGCCAGGTTACTCAGCGGGCCCGCTGCAGGCCCCCGCGCGGCCGCCGGAGCGTGACCTTCACGTTGGCCCCGGCGTCCGGCGGCACGATGACCTCCTGCGCCGCGGTGATGCCCGCCACGGCCAGCACGGCGTCGACCGGCACCGTCCGCTTGATCAGCGCCAGCGCGATCGGGCCGAGCTCGTAGTGCCTGGCCGCGGAGCCGAGGAACCCGACCGGCGGCCCGGCCAGCCCGGCCGGGCTCGCCA
The DNA here is from genome assembly GCA_050013415.1 of Streptosporangiaceae bacterium. Lineage (GTDB taxonomy): Bacteria > Actinomycetota > Actinomycetes > Streptosporangiales > Streptosporangiaceae > Palsa-506. Next base: position 27,369 of record JBEKFH010000013.1, on the reverse strand, counting down.
GCCCAACTGGGTCGCCGTGCGCGGGCAGGGTGTCGTCACTGCCGTCCAGGTGCAGGAACACCAGGCGGCGCGGCGGATGGCCCAGGTTGTGCACCCGTGCCACGGTCTCCTGGCCCCGGTAGCAGCCCTTGGACAGGTGGACGGCGGTCTCGATCCAGCCCACCTCGTGCGGAATCGTCCGGTGATCGGTGTCCAGCCCGAGCCGCGGCCGCCGCGCCGCGATCCGCAGCGCCTCGTGCGCCCACATGCCCGCGAGCGCCGCACCGCCCGACCGAAGCTGCGCCGCCACGCCGGTCAGCTCCGAACGGCTGACGACAAGATCCATTCCGAACGGGGATCTCAGGGTCGCTGTCGCCGCCAGCGGCTGATCGACCGGGATGCCAGGTCCCATCAGCGTGAGCACGGCGTAATCGGCCGTGACATCGGCCGGCTCGACCCGGAGCATGAACCGCATCGACTCAAGGAACTCCAGCAGCGCCGGGGCCGCGCCGGGCTCCACGTGCGCCCACACCGCGGTCCCGTCGTCGGTCAGCGTCAGCTGATGCTCGACGTGCCCGTTCGGGGACAGGATCAGTGCCTCGGCGGTGACGCCCGCCTCGAGCTGCTCCAGGTGCTGTGTGGTCAGGCTGTGCAGCCAGGACAGCCGGTCCTGGCCGGTGATCCGGATGACGCCGCGATGCGAGCGGTCGACCAGCCCGGCCGAGCCGGCCAGCGCCCGCTGCTCGCCGTACGGGTCGCCGTAATGCGCCGCCACTCCGGCATCCGTGCCCACATCGGCCACGGCACCAGGGATGGCGAGGAGAGGGCTCTGCATGGGGCAAGGCTACGCGAAGGGCCGGCTCAGCCGGCCTTACGGCAGTCACCGCAGCGGCCGAACACCGTCAGGTGCCCGACATCGGTCTCGAACCCGAAATCGGCGTCCAGCACGGTGACCAGGCTGCCCACGGCGGCGGGATCGACCTGGATGACCTTCTCGCAGTCCCGGCAGACCAGGTGCACGTGCTGAGCCTCGGCCGCGAGGTGATATCGCGGCGCCCCATGCCCGAGATGGGTATGCGTGACGAGCCCGACCTGCTCGAGCACCTCGAGGGTCCGGTAGACGGTGGACACGTTGACGCCCCGCGCCCTCTGGTGGATCTCGGCGAAAATCTCCTCGGGGGTGGCGTGCTCCAGCCTGGTGACGGCCTCCAGGACGAGCTGCCGTTGCGGGGTGACCCGAAAGCCACTGGCCCGCAGCGTGTCATCCCAGGTTTGTGACATACGCCTCAGTCTAGTAAGGCACGGGGGCCAAATAAGGTGCTTGCCAGCCTGTCGCGCGGTGACGTAGCGTTCGGGCTAACGCGGGAAAGGAGGTGGTCCAGCAGAATGCATAGATGTCGGACTCGCGAGGTGGCTGTCAGCTAGCCGCCGTCCCGCCGACGCTCACCGTGGCGCAAGCCACGGGGCGCGGTATCACCGGCTTGACGCGTTCGTGGCGCCGGGAGGCGCCGGGTTCGCGTGCCGCACAGGCGGCGGCCGGCGAATACACGGCAGACACCGGACCCCCGGGCTGACCGGCCTTGTCCAGCCGGTCCCCGTGACGGGTAACACCTCCGGCCCGCGGAGCGCAACGTCTCGTTGCAGCGCGTGCCGCGCTTATGCAGCGCGGCGCAGCTCCACGGATTCCGGCCCTGGTGCCCCGTCACGAGAGCCGCCCGGGGGCTTTCTGCTGCCCGGACCCCTGCCGCCCCGCCCTCGCCGCCCGTGCCCCTGCGGCCCCGGCCCTCGCCGCCCGGCCCTGCCGCCCCGGCCTCGCCGCGCGCCCCTCTCGCCGCGGCCCTTGCCGCCGGGTCCGGCTGTTTCTTTGACCCGATCTCTTTCGAACAAGCTCCGGCTGGGTATGTCTCTGGCGCGTGCCCTCCAACGCGCCGTCTGAGCCGATGCTCTCGTTGCCCTTCGGGCCATGTCCGAGCCGGGTCAGCCGGGAAAGCCCCGTTCAGCGGGTTTCGGCCCGGCAGCAGCCCAGGAGGGACATCGCGTGAAGAGGATCTATCTGGCCGGCGGGACCGCCATCGCCGCGCTCGCGCTCGCGGCACTCGCGCTCGCGGCGCCGGCCGGAGCGTTCATGTCACCGCTGTCAGCCAGCCAGGCGGCCGTGCGGCACGTCAGTGCCCGGCCGGCAACGGCCCGGCCAGAGCCGCAGCCGATGATCCCGGCGAAGCTGCCGGCCGGCGCGGCGGGCGCCAGCGCCATCGGCGAAGCGAAGACCGTGGGCTCGGCGAACTGGGCCGGCTACGCGGTCAGCCGGGGCAGCGCCAGGTTCAACCGGATCAGTGCGAGGTTCTTCGTGCCGTACCTGAACTGCGCGGTCTCCAGCGCCGGATCCGCCAGGACCTACTCCTCGCACTGGGTCGGCATCGACGGCTTCACGAGCAAGACCGTGGAGCAGGACGGCATCGAGGCGGACTGCGTTAATTCGGGCGCGCAGTACTTCGCCTGGCGAGAGGTCTACCCCAGGTACGAGGTGCGGAGCAGCATGAAGATCTACCCGGGGAACGCGATCACCGCGTCGGTCAGCTACCGCCGGAGTACCCATAAGTTCCGGATGGCGGTCAGGGACCACAGCGACGGTCACCACTTCACGGTGTTCGACAAGTGCTCCGCCGGCAGCTGCAAGCGCAGTTCCGCCGAGGTCATCAGCGAGGCGCCCACCGTCGGCGGCAATCAGTCGTCGCTGGCCGATTACGGCGCGCTGAGCTTCGCGCATATCTCGATCACCAGTGCCGCCGGGCATCACGGCGGGATCACATCCGGCCACTGGACCCGCACCAGGATCGTCCAGGTCGGCTACGACACCAACGCGGTGATCGCCCGGCCCACCGACCTGAGCGGCACGTCGTTCGACATCTACTGGCTGGGCGAGAACTGACCAGGCGAGAACTGACCAGGCTCGTCGCCAGGGGCCTCTCCCACGCGCTTGAGCTGCGCGGACAGCTGCGCCGGAGAGGTCCGTCGCCCGGCAGCTACTGACCAGGCTCGTCGTCAGGGACCTCTCCCACGCGCTTGAGCTGCGCGGACAGATGCGCCTGCAGCGGCTGGCCGACGGCCGCCATGTCGTAGGCGTAGCCGAGATCGCCGCCGATCAGGCCGTACAGCCGCCGGCCGGCGGTAACTTCCTTGGCCGACGAGGTGCGCACGACGGCGTCGGTCGCCATCTCGATCTTCGTCCCGCTGACCTCGCCGAGGTAGACCTCGACGAACCCGGTCGGATGCGCGAGCAGGACCTCCAGCTGGCTGTCCGGCTGCAGCCGCCAGAACCCGGTTTCCAGCGCCAGCGGCCGGCCGATCACCCCGTCATCGTCCAGCAGCCAGGTCCGGCTCGAGTAGATGAGGAACGGCTTCCCGTTGTGGCTGAACGAGATCTCCTGGCCGAACCTGAAGCTCTCGATCGTGGGGTAGCCGCCGACGCCCGCGCCCTCCCAGCGGCCGAGCAGGAACGACAGAGGGGAAATACTGGGATGCGGCTCGATCTTCATGCACGACAGGGTAGGGCGCGCGGCGGGACGAAGCGGCGGCAGGCCGCCGGGCGAGTGCCGATACGGCGCTGGCAGGAGCCCTTGCCGGAACGGCGCTAGGAGCCCTTGCCGGCCGAGCTCGCGCTGACCAGCCAGAAAGCCAGAATCGCGGCCAGCACCGCCACCGTGGCGAATGCCGCCACCAGAAGAATCCCGCTGATCTCGCCCGGCATACCCGCAGTCTAGGCAGGACCGGGACATCCGCCACGGTGCCACGCCGCGCTCGTCCCCGGCACTGCCTGCGCGAGCACTGCGGCTCGCCGGGCGCGGGTGCCCGGCTCGCTGGCCGGCGACGCTAAGGTGCGGGGATGCCCTCTCGTTCGCTGATCGTCAAGATCACTGGCGGCAAGGAAGACCCCGAGCGCTGCAACCAGGCGCTCACCGTGGCCGCGACCGCGGTCGCCGCCGGCCTGCAGGTGTCCCTTTGGCTGACCGGCGAGGCGTCCTGGCTCGCGCTGCCCGATCGGGCCCGCGACGTGGTCCTGCCCTACGCCGCGCCGCTCGAGGATCTGCTCGCCAGCATCCTCACGGCCGGCACCGTCACCGTGTGCACCCAGTGCGCGGCCCGCAGGGAGATCACTGAGAACGACGTCATAACGGGGATACGCATCGCCGGCGCGTCCACGTTCCTCGCCGAGATCATCGCGGATGGCGCGCAGGCACTCGTCTACTGACTCCGCGCTATCCGGAGACAGCGGCGAGCCGCTCCTCGCGGAGCTGCCTGGCCCATTCCTCGTCGGGGCCTTCCATCGGCGGCAGCGGCCCGGCCACCCAGCCCAGCAGAAGATCGGCAAGGCCGGGGTTGCGGGCAAGCGCCGGGCCGTGCAGGTACGTGCCGACCACTCCGTGAGCGTAGGCGCCCTCAGTGCCGTCCCCGTTGCCCACTCCGGTGATCACGCTCGCCAGCGGGCGGGCATCCGGCCCGAGCGTGGTAACGCCCTGGTGGTTCTCGAATCCGGTCAGCCGCGGAACGCCCAGCTGCCGGTCAACGTCCGCGACGATCTCGCCAACGCCGCGCCGCTCGCCCCGCCCGCTGCGGATGTCGATGATGTCCAGACCGGCGACGAGCTCGCCCTCGACCCCGCCGAACTCCGCGCCGAGCAGCTGGTAGCCGGCGCATACCGCGAAGACCACCGCGCTGTGGCTGGCGACGTACGCCAGCCCGCCGTCGTCGCGCAGCCGGCGCGCGGCCAGGATCTGCGGCAGGTCCTCGCCGCCGCCGAGCAGGTAGATGTCGCCGTGGCGGGGCACCGGCTGATCGGAATTGACCTCGATCGCCTCGACGTCAATCCCCCTGAGCCTGGCCCGCCGCATGAGCACCAGCAGGTTGCCCCGGTCGCCGTAGGTGCTCAGCAGGTCGGGATAGACCCAGACGAGCCGCAGGGTTCCCGGGCCGCGGCTGCGCTTGCCCGGCCGGGCCGAACCCGGTGCCATCGTCATGAGCGCGCCTCCTGCGTCCGCCCGGTCCTGCGCCTGTCCGGGCTCATAGCTTGCCGTTTCCTCAGCTTGCCGTTTCCTCAGCTTGCCGGGGTCCGCAGCCTGCCGTGCCCACGGCTTGCCGGGTCCGCACCCCGCCGGTCCTCAGTTCGTCCGCCCCACGACAGCCCGGATCTGCTGGAACGCCGTGTAGTTGGCGATCACATCCAGGTCACCAGGCGGCGCCCGGTCCACCACGTCGTCTATGCCGTCAGCCAGCTTGAACGCCACCTGGTCAGCCTCGAGCCGGACGGCCAGATCGAGCCGCCGCTGGCCGGTGACGAACACCGGGCGATCGCGCAGCACACGATAGTCCACGTCCCACAGCCACGAGGTGTCCCGGCCGTCCGGGATCTGGGCGTTGACGGCCAGCATGACCGGCGAAGGGCCGGGCGCGAGCACGTCGAAGGCTTCCAGCCATCCGGCAGGGTTCTTGGCGAGCAGCAGCCGGACCCGGCGCCCGCGCCGGGTGACCTGGGTGTAGCGGCCAGCTACGGAGGTCACCTCGCGGAGCCTGGGCAGCGCCTGCGCTACGTCCGCCCCGAAGAAGTCCGCCACGGCCAGCGCCATGACGGCGTTGGAGCGGTTGGCCCGGCCCGGCAGCGCGAGGGACAGCCCGCTGGCGCGCCCGCCCGCATCGACGACCGTGGCGTCCTCGAGAACCCACCGGGCGGACGGGCGGGCGAAGGAACACTCGCCGCACCGCCAGCCGAGCTCATCCCTGCGCAGGTGGGAACCGCACTGCGGGCAGCACCAGGAATCCTCGTGCCAGCGCTGGCCAGCGGCGACCCAGGTCACCCGCGGCGCCGCGCTGGCCGCCCAGACGATCAGTGGCTCGTCCGCGTTGGCGATCACCTGGCAGTTCGGCGCGACGGCGAGAGCTTCCCGCCACCGCCTGGCCACCATCCAGATCTCCGCGGCCCGGTCCATCTGGTCGCGGCTCAGGTTCAGCAGTACGACCACCCGGGCGGCTGTCGCGGCCAGCATCGCCGGCAGGTACTTCTCGTCCACCTCCAGGACGGCGAACGGCGCATTGCGAGCCTGGCCGAGCGCGGAGGCAAGGCCCGCTTCCATGTTCGCGCCGAACGCATTCGAGGCGACCTCGCGGCCCAGCGCGCCGAGCGCGGCCGTGATCAGCCGGGTGGTCGTCGTCTTGCCGTTGGTGCCCGTCACCAGCACGACCTGACGGTCGACGGCAAGCAGCCGGAGCAGGTCAGGCTCCAGCCGCAGGCTCAGCACGCCGCCGATCACCGACCCGTCGCCGCGGCCGGACAGCCGCGAGACCCGTCCCGCCGCGGTGCCGACCGTCGTCGCGAGGCGCGCGCGCAGCGGAAGCTTCCCCATGGCCGCCGATGCTATCCGGCGGCGGGTACAGACCGGCAAACGGCGAGCGCCGGCCCGGCCGCTCCAGCGCATGGGAAGGCGCTTTTCTTGATCACGGAAACAACTGGGGGTCCCGGCCACCCATTTGTTTCCTCGATCAAGAAACAACGGGGCGGCGCGTCACGCAGCTAGGCGCCGGCGATGAAGCGGCGGGGCCAGGACAGGACGTCTTCCAGCCAGCCGGAGATTCCCATCTCGCCGGCGGCCTGGCGGAGCTGGCCGCGGTGGCTCGCGCCGATCACCACGCTCTCCAGGTCCTCGGTGAACCCGCGCTGGTCATCCTCGCCGAGCAGGACGTTCCAGGCGGGCAGCTGGTTGCGCGGCAGCTCCATCGACAGCGGATGCCTGCGCAGGCCGCGGACCCGCTGGCCGATCAGGACATCCGCCCTGTCCGGCACCCCGGCCAGCGGGAAGTCGAGCCGCGGCGCGGGCGCGAACACGTCGGGCGGCTCGCCATCGAGCGGGTACACCCGGTCGATCTCGTGCAGCCAGCGCAGCTGCGGTATCACCCAGTCCGGGCCCGGCCGCGTCCCCGCCCCTTTCCCGCCCGCGAGCATGCGTCGCGCTGTGTCGGCAGTGGCTGCCACCATCCGTTCCGGATCGAAGCAGGAACGCACGCTCAGCGCCCGGCCTGCCATGGCCCGGTCGATCACCGTGGCGAGCGCGCATTCGCGCAGCCGCGGCGCCAGCTGCGCCCATCGCTGCCGCAGTGCCGCCGGGACCAGCGGCAGGCCCCGGTTGGCGAGATGGGCGAGCAGCAGCGCCTCGGCCCAGATCCGCAGCCAGGCGTCCTCCGGTGACCCGGCGAGCAGGTCGGCCGCGCGGAGCTCGAGCAGGGTGCAGGCGCGCCCGGTGGCGCACTCGGGCCCGCAGGCTGCGCAGCGCCTGCCGCTCAGCGGCGGGGCCGCGACGGGGCGGCCGCCGGACCGCTCCCTGTCCTCGCCGGACGGCACGCGGATCCGCAGCGGCCGGTCCATGCCGTCGGCGAAGACCGCGGCGACCCCCGGCTCCAGCGACACCACCTGCCGGGACTGGCCGGCGTCCAGGTTCATTGCCGCGCCGACCAGGTCCCTGTCGTCCTGGGCGGGCAGCCGGTGCAGCACCTTCAGCGCGGTGTTCTTCACCACGTCGGGAACCAGCTTGGCGGGGATCTGCTCGGCGACCACGATCCCGACGCCGTAGGCCCTGATTTCCGCGAGCATGCTGGCGAACAGCTCGACCGCATGCGCGCTCGGGCCCTCCCGCTGCGCGCGCAGCAGGCGGTGCGCCTCCTCGATCACGATGACGTGCCGCAGCCCGCCGCCGGCCGCCCCAAGGCCGACCGCACCGCCCCCGGCCGCACCGCCCCCGGCCGCACCGCCGCTGGCATCCGGATCGCGGGCCCGCAGCCGCAGGTACTCCACGATCCTGATGATCAGCGTGCCGATCAGGAACGCCTTGTCCTCGTCGTTGGCCACGTCCTCGATCGCGAGCACCACGTTGCGCCGGAGCAGTTCGCCGATGTCGGCCGGATGCCCGCCCTCGAAGAACCTGCCCGCCGACCCGATCCGCAGGGACCGCAGCCGCACGTCCACGAAGCCGCGGACGTCGGCCTGCAGCTCCCGGCCGTAGCCCACGTCGTCGATCACCTCCAGCGCCGCCCGCTGCAGCTGCGCCAGCGTCGGGACGACCGGCGCGGCAGCCGCACCTGGCACGCCCGTTCCCGTCACCATGTCCCAGCCGCAGGCCAGGTAGACCCGCTGCAGTGCCTGCGACATGATCTGCGGGAACGGCTCGTCGGCGGCGAACGCGGCCAGGAAGAGCGCGCGGACCATGTCGATGTGCGCCTGCACCGGGTAGCCGGGCTCCGGGGCAAGCGGGTTCACCGACAGCGGCACCGCGCCGGGATCGGCCGGGCTGATCACCGTCACCTGGGCGTCCGCCCCGAGGCGCCCGGCCATCGCCGCGTACTCGGATTTGACCGGCTCGATCGCCAGCCACGGAATGCCCGCGCCGGTGAGCTGCTCCAGCATGTGCCGGACCGTCTGGGACTTGCCGGCGCCGGTCGCGCCGGCCACCAGGGCGTGCCGGTTCAGCGTGGCGAGCGGCACGCGGAACGTGCCGACCGGCCGGTCCTGGCTGTCCAGGATCTCGCCGAGGTCGATCGCCGGCGTGCCGCGGGCCTCGCTGGTGACGTCGAAGCAGCCGGGCTCGAGCACCCGGACGCCCGGTACCTCGCCGCGGGGCAGGCCGGTCAGCGCCGCCAGCGCGCCCGCGGTCGCGGCGAACGGCACCTGGGCGCCATCCCGCTCGCCGGCCAGCTTCACCACCAGGGCGTCGGCCAGCTCGTGCGCCCCTTCCGCACTGCGCAGCCGGTACGGATGACCGCCGAGGCCGACGGAGCCGACGAGCACCGGCGCGAGCAGGCTGAGTTCCTCCTCGCTGGCCGCCCCGGCGAGGACCCGCACGTTCCACAGCCCGGCCTCGCGAAACGCGTCAAGCTCGGCGAGCCTGCGTTCGGCACGCTCGACATCAAGGCGCGCCCGCTCCTCCTCGTAGCGGCGCAGCACGTTCAGCTCGGTGCGCAGCTCGGCGATCTCCGCGTCGATCAGGTCGGTGGGCTCGGCGACCACCAGCCAGCCGAACGGCCTGGTCATCAGCGACACCAGGGTGGACTCGAACGGCGGCACGTAGGCGTCGGTCCCGTCCGGGAGCTGCCCGCCCCACGGTCCCTGCTGAGCCTGCGCGGAGCCAGGCGGCGGCCCGCGGTGCCGCCCGCGCTGGCCCCCCTGCTCCCCGGCCAGCGGCGGGGCCTGCCGGGCGGGGCACGGAGCCCAGACCAGCCGGTCGAGGTCGGCGAGCCAGCCGTCCGGCATCACGGTGCCGCGGGCACCGGCGGGGAACAGTAGTTCTACCGCGGCCTGCTCGGCCAGCCGGCCTGAGCCACCCGCGGTCGCGATGGAGCGGTCCGCCGGCCGGAGCGCGCCGTCCGCGTCAGGCTCGGCCTCCGCGGTCATGAGCGCGCTGTCTGCCCGCCGGGCCGCGCCGTTCGCGTCAGGCGCAGCGACGTCCGAGGTCATGATCGCGCCATCCCCAGGCCGGAGCGCGCCGGCTGCGGGCCCGGCCGCGCCGCCGGCTGCGGGCCCGGTCACGCCGCCGGCTGCGGGCCCGGTCACGCCGCCGGCTGCGGGCCCGGCCGCGGCGGCCGCGGGCCCGGCCGTGGCGGCCGCGGGCCGGAGCGCGCCGTCACCGGGTCCGGTCACGGCGCCTGCGGGCCTTATCCAGCCGTTGCCTGCCAGCCACTCCGGCGGCCTCTCGGCGGGCGGCTGATGCCGCGCGCTGGCCGGGGCCGCCGGCAGCGGCCCTGCGTTGGTGATCAGTTCCAGCGGAGCGCCGCCGCCGCGCGACAGCCAGCCCGCGATGAACGGGCGGCGGTGCATGGCCGCGTGCAGCGCGGCTGGCAGGATCTGGACGTAGTCCTGCTCGGCAGAGCCGTGGCCGTGGCCGCTGGGAGTGATCGCCAGTACCCGGTACCACGGCCCGGCCGCGCCTCCCCCGATCCCCGAGGTTCCGCCCACCTTGTGTGCATATCAGGCTTGCGCCGCCCGTGCCACCCTCTTGCGGGTGCCGGTGCCCCGGCGGCGCCGGGACCCCGAGGGCCGTTCGGGACCCCGAGCGGCCGTGAGGCACCGGCCCGGCGATCAGCGCCGGTAGGTGCGCCAGTCCAGCCGCTCGGGGGGCGGGCCCAGGTTGGGCGGCGGCTGCCGCTGAACCGGGGGCACCGTCTCCGGGGCGCGGCGCGCGTCATCGAGGCTGACCAGGGTCGCGGTCGGCAGCGCCATGATGCCCGGGTTGGCGTCGGCGAGCACCACGTGGCGGCCATCCGGCCCGGCGTAGGAGACGATCATGGCGCTCGGCGGCAGCTGCTGCAGCTCATGCTGCTCCACCAGGAACTCGCGGCTGCGCTGCGCCGTCCTGGCCAGCGACTCGTTCCCGCCGACTGCACGGGACGTGCTCAGGCCCCAGCTCGTGCTCTCGTTGATCCCCTCGGTGACCGAACGCGAGTCAGACACCGATTCGGAGTAGCTCGAGTCCCGGCTCGCCGAGCCGGTGAAATGACCGAACGGCGCGAGCGCGTCCTGACGGCTGCGCCCGCGTCCCCTGCTGCGCCCGGCGGTGACGCTCGACGACACCGAGTCGGCCACCGAGTCCGCCGTGCCCACGGTGCTGGTGTAGGAGTCGCCGCCGGTGTCGGTGACCGACGTGCCCACCGTGTCGGTCAGCTGGCTGAGCACGAGGCGGTGCTCGGTGCCGATCTGCTCGCTGGCCGCCGCGGCGTCCTCGGCGTTCCCGAGCCGCATGAACGCGACGGCGGCGTTCCCCCGGCCGAGCCGCTCCTTCACCCGCGCGGGAATCGAGCGGTACGCCACCACCAGCCCGGTCCCGGATGTCTCGCACGCGTCGCAGAGCCGGTCGATGACGTCGCTGGAGAGCTTCTCCGCGCCGAGCACGAACAGCGCGTGCCGCCACCGCTGGCCGGCCGGCGCCTGCCGGAGCATCGCGGTCATGGCGGCCGTTACATAGGTGCCGAGAACCTGGTTCCCGAACGCGCCGGCCCGACGGTCCAGCCAGGCCACCCGGAGCCTGCTGGGCGGCAGGCTGACCGGCGCCGACGCCAGGGCCTCCAGCTTGCGCAGCCTGGCCTCGATCGCCCATGCCCGGTCGATCACCACCCGGTCAGCGGCATCGCGGCCGTACAGCGCGGTGATCCTGGCGAGCTGGTCCGCGCTGAGCAGCCCGGCGCGCAGGTCCTCGCGCGGATCGCCGACCTGGGCCAGCGCCCGCAGCGCGGCCGTGACCTGCGCCATCCCCGGCGAGCCGCCGAGCACGCCGAGCACCCGGTCCAGGATCGCGTTGTCGCGCGAGGAGTCAGCCGCCTCGCCCGACGCCTCGGCGACGCTGGCCGTGGTCGCCAGCAGGTCCGCCAGCGCGTCGGTATCCAGGCCGGACCCGAGATCCAGCCGGGGCAGGTCCCCGGGCAGCACCCAGACCAGCGGCTCGATGCCTGACCTGCCAGCCGCCGCGATCAGGTCGCGCGCGACGCCGCCCTCGGTGAGGTCGAGCACAGTGACCTCGCCGCCCGCGTCCAGCCGCGGCGCGGCGATCATGGTGAGCATCGCCGACCAGCCGGCCAGCGTGCCGCCCGCGACGTCGATCCGGTCGATCCCGGCCGGCAGCGACACCGCGTACCAGTGCCGCTGGCGGTCAAAGGCGGCGCGGCGCGACTGCCACTCCCTGACCAGCCGCGCGTGCGTCTCCTGCCAGCCGGCCAGCCTGCGCTGCTGAGCGTCGCGGATCGTCTCGACCCGCAACTGCTCCGCGCGCAGGCTCGACTGGAGGTCCCGTTCGCCGGCCCGCAGGGCCCGCCAGCAGCGGGCCCCGGCGATCAGGCAGCAGATCACCAGCAGCCCGGTCAGCGCGACGTTCAGCAGCCCGGCCCGCCAGAGCACCAGCGCGATGACGGCGAGCGCGGCGGATCCGCCGCAGGCCAGCTTGAGCGGCCGGTCCAGCCGCCTCTCCTCGCGGTGCTGGGCGGCCACCCAGCCCGGGTTGACCTGCTCGGGCTCGGGCGGGACCGGCCGCCGTGGCAGCGGGCCGGGATCGGGATGCAGCAGCGTGTACTGCCAGCCGACGTAGACCCGGTCGCCACGGACCCGGTCGCCGCCGGGCGCCGGCCCGGCGCCAGGCGCGCGCTGCTGCGCCACGGCCCAGGGCGGCATGGTGACCCCGCCGACAGTGCCCGGGGGCGGCTGCGTCACGCCGGGCTCGCGGGCAACTGGGCGGGCATCGCGCGGCACAGCGGGATGACCCGTCGCCCGGGGCCTCGCACGACCAGCGTGAACGCGTCGCCGGGCAGGCCGAGCAGGGAATCCGCCGTCACTGCCGGACTGCCCATTATTCCGAACGGACGACCCGCGGCCGGTCCAGCCGCCAGCGCGACGCTCCCGGCCGCCGCTGATGTCCCGGCGACCGCCGGGACGGGCATCCGCCGGGCCCAGTCCGGCGCCGCCGGCTGCGCCCAGTCCGGCACCGCAGCCGGGGCAACGGGCGCGGCGCTGGCCAGCCCGGGCGCCGCCGGGACCTGCGGCCCCAGAGCGGGCGGGACGCCAGGGACGGGCGGGACGAGCAAGGGGGGAGAGACGGGCAGGCCAGCAGCCGGGGCCGACCGGACCCAGGCCGCGCCGGGGCCTGCGCCCGGCGCCGCGCCTGCTCCCGCGCTTGCCGCCGCGGCAGCCAGCTGCCCGGCGCGCTCCGGATCAGCGAGCGGGTGGATGGCGAGGACGTTGACTACCCCGGCCAGGCTGGCCGCCGCCGTCTCTGAGGTGGTGGTGAGCAGCACGGTCATGCCCGCCTGGCTGCCGCGTCCGACCAGCTCGGCGAGGGTAGCCAGGTCGACCGCCTCGCATCCGCTGAACCAGGCGAGCCCGTCCCCGCTCACCGGGATGCCGCGCAGCTCGGCGAAGAGGGCCAGCGCGTCGGCGGCGACCAGTCCCGCGATCATGGCCGCGGCGGAGCCGTGCACTCCCTGGTCCAGCGTGAACAGGCAGGCCGCCCGCTCCCGCAGCACCTGGCCGAGGACGATGCGCTCGGTGCCAGGGCGCAGCCAGCGGCCGGCCGACGACGTCCGCAGCGCGGTCAGCTGCCCGGCGATGACCGGCAGCGCGGCCGGGTCCGCCTCGGCCAGGCTGGCCGACGCGGTGATGCGCTCGGCGAGCGCGTCCCGCCGCGGATAATGCGCGGGCACGCGGGCCAGCCGCGCCCGCAGCGCGCCCGGGCTGAGCAGGCGCGCCACGTCGTCGAGCACGGGCTCGCCCGGGTCACCGGGAGCCGCTGCCGCCACGGCGAAGACATCGGAAAGGTAGGCGGCGCAGCGCCGGCGGTGCTGATCAGTTATGCCGGTCCAGTCGATCATGCCGCGGGCCAGCGAGGCGGCGCGGACGGGATCACCGCCGCGCAGCGGTTCGTAGCATGACTGGCCGGCCTCGCCGAACTGGTGCAGCGGAGCGCCCGCATCCGCGCAGACGGCGGCCAGTGATCCGGCCAGCCAGGAACTCCCGGTCAGGTCAACGGCGATGACCGGCTTGCGCCGCCTGATCGCGGCGTGCACCAGCTGGAAGCTGGTCACTGCGGGGCCCGGCGCCGGTGCGGCCAGCCAGGGAGCGCCCGGGCCGGGCAGGCGGGACCCGGGCAGGCCAGGGCCGGCCCCCGCCAGCGCCGCGGCGCCAGCGGCGAGCACGCCGCCCTCGGCCTCCCGCCAGCTAATGGCGGCGCGGCTGCCCGCCGCCTGGTCGATCCCCAGCACGGCGCCGTCCCTGGTGACGACGCCGCCGGCCCTGACGTTGGCCGCCAGGTACCGGCGGCGCACCACCACGACCAGCCCGGGCCGCGCGGCCGGGCCGTCAGCGTGCAGCCAGCTGAGCCACAGCAGGAACGCCGCCTCGGCCGCTCCCGCGATCAGCGCGAGCGGCAGCTGCCGGGGCAGCCACTGCGCCAGCCCGGCGAACGCGCCGCCCAGGTGCAGCAGCCGCCCCGGGCTGCCGGGCACCCCGCCGAGGTAGGACAGCACCTGACGCGGCCCGGCGATGAAGCCGCGGACAGCCCGGGCCGGGCCGATCGCGAGCGCCCAGACCAGCCCCGCGCCCGCCGGAACTGCTAGCCACCGCAGCCGCCATCTGCCCGCCTTGCCGGCCGCGTAGAAGATGCCCGTCGCCACCACCGTGAGCTGAGCGACCAGCAGGTGTCCGAGCAGCACGACAACAACGAAGGCCGCGACGATCTCACCGCGCCGGGGATTGTCCCTCGGAATCAGGTAGCGGGCACGCCGCGGCACGCGCTCCGCCGCGGTGGCTGCTGAGACAGGCATTTCGGGTCAAGGTTCCCAGTCCTGCACGGCGTATGTCCAGGCACCTGAGAAACTACCAGCGGTATCCCGCCGTAACGGGCTGGCGGGCGTCTCGACGACGATACGGAACATGTCCGGACGGAGCACGACGACCGTGAGCGCGGCCGGGCGGCCGCCGGCGGCGGCGTCGTCAAAGCGCACGGTGACCATAGCGGCCGGCTGGCCGGGCGACAGCCGGAGGCTCCTGGCGATCGACGGCGGCGGCGGCTGCATCTCGACGAGCAGGGCACGCGCAGTCCAGGGCGCCGCCGGATTCTCGTCCGGCAGCTGCTCCCCGCCGGCGCCGGGTGCTCGCAGCGGTGCAGGCGCAGCCAGGGTCTCGGGCGCAGCCAGCGTCCCGGCCGCAGCCAGCGTTTCGGCCGCAGCCAGCGTTTCGGCCGCAGCCAGCGTTTCGGCCGCCCGCAGCTGCTGGGGTGCGGTCAGTAGCTGCAGCGTGCTCATTACCAGTGCGGGCACGTCGTCGGCATCGGCGGGCTTTCCCGCGACATGCCTGGCCAGGTAGGTCGTGGCGACGGCCACGGGCTCGCCGCCTGAGACCCACAGCAGCCGGACGACGCAGGCCGACTCGCCGGGCGGCACGCCCAGCGCCGAGCCGACGTCCTCGGGCAGCCGCCGCCAGGAAGCCTGGCGGCTCCGGCAGACGATCTCGGCGCCCATCGGGTCTATCCGGGAGGCTAGCCCGGACACTCCTTCCAGCGGCAGCAGGTACTCGGCCGGGCTGGCCCGGTACAGCTGCCCGTCCGGCAGGCGGCGGACCAGGTGCCGCGCGGCCAGTTCCCCGATCGCGGCGTCAATTTCCGCGGCGCTGACGTTGTAGCGCCGCGCGAGCGCAGTGTGCCGGGGCAGCCGCCAGCCGGGCTCATGGTGCACCAGGGCCGCGGCTATCCGGTCGGCCAGCACCCCGGCGGACCGGTGCGGCCCGGCCGGACCGGGGCCGGCTGCTCCCGGCCCGCTGCCGCGGGCGGGAACCGGTATCGTCTCGGCCGCCGGCCCGCTGCGACTGGCAAAGGCCGGCCCGCCGTCCGCAAGGAGCGGCTGGTCGCTGGCCCCCGGCACAGTTGTCACTCCGCGTTGCGCCGGGACCTGGCGATGATGACACGGCCCAGGATGATGATCACCAGCACGAAGATGAGCAGGAGGAACGCGGCATCGTAAGAGAGGTCCTGGGACGCCTTGCCGTACTGGTAGAAGGAGAAGATCGCGTAGGTGAGGTACGCCACCGGTGAGTGAGTGAGCGCCAGCGTCGGGGTCTGATCGCTCCAGCCCGCCGTTGTCAGCAAGGGCGCGGTCTCCCCCACCGCGATGGCCATCGCGACGAGCAGGCCGGTGATGATGCCGGGCGTCGCGGTCTTCAGGACGATCTTTCGCAGCGTCCAGCCGGCCGGGATGCCCAGCGCCTCGGCACCGTCGCGATAGGAACTCGGCACCTGGCCGAGCGCCGATTCGGTCGCCTTGGTGATGTAGGGAATCGAGATCACCGACAGCACGAGCACCGCGGGGAGCAGCGAGAATCCCCAGTGCAGGCCGATGACGAGCGCCACGTACCCGCAGTAGCCGAGCACGATGGACGGGATGCCGGACAGCACCTCGTACGCGCCGCGCAGCACGCCCCGGTGCCGCCCGCGGGCGAACTCGCTCAGGTAGAGGCCGGTCAGGATGCTGATGGTGCCGCCAATGATGAGCACGCCGACGGCCAGCAGCAGGGTGCCGAGGATCGCCTGCTTCAGCCCGCCGGTCACGCCGGTAGTGTTGGTGGTCAGCACGCTGAAGTGGAAGTTCGGCACGGCCCGTATCACGATCCCGCCCGCCAGCCACAGCGTTGGCCCGATCACCAGGGCCAGCCCGATGAAGCAGAGGGCCCAGAACAGGGCGTTGCCGATCTTCCTGCGGACCGGGACGGCCGGCCAGCCGGTGCTGCTGTTCGCGCGGGACGCGGCCGGGACCATGCCGCTGGTGCCATCCATCTGCCTAGAGCCCCCTGCCGACGGGGAGGGCGGTGCCGGAGACCTTGCGGACCAGCAACCGCGCGATGACGTTCGCTGCGAGAGTGATGATCATCAGTACCAGGGCCAGCTCGGCCAGCGTGCGCACGCTGAAGCCGCTCGCGTCCCCGAATGCCGAGTCGAGCTGGTTGACGATCGTGGCGGCGATGGTCGTCATCGCGCCATAGATGTTCCCCGGGACGGCTCCGAGCGCGTAGCCGCAGGTCATCGCTACGGCAATGGTCTCGCCCAAGGCGCGGCCTAGGCCGAGCACGACCGCGCCGATGATGCCGCTGCCGACCCACGGCAGCGTGACCCGCCGCGCGCACTCCGAGTCGGACATGCCCAGCGCGATCGCGCCCTCCCGCGGCAGGATCGGTACGCCGCGGATCAGGTCGCGGCTGGTGGCGGCGACGATGGGGATCACCATGACGGCGAGCACGAGGCCGGAGACTAGCTCGCCCTCGCCGTTGCCGGTGCTGCCGCTGAAGTAGCTGAGCACGGGCACGTCGGGCACGTTGTTAGCAATGTACGGGGCGACGTGATGGGCGATGAACGGCCCGAACGTCAGTGCTCCCCAGAGGCCGACGACGACGCTGGGGATGCCGGCCAGCAACTCGAGGAACCCGCCCACCAGGCTTGCCAGCCACCTGGGCAATCGCTCGACGATGACCAGGGCGGCGCCGACGGAGACCGGGACCGCGATGATCAGCGCGATGGCTGAGGTGACCAGCGTGCCGACGATCTCGGCGAGCACCCCGAAATGCTGGCCTGTCAGGTGCTTGACGCCATCGGTGGTCACGATAGATGCGCTATATCCTCCGGTGGCCCAGACGCTCTTGGTGAAGAAGCTCCAGCCGTTGTACTTGAGCGCGGGGATTGCCTCGACGAGGAGCGTCCCCAGCACGAACACAAGCGCGGCGGCCGGCAGCAGCGCGAAGACAAAGCCCACCCTGCGGATGAGGCCGTCGCCACGGAATGCCGCGCCGAGCCGGCGGGGGAGCGGGGCCTTGCCCGCATCCCCCTCCGGCGACAGCACTGGTGCTGGTGTGGCCACGACGTCAGCTGCCGATCTTCGCGATCTGCGCGTCGGACTGCGCGACCACGCTGGCGGGCAGCGGTACGAAGTTCACCGTGTCCAGGTAGGTGGTGGCGTTCTGGCCGGCGGTGACGATCCAGTGCAGGAACGCCCGCATGTCCTCGGCCTGCGCGGCATTCGACTGGCTGGTCTTCACGATCGCGTATTCGTAGTTGACGATCGGGTATCCGCCCGGCGCCGGGCCGTTGATCATCGAGATGGTCTCGTTGGCCGGCGTCTTGGCGGTGAACGCGGCCGCGGCCGCGCTGATGGTCGCGGGGGTGGGCAGCTCGTACTTACCCGATGCATTCTTCAGGTACGCCTCGCCGAGCCCGGCAGCCTGCGTCTTCTGCAGGTAGCTGATCCCGATGTAGGCGATGCAGCCCTTGTTGGCGGCGCAGCCGGCGACCATGCCGCTGTTCCCGGTCTCGGCGAGTGAGCCGGGCACCGACGGCCAGCTGACCGTGGTGTTGACGTTGGACGACGGCCAGGCGCTCGGGTCCTGGGCATTGAGGAAGCTGGTGAACAGGAACGTGTCACCCGAGCTGTCGGCGCGATGCAGCGTGATGATCTTCAGGTTGGGCAGTGGGACGCCCGGGTTCAGCGCCTTGATCGCCGGGTTGTTCCAGGTGGTGATCTTCCCGGTGTAGATCTGCGCGAGCACGGTGCCGTCGAGATTGAGCTTCTTCACCCCCGGTACGTAGTAATTAATCTGCTGCGCCGAGATCGCCAGCGCGATGTTCAGCAGGCCGGGGTACTTCGACACGTCGGCGCTGGACAGGTAGGCGTCGGACGCGCCGATGTTCACCGTCCCCGTTGACGCATCGGTGATTCCCGTACCCGAGCCGGTGCCTCCGGTGGTAATCGTCACCGGCGGCGTGCCGCCCGTCGGCGTGTACAGCTTCTGATAAGCGGTCGACCAGGTGCCGAAGAGCGGGAACAGCAGCGTGCTGCCCGTCTCCGTGATCGATTCGGGTGTCTTGGCGGGCGCCGACGGCAGGGCCGCGCCCAGCATTTTCGCAGCAGAAGAAGATGCAGACGGAGATGACGATGCCGATGCACCGCCCGAGCTGCTGCCGCAGGCTGCGGCCAGCAGGGCGAGCGGGACCAGGGCGGCCGCCGTGCACACCGTGCGGATTCGTAGGGCCACCGGAGATTACTCCTTTGTTGACTGCACGTTTGCAACGTGCGCTATCCGGCTCGCACGCTGGTGCGTGCGATGGGGTGCCGCGCTTTCGCGCGTTCCATGCGCCCGCCCGGCAGGATGCCTGCCCTGCCGGGCGGGTGGTCTGGGTCAGCCGAAGTGGCCGCCCACATAGCGGGCGGTCTCCTCTTGTGCCGGGTGCTCGAAAAGTTGCTTGGTGTCGCCGTGCTCGACCAGCCGGCCGGCGTTCAGGAAGATGGTGCGGTCCGCGATCCGGCTGGCCTGCGCCAGGTTGTGCGTGACGATGATGACCGTGATGTGCGGCACCAGCGCCCTGACCAGCTTCTCGATGGACTCGGTCGTGACCGGGTCCAGCGACGACGTCGGCTCGTCCAGCAGCAGTACCTCAGGGCTTATCGCCAGCGCCCGGGCCAGGCAGAGCAACTGCTGCTGGCCGCCGGAGAGGCGGAAGGGCGAGTCCTTCAGCCGGTCTCTGACCGCGTCCCAGAGCCCGACCTCGCGCAACCGCTTTTCGGCAATCTCCCTGAGGTCGGCCTTCTTGGCCATCTTGGCCGCTTTCGCGCCGGCCACGACGTTGTCCTGGATGGACATCGGGAACGGGTTCGGCCGCTGGAACAGCATGCCCACCCGGCGCCGTAGCGTCATCAGCTCGACATGCGGGCCGAAGATGGTGCGGCCGTCCAGCAGCACGTCGCCGTCGTGGCGGTAGCCGGTCACCTTGTCGTTCATTCGGTTGAAGGTCCGCAGCAGCGTCGTCTTGCCCGAGCCGGTGGGCCCGATCAGCGCGGTTACCGCGCCGCGGCGCACATCGGCGGAGATGTTCGACAGGATCGCCCGCTTCCCGAAGCTCAGCGTGAGGTCGACGGTGCTGATCGCCACCGCTGCGTCCGCTGATCCCGACATCCCGGCGCCTTCGGTGAAGCTGGTCGTGCCGGTTGCCGTCGCTACCGACCTGGTGCTTGGTTCGGAGAAAGCAGCTCCGCCCGGATCGGCCTGTGTTGCCATGCCTTTGCCTCGCCCCTTGCAGCCATCGATCCTGGTGACCGGCCGATTACTGGCCCGCTTCTTGTCTAAGTCCCTTAGGTAACGAGTAGCTGAACGGAAGATAGCCATCAAGGTGAAGGAAAAGCGACAAGTAGAAGATGCGATCGCCTCCGGACGCCCGGGGCCGCCGGGCTTGTGCCGGACGCGAACGTGGCGGCCTTCCCGCCAGCACCGCGGGAAGGCCGCCACGTTCGTGACAGCGAAGTCAGGCCAGGCTCAGACGCCGCCTCGAGTCTCAGACAGGAATCTCGAGCTCGGTGATCTGGCCAATATCGGCCGAGACGGCGCGCTCGGCGCGCACCCCGCCGGGAGCAAGTACCCGGAGGGTCCAGGTGCCAGGGGCGGCGAAGAACCGGAAGCCGCCGTCCTCGCCCAGCGGCACTTCGGCGACGAAGTCGCCGCGGGAGTTCAGCAGGCGGGCGTAGCCGGTCGGCACCGCTGATCCGCCTCTGGTCACCCTGCCCTGGACGATCGCCTGGCTGCCGGCGTCGGTGGCCACGGCTCCGCCCGCGGGCGCGCCGCACCCGTCGCTGGTCACGAGGCGTCGCCAAGCGTGATCGGGACGCCGACCAGCGAGCCGTACTCGGTCCACGACCCGTCGTAGTTCTTCACGTTCGGCTGACCGAGCAGCTCGTGCAGCACGAACCAGGTGTGCGCCGAGCGCTCGCCGATCCTGCAATAGGCGATGGTGTCCTTGCCAAAGTCCAGGCCTGCCTCGTCCCCGTACAGCGCGCGCAGCGCGTCGTCGGACTTGAACGAGCCGTCTTCCTCGGCCGCCTTCGACCAGGGCACGTTCTTGGCGGTGGGGATGTGACCGCCGCGCTGTGCCTGCTCCTGCGGCAGGTGAGCGGGCGCGAGCAGCCGCCCGGCGAACTCATCCGGCGACCGCACGTCGACTAGGTTGAGCTTGCCGATCGCCGCCACGGCCTCATCGCGGAACGCGCGGATCGACGAGTCCTGCTCCTGAGCCGTGTAGGAGGTGGCTGCCCGCTTCGGGACCTCGGTCACCAGCTCGCGGGACTCTAGCTCCCACTTCTTCCGACCGCCGTCCAGCAGCTTGACATCGTGGTGCCCGTAGAGCTTGAAATACCAGTACGCATAGGCGGCGAACCAGTTGTTGTTGCCGCCGTAGAGCACCACCGTGTCGTCGTTGGCGATACCGCGCGCCGACAGCAGTGCCTCGAATCCGGCCTTGTCCACGAAGTCGCGGCGCACCGGGTCCTGCAGGTCCGTCTTCCAGTCGATCTTGACGGCGTCGGGGATGTGGCCCTTGTCGTAGGCGCTTGTGTCCTCGTCTACCTCGACGAGCACCACGCCATCATCACCGTGATGGGCCTCGACCCATTCGGCGTCCACGAGGACATCGGAACGGCTCATAGAGAAACCTCCTTGTTAGCTTCGGCCGGCACCAGGCTCTGGTGGCCAGGCCATGTACGTCGGATTATCAGATACATCTCGCAGCCCAGGCAGAGGCCGACGACCCCGTTGAGGAACGCGGCGACCAGGCCGGCCGCGGCCGCGGCCATCCCCAGGGCGGTCACCCCCGTGCCGTAGCCGATCACCCCGATAACGCTGATCAGCAGCCCGATGCCCTGCGCGAAGCGGGGCGGTTCCTCGGGCTCAAGCTCGGCCGGCGGCCCGAGACGGGGCCTGACCAGCCAGCGGTAGACCAGGCTATAGGGGGATCTCCGCATGCCGAGGAAGGTTCCGGCGGCGAAGACGAGCGCCTGCGCGGCCAGCAGCCACACACTTCCGGTGACCAGGACGACCGCGAAGACAACGAGGGTGATCAGCGCGCCAAAGCGCGGTCCTCTCGGGTCGATGCCCATCTGCGGTGTCCCTTCAGCGGTACTGACGCTGGCTCTCCGGCTGGTGTGACCCCGCCGGCTGGTGATACCCCGGCCCGGCGCGCGTTCCGCGGTGGATTCGCGCGCCGGGCGGCCGGACACTGCGCGGTCGCGACGCGGCAGAAATCTACCGCCCGGCGCCTGGTCAGCGCCGGGCGCGCGACTACTACCCCTATTTCCGATCTGATGACACGATAATGCACTCTACGTCACCTCGCCCAGTGCCGCTATCAGGTCGGCCTTGCGGGGCTGCCCGCTTGCCTTGCGCGCAATGCGGCCATCCGGGCCGAGCACGAAGACGGTGGGCGTACGGCGGACATCGAGGCGGCGGACAAGTTCCAGGTGCGACTCAGCGTCTATCTCCACGTGCGCGACCCCGTCGACCAGGCTGGCGACCTCGGCCAGGATCCGCCGGGTGGCCCGGCATGGCGCGCAGAACGCGGAGGAGAACTGGACCAGGGTGGCGCGCGAGCCGAGGGGAGCGCCGAGCTCCGCCCCGGTGATGCCGCGGAGCGCCGCGCCCGGGGCCGGGGACCCGGCCGGTACGGACCGGACCCTGCCGTTGTGCTGGCGCCAGGCAAGGCCGACCGCCGCTGCGACGGCAAGCGCCGCCGCGCATACGATCAGCCCGGCTGTCACGCCCTATAGAAGCGCGGGCGCCGCCCCGGCATTCCCGTGGCGAGCGCCGGCCCCGCGGGCGTTCCGCTCTGCGGCGGCAGGAGTTGCCAGGCGGGCTGAAACGGAGCTGTCAGGTGGCCGGGCCCGGGGTCGTCAGGTGGCCCGGCCCGGGGTCGTCAGGTGGCCGGGCCCGGGGTCGTCAGGTGGCCCGGCCCGGGGTCGTCAGGTGGCCGGGCCCGGGGTCGTCAGGTGGCCGGCACGGTGACCAGCACCCGCCCGTCCGAGGTGATCTCGAAGCTGCGCAGCATCGAGGAGGCGACGGACACCGACGCCGGGTACTGCCCGTCCTGCTGGCTGTAGGCGACCGTCCAGCCGCCTGCTGGCAATCGCTGCCCGCCGGAATTCACGACCCACATCTGGCAGCTCGTGCCGTACGGGATCCCGGTGACCCGGACGTCCATCCTGGTCCCCCAGGACGTGGCGGAGTACCGGATGACGGCGCTGACATGAGTACGCGGATTCGTTGCCCTGGCCACCTCCGCAGTAGTGCTGACCCGCTGCGACGGCCCGGCGTGCCCGCCGGGGGCTAGGAGGTGCGCCCCGGCTGCGCCGCCGGCCACCGCGATGACGGCCGCGGCCGCGGCCGCGGCGATACCGCGCCATCTGCGTGCCGTCCGCCGCTCGGCGACCCGGCTGAGCAGCGAGCCCAGCAACTCGGCCGACGGCTCGGCACCGTCCGTCAGCCCCGCACTGTCCGTCAGCCCTGCGCTTTCCCTCAGGCCGGCACTGTCCCTCAGGCCGCCACCGTCCCTCGGCTCCGCGTCGTCCCTCAGCCCGGCACCGTCCAGGATCAGCCGCTCGGCGTCGTGGGCGGGTACCCGGCCGAGCAGGGCCGGCAGGCCGGCCAGCCCGGCGAGTTCCACACGGCAATCGGCGCAGGTGGCCAGGTGGGCATCGACCGCCACGCGCTCCGCGGGATCGATCGCGCCAACCACATAGACGCCGAGAGCCTGGCGGATGTCGCGGCAGGTAGGCCCGGTCATGGCGCGAGCCCCCGTTCCTCTAGTGCCAGCCTGAGCGCCCGGAGCGCATAGAACGTCCGCGACTTGACGGTGCCGGCCGGTATGCCGAGTGCCGCGGCCGCCTCGGCCACCGAGCGGCCACGGTAGTACGTCTCCAGCAGTACCCCGCGGTGCTCGGGCCGCAGCGCCTTCAGCGCATCGGCCACGGCCCACGATTCGAGTGCCCGGTCGGCCTCATCCGGCGCCGGGACCAGCTCAAGCGCCGCTTCCCCCACCTCACGCGGCCGTGCCCGCCTGGCACGGTACGCGTCCACGGCGAGGTTTCGCGCAACGGCGAAGAGCCAGGGCCTGGCCGGCCGCTCGGCGATGGCACCTGGATGCTGCCAGGCACGCAGCAGCGTCTCCTGCACGATGTCCTCCGCGCGCTGCCGGTCGCCGCTGGTCAGGTGCAGCGCGTACCGCAGCAGCGGGCCGGCGTGCTCAGCGTAGAGCGAGCGCACCAGTTCCTCATCGGAGACCTGTCGCTGCGGTCTCCGGCGACTCGTTTTGCTGCGGCCGGCCACATTCAGGTAAACGTCAGGCTTGCCCCGATGGTTCACCGAACAGGCCAGGGGCTTATCTCGGCAGGCCAGGGGCTTATCTCGGCAGGCCAGGGGCTTGTCGCGGCAGGCCAAGGGCTTATCTCGGCAGGCCAGGGGCTTGTCGCGGCAGGCCAAGGGCTTATCTCGGCAGGCCAAGGGCTTATCTCGGCAGGCCAAGGGCTTATCTCGGCACCCGGAGCCCCCGGCCAGCGGCGGCACCCCGCAATGGCGTGGTTGGGACTCCGCTGTAGTAAGAGCGACAGTGAAGTCCCAGCCACGCTGTTGGAGCGGCCCCGGAGTGAGCCGCCGGGCGGCGCGGAAGCGCGATACGGGAACGCCGCTGTTCGCCGGCGGACCGGGCCGGCTACCCGCCGGCGAATGGCGGCAGCACCTCGATGACGGCAGCGTCGTCCAGGATCACCGCGTCCCGAGCGCGGATCCCGACCGGGGCGCCGTCAATGAGAAACGACGAGCGCGCCAGCACGGCCAGGAACCGGGTGTCCTGACCCGCCCGTGCGCTCGCGGCAGCCAGCGCATCGGCAAGGGTCTCAGCGGTGATGGTCTCCTCGGCCGTCCCGGCCGCATCCCTCGCCGCTGCCCAGTAGCGCAATGTCACGATGGCCATGTCAGCTATCCTCGCCTTATAGGCGAGTCCGGGCAACGCCGCCCCAGTCCTCGCAGGTCTCCATGGGCAGGTCGCCGCGGGCGGCGCCGCGGACCGGAGGTGGCAGCGATTGAGCGACGTGCTGCTACTTACCGGTGCCAGGGAATCGTCGGCCGAGATCCTGCCGGCCCTTGACCTGCTGCCGCACTCGGTGCGGCTGGGGCCAGCCGACGCCGCCACCGTGGCCGGCGGCTCGCCCGTTGACGTGGTGCTGATCGACTCACGTCGTGATCTTATGCACGCCAAGGGCCTGTTCCGCCTGCTGCGAGGGAGCGGAGTCGACTTGCCCGTGCTGGCGATCGTGGCCGAGGGCGGCTGGGCCGCCGTGACCGCCGACTGGGGCGCCGACGACGTGATACTCAACACGGCGGGGCCCGGCGAGATCGAGGCGAGGCTGCGGCTTGCGATCGGGCGCCGGACGGTCGCGGCATTGTCCGTGTCCGGCGAGATCCGCTCCGGCGAGCTTGTCATTGACGAGGCCAGCTACACGGTGCGGCTGCACGGCCGCGTGCTTGACCTGACCTTCAAGGAGTTTGAGCTGCTGAAGTTCCTCGCCCAGCACCCGGGGCGGGTGTTCACCAGGTCACAGCTTCTCCAGGAGGTGTGGGGCTATGACTATTTCGGCGGCACCCGGACGGTGGATGTGCATGTCCGCAGGTTGCGCGCGAAGCTCGGGGCGGAATACGAGCTCCTCATCGGGACTGTCCGTAACGTCGGATACCGCTTTGTCCCGTCCCAGGACAAGCCCGGTGCCCGCAGGAAGCCGCCCGGGTCGGGCAGCGAGCTGATCCCGGGGATGAGCGGGCTGGATCAGGCAGCGAGCGGGCTGGATCAGCCAGCCGACGGGCTAGATCAAGCAGCCGACGGGCTGGATCAGGCGGCAGTCGGGCTGGATCAGGCGGCAGTCGGGGGGCTGGATCAGGCAGCCGACGGGAGAGAGGCCAGCGCCCCCCATGCCGGGCGATGACAGGCCCGCGGAGCTGAGCGTCCGCGACCGGATCCCTGGCTCCGAGGCTGCGATGGTGCTGGAGCTTGTCCGTGCCGCCACCGACGAGGATGACGTGCGGCCGCTTTCTGAGCACGTCATGCTGCATCTGCGCTATGGGGGTGACCCCGGCGCACGCGACCTGCTGCTGCGCAGCCGCGGCGAGCTGGCCGGATACGCGCACCTGGACCCGGCCAGCCCGATCGAGGGTCCGAGCGGCGAGCTGGTGATTCATCCCGCGCATCGCGGCCATGGACTCGGGCTGGACCTCACCCTCGCCCTGGTGGCCGAGGCCGGCCACGGGCCGTTGCGACTCTGGGCGCACGGTGACCTGCCCGCCGCGACCAGGCTGGCCGCCGCAGCCGGCTTCGATCGGGTTCGTTCCCTGTGGCAGATGCGGCGTTCGCTGCTGTCGCGGATCGGCCAGGCCCGGCTGCCGGATGGCGTCACCGTGCGCCCCTTCGCCGTCGGCCAGGACGAGCAGCAGTGGCTCCAGGTCAACGGCAGGGCCTTCGCCAGTCATCCGGAGCAAGGCGGGTGGACCCGCGCGGACCTGGACCTGCGCGAGCGGGAGCCGTGGTTTGACCCCGATGGCTTCTTCCTGGCGGAGCGCGGCGGGAAGATCGTGGGGTTCCACTGGACCAAGGTGCACGGCCGGACTGCAGCGGCAGGCCCTGGCGACGGCCCGCGGGCGCAGCGAGACGAGGGCGGCGCGGAGCCCCGGGCCGACCACGGGGCGGAGCACGGGGCCGACCACGGGGCGGAGCACGGGGCGGAGCACGGGGCCGACCACGGCGCGGCGGCGGACCATGGCGGCGGGCAGGCAGGCCACAGCCATGAGCCGATCGGCGAGGTCTACGTGGTCGGGGTCGACCCTGCGGAACGCGGCACTGGCCTGGGGCGCGCGCTGACCGTGATCGGGCTGCGTTACCTGCGTTCCCTCGGCCTGCTCCAGGTCATGCTCTACGTGGACGAGTCCAACACCGCGGCGATCGGCTTGTATGAATCCCTGGGATTCACTCACTGGGCCACCGACGTCATGTTCGCGGGCCCGGTGGCCCCGGCAGCGCTCCCCGGCCACCCCGCCGACGTAGGCGGGGACTCGGCAACGTAGGCGGGCGCTCGGCAACGTAGGCGGGACTCGCCGAGTCAGATAGCGGTTCGGATATTGCCGGTGATCGCCGACAGATCGTAACCACTGTCAGCGGACTGCCTTCATCGCGAGAGCGACCACCCAGGCGTACCCGGGGACTGACCGGCTCGGCGGTCAGCCGGCCGCAGGCAGCGTGACGGCAGCAGGCATCGCGGGGTCGGCGTTGCGGAGCTGGCCGGCGAGCAGCTGCTCGGCGCGGACCGGCAGGCGCCCGGCGATGGGCAGCACGCCGAGCACTTCGTCGATCTCGTCATCGGTCAGCGGCCGGTCGCTTGCCGCGACTGCGCTCAGGACCTCCGCGTACAGCTCGATCTCGTCGAGCGCCACGAGATCATGGACGCGCAGGTCGATGTAGTCACGCATCGCGTGCACCTCCCCTGGCTGAGCGGTTTCGCGGGAATCTGCCGTCAGGGTACGGCGCAACCCTGGCTCGCCGCATGGCCCATCGGGATCATTTTCTGACCACCCTCGGGTGCGGTTACGCGCGGCGCGCCCGGATGATGATTCCAGTGCGGCGACAGTGCCGCCTGATGTATCCGGCATACCCGCAGTGTGCCGTCACCCGGCAATGCAGCGCTGCGATTTCAGATATCCGGAAATTCACGCCACGTCGCGGCGCGATGCCGCGCGGCCCGCTCCAGGTAGTGAGCGGCGGTGGCCGCGATGCCGGCTGCGTCCTGGTCGGTCAGCTCGCGCACCACCCGGCCGGGCACGCCCGCGTAGAGGACTCCGGCCGGCACAGTTGCGCCTGGCAGGACGACAGCCCCGGCGGCGACCAGCGCGCCGGCGCCCACCCGGGCACGGCCGAGCACGATGGCGCCGATCCCGATCAGGGCTCCGGCCTCCACCCGCGCGCCGTGCACGACGGCCCGGTG
>JBEKFH010000012.1:0-31494 GCA_050013415.1 Streptosporangiaceae bacterium | reverse complement strand
AGCGGGTAGGTCCTGGTGTGCAGGGTGACCTTCCCCGCCTGCGCCAGCACCATCAGCTCGGCGAGGTCGTTGTAGGTGCCGACGATGTTGCCGATGATGTTGCGCTCGGTCGAGATGATGTCGAGCGTCGGGATGTGCAGGGTGCCGCCGTAGCCGATGACGTAGTACGAGCCGGCCGGCGCGGTCATCTGCCAGCCCTCGGCCTCGGCGCCCTCCTCAGCGACGAAGTCGAACACGACCTGGGCGCCGGGCCCGCCGGTCAGCTCCTGCACAGCGGCGACCTGCCCGCCGTCGGCGACCACGGTGTGGTCCGCGCCGAGCTGCTCGGCGAGCTTGAGCGCGTCCGGGTTGCGGTCCACCACGATGATCTTGGTTGCGGTGAGCGCGGCGAGGCACTGGATGCCGATGTGGCCGAGGCCGCCGGCCCCGATGACCACGGCGGTCGTGCCCGGGTACAGCAGCGGGACGGCCTTGCGGACGGCGTGGTAGGCGGTGATTCCGGCGTCGGCGAGCGCGGCCACGTCCTCTGGCCTAGTCGCCGGGTCGAGCTTGACGCAGGCCCGTGCCGAGGTGAGCAGGTACTCGGCCATCCCGCCGTCGCGGGACAGGCCGGGGAAGGAGTTGTTGATGCAGTGCATGTCATCGCCGGCCCGGCAGGCGCGGCACAGCCCGCAGGTGGGCGTGGGGTGCAGGATCACCGTGTCGCCGACGGCCACGTTGGTGACCGCGGAGCCGATCTCGTGCACCCAGCCGGCGTTCTCGTGGCCCAGGATGTACGGCAGCGGGGTGCCCATCGCCGCGTCCCACTGGCCCAGGATGATGTGCAGGTCGGTACGGCAGACGCCGGCTCCGCCGATCTTCACGATGACATCGAGCGGTCCGGTTATGGTCGGCTCTGGTACCTCGTCGATCACGGGCTGGGTGTGAAACTTGTGCAACCGGACGGCCTTCACTGGTCCTCCTCGCCTTGTCCTGCGGTGTCGTATCGGTGCCGCAGCATGCCGCGGCAGATGCCGGCGTTCGCCTCGATGCCCACCCGGGTGATGCGGGCCTTCCGCAGGTGCAGCGGCACCGCGTCGTCGCGCACCGGCGCGCCGGTCGCCGGGTCGATCAGCAGCGGTGCGTCGTCCCCGGCGGGCAGGCCGAGCTCGGCGCGGCGCTGCCGCAGCCGGTCCAGCGCCCGCGAGCCGGGTACCTCGCCCAGCGTCATCGTCAGCAGGGCCGACGGCTCGGCCCCGCCGGCCAGCAGCGGCCTGCACACCTGGTCGGTGCCGGCCATCACCGCCTTGCGCAGGAAATCGGCGCGCAGCTGGTCAAGCTCGCCGACCGCCTCGCCGTCGAATGACCGGGCGAAGCCGGCCCGGGCGGCCACCCCGCCGTTGATCGCGTCCGAGGCGAAGTGGTCCTCCAGCACGATCTCGGTGCTGCGCAGGCCCGGCAGGACAGAGACCGCGTCGTAGGCGTCGGCCACCATCAGGAAGGCGAAGTTAGGCGCGCAGAAGTACGTGGGCAGCCGCAGCCGGACATGCGCATCCCCGTCCGCCGAGACGGTGCAGGAAGTGACGAAGCCCAGTTCGGTGATCGGCTCGTCCAGCTCAGGGTCGCGCACCGCGCCGAGCGCGGCCAGTACCCGGGAGGCTCCGGGGGGACGCGCCCCGGAGCCGTCCCCTTCCGCCCGGGCGGTCCCGGGCGGAAGGAGGCCGGGGGAATCGCCCGGGGGGGCGTCGTGCCCCCCCGGGCGAGTTCCGCGCGATCCGGCTGTCAGGGGAGCAGTCATGCCCCCGCGACCAGCTGCGCGTCGTCCTGCGCGGCCGGGGTTCCCTCGCCAGCGCTCAGCCGGTACTCGGCGGGCACGTCGATGTCGTACAGCTTCGCCGCGTTCAGGCCGAGGATCTTCTTCTTGCCCGCGACGCCGAGCCTCGGGTAGTCGGAGAACTCGTCACTGGGGTAGTCCCAGTCCACGAATCCCTCGACCTGCCACTTGGGCTCCCAGATGGCGTAGTCGCTGCCGAAGGTCATCTTGTCCTCGCCGACCCAGAACAGCAGCTCGCCCATCACCTTCGCGAAGAACTTCGGCCGGGCGTGCATGAGCCCGCCGATGACCACCGACAGGCCGGCGTAGACGTTCGGCTCCTGCGTCGCCATGAAGCAGAAGTCCTCGATCCGCGGCAGCCCCACGTGCTCGACGATGAAGTTCAGGCCCTGGAAGTCCGTGGCCGCATGGTCGATGTCGGAGACGTCGAAGGCATCCTTGTCCAGCGGCCAGATCGTCGGGCCCTTGTGCACGTGGATGTTCTTGATCCCGAGCTCCTGGGCGGCCTCAAGGAACCGGTACGCGGCCGGGTCGCTGAGCTTGTAGCCGCGCGAGCCGTTGTTCCACTCGGCGGTGTAGAGCTTGACGCCCTTGGACCCGTAGCGCTCCACGTCGGCCCTGAGCTGCTCCAGGCCCACGTCACCGTCGCGGGGATCGAAGCGGGTGTTCGAGATGAGCTTGCCGGGGTGCTTCTCCGCCAGGGCGGCGTTGCGCGCCGTGGTGTTGAAGCCCTCCTTGTACCACTCCTTCAGGTACGTGGGCTGGAAGATCGCCACGTCGACGTGCCCGTCCTCGAAGACGTCCTTCATCAGGTCGTCCTCGGAGTACTTCTGGAAGTGCTCGATCGACCAGTGGGTTTCCGCCGGGCCTAGGCCCATGTAGGCGTGGAAGCAGTTGATCCAGCCCTCGGCGTACTGCTCGTGGCCCGGCACCCAGTTGTCCGGCGCGGCGTTCCAGAAGTGCATATGGCTGTCGACAACAAAGTACTTCTCGCCGTCCTTTTCGTACACTTTTCCTCCTCATTGTGGGCTTAAGATCAGTACTGCCCCGCGGATGCCGTTTCCCCCGCGGGCTCCGGGCCCAGCGGCTGCTAGCTCCTAGCACAGCCGATGGGCCCGGCAACCGCAAGGCCTAGCCGGCCGTCAGGTCGAATCCGATGTACTCGGCCGCGTCCTCCGGGTTCGCGAACATGATGGTCCGGTCGTCCTCGTGGATCATCCGGCCGTAGTGCGTGGACATGTTCTCCTCGAACTCGGCGGCGTCGAAGAAGCCGGGCTCCTCGCCGAGCGCCTCGGAGATCTCGTCGTAGACGAAATCCATCCGCCTGACCGCGTCCACCCGGATCATGGACGGCAGCGGCCGCACGGTCACGTTCGGCTTGGTGCTCATGACCTGCGCCATGACGGAGCCGACCTGGTTGTTCATCAGCGTGACGCCGCACTGGTTGGAGGCGGTGTTGTCGGACTTGAACGGGCTTTCTGCCGTCGTAAACGTCGTAGTCACTGCGACAGCTCCTTCGGTGTGTCGAGGCCGAGATCGGACAGGATGCCGCTGAACCGGCTCTTCTGGCGGTCCAGGCCATCCTCGAACCGGGGTGGCTTGGAGTCGGGCTGCGACCAGATCGGCTGCAGCGTCCTGGAGGCCGCGATGGCACGCGGCACCCAGACCGAGAGCCACTGGTCCAGCTGCGCCTTGTTGTGGTCGGCGAACTCGCGGTCGCTGGTGAGCAGCTCGAACATCGACCTGGTGTAGCGCAGATCCCGCTCGGCGTAGTCGTACTCCTCCGCGCCGACGACCGTGGGAGTGACGAAGTCGCCGTTGCGCGGCGCGGCCTGCTGCACCAGCTGGCTGCGGAACAGCTCGCCGACGAGCGGCTCGAACACCACGTTCGCGGCGAAGATCGCCTCGCACCAGTCGTCGATCGCGGTGAGCTGCTCGGCGACTTCGCGGACGCCCTGCCAGGCGTGGTCGTTGTTCCAGGTCTCGATGTGCGCGGACCCGTCGAATGACTCGATCTCCTCGCTCAGCGTCAGGTTGTACAGCGCGAGATCCTGCGCCGCCCTGATCCTGTGCATGCTGTTCACCGAGATCGCGTTGTTGTGCATGTTCGTCGGCGCGCGGCGGTTGGCGTTCGCGAAGAGGTACAGGCCGAGCCCGTGGTCCACGTGCATCCAGGCGCCGATGTGGCGCTCCACGAACCGCACCCAGTTGGGGTTCCACTGCTCGAACGCCTTCGACTGCCGGGCCGCGTCGATGTTCTGGTTGAGCTGCCGCACGACGTTGGAGTTATAGCGGTAGAAGGTGAGTTCCCACTCCTCGTTCGGGTCGCGGAACTCATGCCAGCCGAGGGCCGGCCAGTCGTAGCCCTTGCCGCCGGATCCGGGGAACCGGGCCGGCTCCGGCCGGTCGGATCCCCACGCCTTGAGCGCGGTCCAGTCCAGCGGGTAGCCGCCGCGGCCGTCGGAGAACCCGTAGAACCAGCCCTGCGCGAGGTAGTGCCTCGGGTCGGGCTGGACCTCGACCGTCACGTCCTCGTAGTGCGATTGCTTGCGCTTCTGGGGGGTGTAGTAGTTGAACCTGCGAGCGGTCGAGTCAGGGAACTCCCTGGCCCCGGCCTCCGCGTCGGTGAATTCAGGCTTGGGCAAGCTGCGTTCTTCCGAAGTTGTCATCAGATCTCTCTCTCACCTTCGAGTACGGCCGATGTCGCCACCGGACGAGCCGCCAGTCAAACGTCGTGATTCGGCCGCCTCCTCACTGCTGCGGGTCAGCGGTCGTGGTGAACTTGTCGTAGTAGATGCGCTTGTCCTCGACTCCGGCCGTGGCCAGCACCGGCATCGCGGCCTCCACCATCGGCGGCGGGCCGCAGACATAGGCGTGCGAGCCCTTGAGCTCGCCCGCCAGCCGCTTGACCACGTCGGTGATCAGGCCGGTCTCGCCCTCCCAGCGGTCGCCGTCCGCGGGCTCGGACAGCGCGGGCACGTACCTGAAGCCGGGCATCGTCTGCTCAAGCTCGCGC
Source organism: Streptosporangiaceae bacterium (assembly GCA_050013415.1). Lineage (GTDB taxonomy): Bacteria > Actinomycetota > Actinomycetes > Streptosporangiales > Streptosporangiaceae > Palsa-506. The sequence goes on along the minus strand of JBEKFH010000012.1, from coordinate 26,665 downwards.
AGTTCCGCCTCGAAGCACAGGTCCCTGAGCCCGCGAGCGCCATAGAAGAACGTTGCTTTACGCTGTAGTCCACGCTCGGCCATCGATCGCAGCAGCGACAGGATCGGGGCCATGCCCGCGCCGCCGCCGACGAAGACCAGGTCCGTTTCGAAGCCCTCGCGCAGGGTGAAGACCCCGAACGGCCCGGTGAGTTCCAGCCTGTCGCCGATAGCCACCTGAGTATCCAGGAAGTGCGAGAACAGGCCGTCCGGGTAGATCTTGATCACGAACTCCAGCAGCCCGCCGTCCCGGCTTGAGGTGTTCGCCATCGAGAACGAGCGGGTCTCATCGGTGCCGGGCACCCTGATGTCGACGTACTGGCCGGGGAAGTACTTGATCTCCTCCGGCTCCACCAGGCGCAGCACGAGGTGCCGCATGTCGTGCGTGACCGGCTCGTTGGACACGACCTCGGCCACCGCCTCGACGATCGGCAGGCCCGAGCGGATCATGTCCTCGTCGAAGTTGAGCAGCTCGATCGTCAGGTCCTCATACGGGTGCGCCCGGCACAGCAGCGTGAAGCCCTCCTCCTTCTCGTAGTCGGGCAGCGCGAAGGTGGAGTACTTTTCCAGCTCGATGTCCTCACCGTCGAGGACGAAGGACTTGCAGGAGGAGCACTGGCCCTCCTTGCAGCCGTGCATGAGCATGATGCCCTGCTCGGCGGCCGCGCGCAGGATCGTCTGGTCCTCGCTGACCTCGATCTCGATGCCGACCGGCTCGAATCGCACGACATGCTTATCGGCCATTGCTTCCTCGGATAACTGCGCTGCGGGCACGAACGGGCGGACGGGGCGAGCAGGCACGGAGGGCCAGGGGCACGGGGCCGCCTGGCCCTCCTGCCTGCTCGCTAACGGGCCGCCGGTCAGGCGTCCGCGGGGGCCGGCCGTCCGGCCGGGCCCTGCCGGATGTAATCCGCGTGGAACGCGGCCCGCTGCTCCGGCGTCATCTCGTTCAGCAGCACGTTCGGGCTCAGCACCGGGCCCATCTTGCGCAGGTGATCGAGCGTCCACATCTTCTTCGGGTCGAGATTCAGGTGCGGCTGCGCGACCATCGTCTTGCCGTCGTCACGCACGTAGCCCATGTCCTTGACCACGTCGGCCCAGTTCCAGCCGTGGTACAGGGTCTCCCACTCGCGCTTGCCGATCAGCTGCCCCATGTTCGGGGTCTCGCGACCCTGGTAGGTCGGCCGGAAGGCGGTCACGTCGGTCCAGCGGCATTCCTCGTGGCAGTAGGTCCGGACCTGGCCGTCGACCTCGTCCATGACCATGTCCTCGCGGACCAGGCAGGGCACCATGCAGGTCCAGCAGCGGTGCGGGTACACGTAGTCCACGTTCTCGCCCACGATCGGGTTATGCCCGTTCGCGACCGAGAGGCGGTTGTAGTTCTCCCACCACTTGCCGTACTTGTCGTACCAGCCCGGGTACTTGTACTCGAACCACTCGAAGTCCTTGTCGGTCATCGGGTCGATCCGCCAGTAGTTCGCCAGCCAGCCGGTGGCGAAGAACTGCGCGACCTCGTGGACGTAGCCCTTGTTCCAGATCTGGTTCCAGGCCTCCTCGATGAGGTCGTGCGGGATGACCAGGCCGTACTTCTCCAGCGGCACGAGGTAGCTGCGGTAGTAGTCGTCGTAGATCCACCGCCGCCACATCTCGGCGTAGGACTCGCGGTCCTTGCGGCGGTCCTTGGTGCCGTACTCGATGAACGTGCCGATGGCCGCGTCCACCACCCGGTGGTTGTTCCACCAGGCGTAACGCAGGTCACGCTCGAGCAGCTGGTGGTTGCCCTCGTCGGCCAGCGCCATCAGCAGCGTGGCGTAGCCGTTGCTGATGTGCCGCGACTCGTCCGACTGCACCGAGTGGAACACGGTCGGCAGCAGGTAGTCGCCGTTCGCGGCGGCCTCGGCCGGCATGGCCACGAACAGCGTGTTCGTGAACGCCGTCTCCGCCACGATCGTCAGGTAGATGCTCGCCGCGGTGATCGCGTCACCGGTGATGAAGCCCTCGGCGAACTGCCGCCCGATCGACCCGCAGTAGTCGTTGTGGAAGTTCCGCAGGCTGCTGTTGAAGCCGGCCGGGTCGATGTAGTTGTTCATGTACAGGCGCTTGAGGTTCTGCTGGATCGTCGAGTGCCGTACCTCGTCGATCATCTGGATCGCCTGGCCGTTGTGCAGCTCCGGGTTGGGGACCGTGCGGAACAGCAGCGGCATTGCCCTGGCCGCGGATACCTCGGGCAGCGGGATGATGCTCAGGAACAGCTTCTGCCATTCCAGCCAGCGCTCCTGCACCTGGCGGAACATATTGCCGCGAATCGCACCATCGGAGGCACCGTAGACCCGGTGATCTTTTTCCTCTTGCATCGGGAAGTACGACCGCAGAACCTGCTTAAGCGGGTCCTTCTTCTGCGACTTCTCGAATGTGTAGTCGGTGCCGTACTGCGACACCGGCTCGTGGTACTGCGGTTCCCAGGACAGCTCCTGGATCTTCTGGTGGGCCTTGGCCACGCTCTGGCGACTCATAGTCACCCCTCGCCCTTCCTTTGGGTTGGCTGAGACAGCCCGCCTGCAGCCTTGATCCTTGCTTCCGGCGGGGCGTTACACCCCGCCGCCGGACGCACGAGTCCTGCGCGCCCGAAAATGCTCTGTCGTGTGAATCACAACTCCTGCCGGCGGATCTGGCGCTCTCAACATGAGACAGTGCCCTGGCCTGGGACCCTCCGGCGGCCAGCCGGGCGCCCGCGGCACCCGGTCAGCTCTCGCCAGATCGGCCGTCGCCGAAGACGGCGGCCCTGATCTCGGCGAGATGCTGCTGGACGTCCCGGGATGCCTGGCGGTTTCCCTCCGGAGCCGGCTCGATCCCGAGCGCGATCAGCAGCTGCGCCGCCGGGAGGCCCGGGTCGCCGGCGCTGCCGAGCACGGGGTGGAGGCCGTGATCGGCCAGATGGTGAAAAACGAGATTAACGATGCTCCACGGGTTGAAGGTCTCGTCCCGCTGATCTTCCGGCCGGTCCATCTGGCACCTCCATACCCTGAGATCGACGCGGGCCGTCACAGCATCAAATGGCTCTCGGCGTAAAAAAGAGGTCTCAACATGAGACGCGGACCGCCAAAGTCGTGCTTATCTTGGAACACGAAGCAACCCCCAAGCGCCACCCAGGGACTCAACCCCCGGCCCACCGGGGATTAGGGAGGCGCCCGTGCCGCGGGCAGTATCGTCGCGCCGTGATTCGGCAGGCAGCGACCGGCGGGCCAGGAGACGCGAGCGGCTGATGGCCGGCGGTGACCGGCTGGCCAAGACCCGGGAGCGGTTCCTGACCGCGGAGAAGGTCGAGCCTGGCCAGGTGCGCGATACGATCCTGGCGTCCTGGTGGCGATCTCGCCGGCTCAACGTGGCGGCCGACCGCATCGACCTGTCCTACGTCCGCGACCCGGACCTCGACACCCCGCTGACCCGCAGCGCCATGCCGGTGCTCGGGCAGCTGAAAGAGCACCTGGACGGCCAGCCGATCAGCATCATCCTGACGGACGCGGCCGGGGTAGTGCTCACCCGGCTCGCCGCCGATCACGATCTGGACCGGCACCTGGACAGCGTCCAGCTCGCACCGGGTTTCAGCTACGCCGAGGAGTTCGTCGGGACCAACGGGATCGGCACGGCGCTGGAGGGCGGCCGGCCGATGCACGTGTTCGGCCACGAGCACTACGCCGAGCACCTGGAGGATCTTGCCTGCGCGGGGGTGCCGATCCACCACCCCATCTCCGGCAAGACGGTCGGCGCCGTTGACCTGACCTGCTGGCGCAAGGACGCCGATGCGCTGCTGATCGCGCTCGCCAAGACCACGGCCGACCAGATCACCCAGGCGCTGCTCACCGGCAGCGGCGAGCGTGAATTCGAGCTGCTGCAGGAGTACCTGCGGGCCTGCCGGCGCACCACCGGAATCGTGCTCGCGCTCAACAACGACATCGTGATGATGAACGACTACGCCCGGCAGGTGCTCGATCCCGGCGACCAGGTCGTGCTGCTGGGGCAGGCGGCCGAGGCACTGGCCAGCCGGAACCCGGGCGCGGTTATGGCGGAACTGCCGACCGGCCTGATGGCGCGGATGCACTGCCGGCCCGTGCACGGTGATGACCGGGGCACTGGCGGCATCGTGCACGTGAAGCTCATCGAGCCCGGCAGGCAGCAGGCGCTGGACGCGGGCGCCGGGGCGGGGGCAGCGGCGCAGATCCGGATCTTCCTCCCGGGCCTGGTCGGCTCTGGTGCGCTGTGGCTGCGCGGCTGCAACCAGGTGGACACGATTTACGGCTCGGACGAGTGGCTCGCGCTGCAGGGCGAGCCCGGCACCGGCAAGCTGGCCGTGCTCCGGGCCGTGCACCAGCGGCGCAACCCGACCGGCCGCTTCCGGGTGCTCGACGCGGCGGACGCCGGCGGCCAGGACTGGCTGCCCGGGGCGCGCGATGAGCTGCTGGACAGCACGGGCAGCCTGGTGATCCGGCACGTCGACCGGCTGAGCGCCAGCCAGCTGCACGCCGTGGCGGCTGCGCTGGAGGAGGCGGTCGCCGCCGGCCGTGCGGAGTCATTGTGGGTGGCGGTCACCCTGAGCGAGCCGCGGGTGAGTGCGGACCTGGCCGAGCTGCTCCGGTTCCTACCGAGCACGGTCGAGCTTCCCCCGCTCCGCCATCACATCGAGGATCTGCACGAGCTGGTGCCCTTCTTCCTAGCGAAGCTCAACGGCCGCGGCACGCTGGCGTGCTCGGCCGAGGCGATGCAGCTCCTGCTCCGGTCCAACTGGCCCGGCAATACCGAGCAGCTCTGGCAGGTACTCAGGCGAGTCGTGCAGTACCGGCGCAGCGGCTCGATCCGGCCGGCCGACCTCCCGCCGGAGTGCTGGACGGTGAGCCGCAGGCTGCTCAGCCCGCTGGAGTCCATGGAGCGCGACGCCATCGTGGCAAGCCTGCTGGATCACGACGGCAGCAAGGTCAAGGCCGCCGGGGCGCTGGGCATGTCCCGGGCGACCATCTACCGCAAGATCCACGAATACGGGATTGTCGCCCCCGGCGGCTAACGGGATCACCGCCCCCGGCGGCTGACGGGTCTGCCGTCCCCCGGCGGCCGGCGGGACTGCCGCCCCCGGCGGCCGGCGGGACTGCCGCCCCCGGCGGCCGGCGGGATTACCGCCCCCCGGCGGCCGAACGGTGCGCCCGCGCGCCGACCCGGCCGTCTCCGGACTGGCCCGGGCCGGCTCCTCAGGAGCATGCGGAGCTCGAAGGTCATTTCCCTATTCGGCTGACTCTAACGGCCATCGTGTGCTCGGCTGTATAGATCGAGCCAGGTTTGTCCCCTTACCCGGCTCGTGGGGGTTCAGGATGGCCGAGCAGAAAAGGGAGCTGCCGCCGTACCCGCGGAGGCTCAACGGCAGGCTGAGACCTGGCCGCGGCGAGCAGGGCACCGACCTGCCGGACCCGGACCTGCCGGACCGGCGGCAGCGCGGCGGTCCGGCCATTGGCGAGAGCGCCCCGGGCCCCGCAGCGCAGCATGCACTCGGGGCTGTGCAGGCATTCGAGGCCGCGCCAAGCCCAGCGGCCGACGCACAGCCCGTCCAGGCGCGCTCCCCCACCCGCGAGCACAGCGACGGCACTGGGACCACCCAGCCGACCGGCCCTGAGCCCGCCGGCCCTGAGCCCGCCGGCCCTGAGCCCGTCCAGGCGCGCGCCGCGGGCCCCGCTATCGCTCCGGCACCGCTGCCCAGGCGGATCCCCGGGCGGCAGGCCATCCCCGGGCCCAGCAAGCTGCGGCCCGCTGCTGCGCTTCGCGTGCCCAGGACCGTGCCAGACCCTGACGGCGGCAGCCGCGGCGCCTTTGAGCCGCCCCCCAAGACCGAGCCGCATTCCAAGACCGAGCCGCCTCCCAAGACCGACGGGGGGATCCGAGAGCGACCGGACCCCCCAACCGCGCCGGCCCGCCGGGCCCAGGCTCCTGTAATGGCCGATCCGCCCTGGTCAGCCGTCCTGGCGAAGACATTATGGCGTTGGGTCCGGCGGCGGGCGCGCCGATCGGGCACGCCGGGCTGCAACGCTGGCGGGGTCAGGCGTGACCGCAGCGGCGCGGCCCGTGCTTCGCGCCTATAGCCAGTCTTCGCCGTTGGCCAGGTCGTCCTCGCCTGTGTAGCAGTGGAGCTTGGCTTCGAGCGCTGCGATGATGCGGCCAGCGTCACTCTTGGTGCGGCGGTAGGTGCCCGGCATGAAGATCATGCCGTAGTCGCCGGGGCCGCCGGGAATGATGGCGTCGTTGTGCAGGGGCCGGTAATCGCGCAGGTTGTCGGTGACGACGGCGCGGTGCTCGGCGCGGGCCAGGGCCATCACATCGGGGTCGGGGAGTGCCTCGCGGTCGGGGTGCCCGGTGATCGATTCGACGTCGTGGCCACGTGCCCGCAGTTCGCGTGCGATGGCGGGCGACAGCATCTCGTCGAGCAGCAGTTTCACGGCCGGACGGCTGCCTGCCCAGCCGTGAATGCCGCATGCGCCTGCGCGGTGTCCTGCTCGTTGAGCTCGATCCACTGGTCGATCTCGCCGGGGTAGGCGCCGTAGTACGCCGCCGCGGCCTGCACGAGGCCGAGCGGCATTTCCAGGTAGCCGGCCGCGGCGGAAAGGTCGCCGTCGTTGTCCGCAATGTGCGCCGAGACGATCGGGCGGGGAAGATCATCAGATGAGGTCCGCAGGTCGGTACGATCTGGCACAGACAGCCGGCTCTGTAAAGGCGCACACTGTGGACATGACGGCCCCGCGTCCTGCCGGACATCGACGTGACGGACCTGGCGCGATACGAGGACTGCAGGACCCGCTGGCGCGAAGAGAGGACTACCAGGCGCCCGCGTCGGCAGCACCTGACGGCGACCGCTCCGTGGTGCCGATGACCAGGAGCAGCACGCTGACACGCCCGGTCCCGGTTCCCGGCTCTCTGGCCGCCGGGCCGCAGCGCGGCGACGAGGATCCGGCCGGGGCCCGCGCGGCAAGCTTGATCGCGGTCGCCGAGGACCTGGCGGGCGAGTTCTCGCTGCGCCCGCTGCTGGAGCGGATCCTGCTCCACTGCACCGAACTGCTCGGCTGCGACGCCGGCTCGATCTGCAGCGTCGACGAGGCGGCCGGCACGTACCGCAAGGAAGCCGACATCGGCGTCGCCTGCCAGTCCGGCCAGGTCTTCCCGCTCACCGAGGGAATGACCGGGGTCGTGGTGGCGCGCCGGGGGCCAGCCTGGTTCGCCAGGTACAGCGACGTCCGCGGCGGTCACGTCGCGCCCGCTGCACGGGCCACGCTGCGAGGCGTGATCGGCGTGCCGCTCGAATGGCGCGGGCGCATCATCGGCGCCTGCATCGTCTTCAGCCGCGACGCGCGGCGCTCGTTCGGCCCGGCCGATGCCCGGCTGCTGCAGCTGTTCGCGAAGCATGCCGCGATCGCGCTCGCCAACGCCCGCATGCATGAGCAGGCGGAGGAGCGGGCCCGGGCCGAGGCCGCCGCCGCCGAGCGTGACCGGCTGCTCCATGAGGTCCATGACACGATCACGCAGCGGCTGGTCAGCGTTCGCGTGCACCTGGAGGCGGCCGAGCAGCGCCTCACCGAAGGTGCACGGCAAGGACCTGACCCGGGGCACGGATCTGACCTGGCGAACGGATCTGACAGATCTGCTGGCGCTTCTGCTGGCGCTCGCACGGCAGACCCGGCCGGGGTCGCTCCCCTGCTGCGGCAGGCCAGCGCGGCGGCGAGGGACGCGCTCGTGGAAGCCAGGCTGACGCTGCTCGGGCTGGCCTCATCACCGCTGGACGGGCGCACGCTGCCCGCCGCGCTGCAATCGGAGGCCAGCTGGGCGGAGAGCACCGGCAGGCTGGAAGTGCGGTTCGTGTCGGCGGGCGCCGCCATCGCGCTGGACGGCCGGGTGGCGCGCGAGGTGCTCCGCATCGCGCGGGAGGCGCTGACGAACATCGTGCGGCACGCCCGCGCGCGCTCGGCCAGGCTGGGCCTGGTCTACGAGCGCGAGGCCGTCTCGCTGCTGGTGCAGGACGACGGGGAGGGCTTTGACCCGCAGGCCGACTCGCTGGGTGACCGGTTCGGGCTGCGCGCGATGACCGAGCGCGCCAGGGATCTCGGCGGGACTCTCGACGTCGATTCGCTGCCTGGCTGGGGCACCCGGATCCGCGCTCGCTTCCCGTATGCCCGCGATCAGGCCACGGCGGCGGGTCCGCATCTGCGCGTGCTCGTCGCGGCGGGCCAGCCGGCCCTGCGGGCCGGGCTGTCGCGGCTGCTGTCGTGGACCGAGCCGGGAATCGACCTGGTCAGCGAGGCGGGAACGGCCGGCGAGGCGCTGGACGCATGCCTCGCGCTGCGCCCCGACGTGGTGCTGGCCGACCTCGGCCTGGCGGCCGCCGACGGGACGGGCGTGGTTCGGCTGCTGCTCAGCCAGGATCCGGGCCTGGCCGTGGTGGCGCTTTGCAACGTGGATGACGACGAGCGAGTCGCGGACGCGATGCGGGCCGGCGCTCGCGGCTGCGTGGACACGGGCATCGATGGCCCCGGACTGGCCCGGGCCGTGGTGGCGGCCGGCCGCGGCCAGGCGATCCTGTCCGGCCCGGTACTGCGGCAGTTGCACCAGGGCCTGCGAGGCGACGCCCTCGAGATTCCGCTGACCGATCGGGAGCGCGAGGTGCGCAAGCTGATGGAGCTTGGGCTGCCGGACAAGCTGATCGCCGAGAAGCTGGTGCTCTCGGTCAAGACGGTGGAAAAGCACGCCGGCGCCGTGCTGCGCAAGACCGGAGCGCGGAACCGGACCGAGCTGGCCGCCCAGGCCGGACGCGCCCGCGCGCGATGAGCTCGCCGCCCAGGCCGGACGCTCCCGCGCGCGATAAGCTCGCCGCCCAGGCCGGACACGCCCGCGCGCGATGAGGCCGCCGGTCAGGCCTGACACGCCCGCGCGCGATGAGACCGCACGCGCGGGACGGCCCGCCCGGGCCCGGCGGTAGGGGAAACCCTCCACTGAGATGAGGACTTCCCCCGATCCGGGATTGCCGCCGGCCGCGTAACTTCGCCGGTGTCCCTCCAAGGAGGTAGCGGCTTGCCAGTCGTCCCGCTCAAGGCCATCGTGGATCGCGCGTTCGCCGAGCGCTATGGCGTCGCGGCGATCAACGTCGTGAACGACCTGACCCTGGAGGCCGTGCTCGCGGCGGCCGTCGAGCTGCATGCCCCGGTGATCGTCCAGACCTCGGTGAAGACCGTTCGCTCGATCGGGACTGATCTGCTGTACGCCATGTGGCGGGAACTCACGTCCGGCATCGACGTGCCCGTCAGCCTGCACCTGGACCACTGCCCGGACCGCGGCGTCATCTCCAGCTGCCTGGCCAGGGGCTGGAACTCCGTGCTGTTCGACGCCTCGTCCCTGCCCGTGCAGGAGAACCAGCGGCAGACGGTCGAGGTCGTGGCCGAGGCCAGGTCGTACGGCGCGGACGTCGAGGGCGAGATCGAGTCCATCACCGGCGTCGAGGACGGCATTGGCTCTGACGAGGTGGCGCAGCGCGAGTCGCTGCCGACGGCCCTTGAGTTCATCCGGGCGACCGGCATCACGGTCTTCGCCCCCGCCATCGGGAACGCGCACGGGGTGTACCACGCCGAGCCGCATCTGGACGCCCAGCGCGTCTCCGACATCGTCGCGGCTGAGCCCATCCCGATCGCCCTGCACGGCGGTACCGGCCTGACCGACGCGCAGTTCACGGACCTGATCAGCCGCGGCTGCGCCAAGGTGAACATCTCCACGGCGCTCAAGGTCACCTACATGCAGTCCAGCCTGGCGTTCCTGCGCGGGGCCGAGGAACGCGGCAGCTGGGACCCGCCGTCGCTGTTCGACGCGACCCGGTCCGCCGTCAAGGAGATGGCCGCCGCGCACATCCGCCGGTTCGGCAGCGCCGGCAAGGCGTGGTGAGCCGGCCATGACCGCCATGCCGGCCCCCAGGGCGCTGGTCTTCGACTGCGACGGCGTGCTCGCCGACACCGAGCGGTACGGGCACCTGCCCGCGTTCAACAGGACCTTCGAGGAATTCGGCCTCCCGGTGCGCTGGAGCGCCTCGGACTACCTGGAGAAACTGCAGATCGGCGGCGGCAAGGAGCGGATGGCCAGTCTGCTCACGCCCGAGTTCATCGCCGCGGCCGGGCTGCCTGCCGACCCCGGGGCGCAGCAGGCGGCCGTCGCCGCCTGGCACCGGCGCAAGACCGAGATCTACGCCGAGCTGGTGGCGTCCGGCGCGGTCGTGCCCCGGCCCGGCATCGCCCGGGTGGCCGCCGAGGCGATCGCGGGCGGCTGGCGGCTCGCCGTCGCGTCCACGTCGGCGGAGGCCTCCGTCCGGGCGACCCTTGAGCATTCCGTGGGGCCCGAGCAGGCCCGCGCCTTCGGGGTGTTCGCCGGCGACATGGTGCCGCAGAAGAAGCCGGCACCGGATATTTACCTGCTCGCCCTCAAGGAACTGGACGTTCCGGCCGATCGCGCGGTCGTCGTGGAGGACTCAAGGAACGGGATGCGGGCGGCCGTCGGGGCTGGCGCGACCTGTGTCGTCACCGTGAACGGCTTCACCGAGCACGAGGACTTCAGCGAGGCCGCGCTTGTGATCAGCTCGCTGGGCGACCCGGGAGGCGAGCAGACCACCGTCCTCGCCAACCGCAGCCGCGCGCGGCCGGGAGCCTGGATCACCGTGGCGGACCTGGCCGCGACCCTTCCCCCGTAGCCGTCGCCCGGGCCGCCGCTCGCCGCCCGCGGCGGCGGCAGCGGCGCCCGGCGAAGCCCGGCCGCCGAAGCGAACCGCCCGAAAGCGAACCGCCCGAAAGCGAACTGCCAGAAACTCAAACCATCCGGAACCAGACGCCACAAGCCCAACCACCCGAAACCCAACCACCCGAAACCCAACCACCCGTAGCCAACCACCCGTAACCACCGCCGAACCAACCGCCCGGAAACACCGCCCGGAAACCAAGGAGCGCTCATGTCTACTGCCAGCCTCGGCGACGTTGAGGTGGTGGTGCGCACCATGGCGCAGACCGCCGTCGACAACGAGAAGTACTTTGGCGACCTAGACGCCGTGGTCGGCGATGGTGACTTCGGCTACTCGATGGCACGCGGCTTCGAACTGGTACTGCAGGACTGGGACAGCTTCGACCGCGCCGACATTGGCACGTTCCTGAAGAAGATCGCCGTGGTCATCACCAGCCGGATCGGCGGCACGTCGGGCCCGATCTGGGGGACGGCGCTGCTGCGCGCCGCGACCACCGCCGGCCCCGTCACCAGCCTCGAACCCGAGCAGGTCGTCGCCATGCTGCGGGCCTCCATCGAGGGGATCAAGGCCCGCGGCAAGTCCGACGTTGGTGATAAGACGCTGCTCGACGCGCTCGTCCCGGCGGTCGACACGATCGAGGAGCACGTCGCCGCGAAGTCCGACGCGGGCACCGCGCTGCGCGCGGCGGCGGGCACCGCGCGCGAGAGTGCCGAGGCGACGCGAAACATGCAGGCCATGCGGGGGCGCGCGAGCTACACCGGCGAGCGCAGCATCGGCACGCTCGACGCGGGCGCCGTCGCCGTCGCCGTGTTCCTCGAGGCAGTCGCCGAGCAGTGGCCTGAATCGCCGGCTGAATCCTGATGTGATGCTCGCCGACCAGCGGCCGGATCGCCCGGCCTAGTCCTGATATGACGCTCGCCGACCAGCGGCCGGATCGCCCGGCCTAGTCCTGATATGACGCTCGCCGACCAGCGGCCGGATCGCCCGGCCCGGTCCTGACCAACGGAGGTTGGGCTATGAAGAAGTTCGTTAACGACCCGCAGCAGTTCGTGCCCGAGATGCTCAAGGGCATCGCGCTGGCCAACCCCGGCACGCTGAAGTACGTGCCGGCGTACAACCTGATCATGCGGGCCGACGCGCCCAGCGACGACAAGGTATCCGTCATCCAGGGATCCGGGTCCGGCCACGAGCCGGCGCACGTGATGATCGTTGGCAAGGGCATGCTGGATGCGGCCTGCCCGGGGGATGTGTTCGCCGCGCCGCCGATGGACTACGTGCTGGAGACCAGCAAGCTGCTGAACACGCCCAAGGGCGTGCTGCACATCATCAACAATTACACCGGCGACCGGATGGCCTTCGAGATGGGCAAGGAGATGGCGGAGGCCGACGGCGTCACGATCGAGACGCTGCTGGTCGACGACGACGTCGCGGTGAAGGACTCCACCTACACCGTCGGGCGCCGCGGCGTGGCCGGGAACTTCTTCGTGATCAAGGCGGTCGGCGCGGCGTCCGAGCAGGGCGCGGATCTCGCCGAACTGCTGCGCATCGGCAACAAGGTGAACTCCGTGACCAGGACGATGGGCATGGCGCTGACCTCGTGCACCCCGCCGGCTAAGGGCTCGCCGCTGTTCGAGCTCGGCGACGACGAGATGGAGATGGGTGTCGGGATCCACGGCGAGCCCGGCCGCCGCCGGGAGAAGCTGGCCAGCGCCAACGCGATCGTTGACGAGCTGCTCGAGGCGGTCGTGACCGACCTGCCGTTCAGCCAGGGCGACGACGTGGCGCTGATGGTCAACGGCCTGGGCGGCACGCCGATCAGCGAGCTGTACATCCTCTACGGCTACGCGCACGAGCAGCTGGCCAAGCGCGGGATCAACGTGCGGCGCAACTACGTCGGCGAGTACTGCACCTCGCTGGACATGGCCGGCACCTCCATCACGCTCACCCGCCTGGACGACGAGATCACGGGGCTGCTGGCCGCGCCAGCCGAGATCGCCATCCGGACGTTCTGAGCCTGCATGCCAGCCAGCCGGGCCTGCGCGGGTGCCGCTGGCCCGGCTGGCTTCCAGCACTGCCCCGGCTCCGTGAGGCGGGGGCGGCACTGGCGCCGACGGCCGCGTAATTCCCGAATTCGGCTCACGGCGGTCAACCAGGTCACCGGGTGACCGGTGAGGCGAGGGACGCGAAGAGATCGCCACGGCGCTGCACGCGGTCGAGCACCTGCTGCGGGGTGAACCGCAGCCGCTGCGGGTCGCCGCCACGCTCACAGTCGCGGACCTCGTCCCAGCTGACCGGAGCGGACACCGACGGATCGGCGGTGCCCCGCAGCGAGTAGACGGCGACCGTCGTCTTGGCCGGGTGGTTCTGGCTCCAGTCGATGAGCACCCGGCCGTGGCGCAGATCCTTCTTCATGCTCGTCACGACAAGCTCGGGGTGATCCTTCGCCACCGCCTGAGCGAGCCGGAGCGCGCGCTCGCGAGCCGCGTCCCAGCCGGTGCGGGCGGGCAGGCGGAGGTAGAGCTGGAGGCCCTTCGACCCGCTCGCCTTCGCCAGCGGCTCACGGTCCCGGTCAGTCAGGCGGGCCGCGATCCAGGTCGCGACACGGCAGCACTCCACGATCGAGGTTCCCGGGCCCGGGTCGAGGTCGAAGACCAGGTGATCAGGCGAGCCCGGCAGCGTGCGGCGGCGCCCGGCCCGCCAGAGCGGCACGTGGAACTCGATGACGGCGAGATTCGCCGCCCAGATCAGCGTCGGCTGGTCAGCCACGACGGCGTACTCGACCTCCCCGGCGGGGGAACTGCCCCACCCGTGCCCGGTGCCCGACGAGGGCACCCTGACGGTCTGGACCCACTCTGGCGCGTGCGATGGCACGTGCTTCTCGACGAACGACTTGCCGCCGGTGCCGTCCGGGAACCGGCGGAAGGTGACCGGCCGGTCCTGCAGGTGCGGCAGCATCGCCGGGGCGATCCGGGAGTAGTAGTCGAGCACTTCACCCTTGGTGAACCCGGTCGCCGGATACAGCACCTTGCCGAGGTTCGAGAGCGACAGCCGCCTGCCTTCGACGGCTGCCACCACGCGGTCCGGGCTCACCGGCGTCAGAGGACGAGGCGGCCCTGGCCGGCCGCGGCTCTCGCGAAGGCGTCAGCGACCGGGCCCTGGCCTGCGGGCCGGCCGTCCTGGCCTGCGGGCCGACCGTCCTGGCTTGCGCGCCGGGCGTCCTGGCCAGCGAGCAGCCCGTCCTGGCCAGCGGGCAGCGGAAGAGACAGCCGGGCGAACTCGGCCGCGATCTGGTGCCAGAGGCGCGCCCTGCGCAGCATGCCGTGCCCGCTGCCCCGCACCTCGATCGCCGCGACCTGCCCGGCGGAGCGGGCACGCTCCGCGTAGGCCCAGCTCTGCCTCGGATCGCAGATGCGGTCGGCGCTTCCGTGCACGAGCAGGACCCGTCGCCCGGCGAGCTGGTCGACGGGCTCGCCGGGCGGCACCCAGGGCGCCAGCCCGGCCACGGCGCAGACCAGCGGATGTCCAGCAGCGCGCAGCACGGCGCGCGCCCCCATCGAATGGCCGATCATGACGACGGGCACCGGCCAGGGGCCGGCCGAGATCTGGTCGAGCAGCTCGGTCAGGTCACCAACCGGCGAGGCGTCGGCGCCGTTCCAGCCGCGGAGCTGGAAGCGCGGTCGCCGGACCTCGATGCCGTCGCCGCGCACTGCGCGGCTGATTGCCCGCGCGACCGGCACCATCCGCAGCACGCTGAGCTGGAACGGGCTGGTCGGCGCCTGGCTGACCGACCGGCCGCCATGGGCGACCACGACGATCCCTGACGTGCCGGCAGCGTCGCTGCGGCCGCTCGCGCGAAGCAGCGTTTCGCGGTCCACCGGCACCGCCTCCTCAGGGCCCAGGCCGGCGATCGCCAGCGTGGGGACCAACCCGGCGCACGCCAGGATTGTTCCTCCCGCTACCAGGCCAGCGCTGGTTACTCTCCTCCGGCTCGCACGCACCGCCCGGTGCGGCCCGCGAGCAGCGCGCCATCGGCCCACGATGAGGGGGCCGTAACGGAGGGCGGCTCGCGCTGAGTGGAAGCTCGCGGTGTCAGTGCGGGTGACTACGGTGAGCCCCAATCTGTTCACCAGCATGGCGGCTGCCTGCGTGCCTTCGCCATGCCAGCGCGACACGGGCCATTTGGGCTGGAAGGTCCACGGGCCACGTGCCGGTCCGTTGGAGGCTTGCATGGTGAGTCCGGCTACTGCTGTCGACCTGTTCTGCGGCGCTGGGGGGGCGTCCCTGGGCCTGGTCAGAGCCGGGTTTGACCTGCGGCTGGCCGTGGATGCGCATCCTACGTACGGGATGACGCACAGCGCGAATCTGCCGGGCGAGTTCCTGTCGGCCGACTTGCGGACAGTGGACGTAGAGAAAGTGCTGGCTGCGGCGAGCATTACGACCGGGGAACTCGATGTGATGTTCGCTGGTCCCCCGTGCCAGGGGTTCTCCATGATCGGGGCCCGGGTGGTGTGGGATGAGCGCAATAACCTCTTCCGGGAGGTGCTGCGGCTCGCGGCCGGATTGCGACCGCGATGCATGGTGATCGAGAATGTCCCCGGCCTCGTCACGCTGGCCGGAGGCGCCTACCTGCGGGCGATCCTGCAAGGGCTGCAGGACGAAGGCTACGAGGCTGCTTGTGCTGAGTTGCTGGCCGCCCAGTACGGCGTACCGCAGATGCGCTGGCGCCTGATAATCGTCGCCTGGCGCAGAGATCTGGGCATTCCGGCAGGTTATGGCTTTCCGCGCCCTTCACATGGCCGGGAAGCCATCGGCGATCTGCTTCCGAACTGCACCATCACCGCGCAGCAAATGCAGGGTTTCATCACGACGGGAGATGCCATCTCAGATCTGCCAGCCGTCTGCGCCGGCGAAGAAGTCACTGAGTACGTCGGGCCGCCTGCGTCTGCCTACCAGGCCGGGATGCGGGACGGGCTGCGAGATGAGCTGCACAACCATTACGCTGCCCGGCTGTCCGCAGCCAATCTGGCCCGTCTTGCCATTCTCCGCCCTGGCCAGGACTGGCGCGATCTGCCGCGGGATCTCTTGCCCGGAAGCATGCAGCGTGCCCTGCGCAAGGATCACACCCGCCGGTACCGGCGCATGACCTGGGACGGAGTTCCGCGGGCCGTCATCACCCGGTTCCGCGATCCCAAGTCTGGTGAGTACACCCATCCAGACCAGGACCGAACCATCACGATCCGCGAGGCAGCCAGGCTCCAGGGCTTCCCGGACAAGTTCGTCATCCATGGTGACCGCTCCAGCCAGTACGACCAGGTCGGCAACGCGGTGCCTGTGCAGCTAGCCCAGGCCGTTGCCGACGAGGTAGGCCGCTGCCTGGCTGGCAAGCTGGGCGAGCGGCTTGCTGATCCCTTCCGCCGGCGTCCGGTCGATGCCCTCGGCCACCGGGGAGAACTGATCAGCCATCTGGATCAGATCCGCTAGCGCGATGACTCCAGCAAAAGAGCAATGCAACGTTGAACGATAACCAGCCGCACAGAGTCTTTCCGGCCCCGCCGTACGTGCTCTCGCACGCCCCCACATCTCAGAATGGTTCGGGCACAGGATCTTTCCTGGTGTATCAGTCAGTCCCGTCGCCGTCAGCGACCAGGCAGCCGGGCGCTGCCCGTTCTTGTCCGACACGCTCAACAAACGCACGGACTGCGTAAAGGCCGAGAACTCGCGAGGTGTCTGCACCATCAGCGCCACCAGCAACGGCCCCCGCCAAGACTGGCTGGTGTGCCCCTATCGAGCCCTGGACGACTCGCTGCTGTCGGACATGATCCGGCGACTCTACGAGATACCCGGATACCTGCCAGTTCTCATCAGGCCGGTCCTGGCCCTCAGGGAAGCATCTGAGCGAGCAGCCATCCTGGATGCAGTGCATGGAGATGGAGGACCACGTGTCTTCCTGTATTTCCAGGATAAGCTTGGCGGCGAGATCGGACTGTCGAAGACCCTGGCATCACCAGAACTCTCGTTTGATATTACCGTCGTGGAATTGCCCTCGGCAGATAAGAACGACATGGCCACTCCGGGGTCCCTGCGTGTCGGCAAGTACGGCGTGATCGAACTCCAGACCACGGACACTCACGGCAGCGATACCTCCGCAGGATGCGTCCTGGCGCTGCCGCAGCCAGTCTGGGATTCATGGCAGCCCTTCCTCGGTGCGCCAGAACTTCACCAGCAGCCAGACGGCACCTGGCGCCTGCTCGATGACCACGACGCCCACCCAAGTGACTGGATCTATGTATTCGACATCGCGGACCAGCCGGACGACACTGGCCCTGCACCGCTCGAGGTGCGCCTCGTCATCGGCACGGACGCTCAGACTCTGAGCCGGGCTGCCTTCGACATCGGCCCCGCCAAGGCGGTGGAACACGGAGACGCCCATGATGCGGTCGTCTCCGCGATCGTCCGCAGGCTCGGCTCCTACCTGGCCGGTGCGTGATCTCGCGAACATCGCTGCGCCGCGACCAACTGCTGGCAGAGTTCTGCGGACCGCCAGAAGATGGCGCGTACACTACTTATACTGGATTCTTTGAGGAATATACGACTTGGTGTCCGGAAATTTCATGCAGAAAGTGGTATAAGTTAAAATGATCTTCAATGGCGGCTGTTATATGTGAAGAATGTGGTGATTATTCGCCGGCTGATGCGGCGGGAGCGGCGATACGTCAGGGCAGCTCGCATGCGCCTGAGGGCACCAGCCGGCCGTGAGGGTACCAGCCGGCCGTGAGGGCACCGGCCGGCCGTGAGGGCACCGGCGGCAGCCTGAGGGCACCGGCAATGCTCCCCGGGGCTGGCGGCTGGCAGTACTCGGGCAGCGCGACGCCGGCGCGGCGGGATCGGGGCTGGGGCCGACTGATCCGTTCACAATTTCCTGACTGCCGGGCCGGAGACGGCTTCGCTAGGATCATCGGGTAGCCGCGTCCGGGAGCGAGGTACCAGCGATGGAGACTGACACTCTCGGGGCGGCCGCGGACGACGGCGCCAGCCCGGCCGCCGGCGACGGCGCCAGCCCGGCCGGCTGCGCCAGCCTGGACAGCGGCGGGCTGCTCGGCCTGTACGAGCAGATGGCGGTGATCCGCCGCACCGAGCAGGCGGCGCACGATCTGTTCTTGGCCGGGCTGGTGAAGGGCACGACGCACCTCGCGGCCGGCCATGAGGCCGTCGCGGTCGGCGCCAGCGCGGCGCTGCGGCCCGACGACTACGTGTTCGCCACCTACCGGGGGCATCATCACGCCATGGCACGCGGCGCCACGCCGGAGGAGTGCCTGGCCGAGCTGATGAGCAAGGGCACTGGGCTGTGCAAGGCCAAGGGCGGGTCGATGCACCTCACCAAGGCGTCGGCCGGGATGCTCGGGTCGTACGCGATCGTCGGCGCGCACCTGCCGATCGCGGCCGGGGCGGCCTGGTCGGCGCGGCTGCGCGGCTCCGGCCAGGTCGCGGTCGCGTTCTTCGGTGACGGCGCGACCAACATTGGCGCCTTCCACGAGGCGCTCAACATCGCCGCGGTGTGGGCGCTGCCGGTGCTGTTCATCTGCGAGAACAACCTCTACATGGAGTACACGCCGATCGGCGACGTGACGGCCGTGGCGAACCCGGCGGCCGACCGGGCGCCGGGCTACGGCATCCCGGCTGATGTCATCGACGGCAACGACGTCGTGGTGGTGCAGGAGGCGGTCGCGGCTGCCGCCGAGCTCGCCAGGTCCGGCGGCGGGCCGACCGTGCTGGAGGCGCTGACCTACCGGCACTTCGGGCACAGCCGCACCGATCCCGGCGCCTACCGGCCCGCCGAGGAGGTCGAGCAATGGCTGCGCCGCGACCCGCTGGAACTGGCCAGGGCGCGGCTGGCGGCGGCCGGGGTGCCCGCTGAATCCGTGACGGCGGCCGACGAGCGGGCGAAGCGGACTGTCGCCGACGCGGTGGCGGCGGCGAAGGCAGCGCCCGGCCCCGATCCCGGCGACGCGCTCACCGATGTGTGGGCGGACGGAGGCTCAGCGTGGCGGACCTGATCACCTACCGGGAGGCGGTGGCCGAGGGACTGGCGCGGGAGCTGCGCCGGGACTCATCGGTGGTCTGCCTGGGCGAGGACATCGGAGCGGCCGGGGGCGTGTTCAAGACAACCGCCGGGCTGTTCGCCGAGTTCGGCAAAGAGCGGGTGTGGGACACCCCGATCTCGGAGCAGGCCATCCTCGGCGTGGCCATGGGCGCGGCGATGACCGGCATGCGCCCGGTGGCCGAGATCATGTTCTCCGACTTCTTCGCCTGCTGCTGGGATTACCTGGCCAACGAGATCCCCAAGATGCGGTACATGACCGGCGGGCAGGTCACGGTCCCGCTGGTGGTGCGGACTGCGAACGGCGGCGGCCTCGGCTTCGGCGCCCAGCATTCGCAGGCGGTGGAGAACTGGACGCTGACCATTCCCGGGCTCAAGATCGCGGCGCCGTCGAATCCGGCGGATGTCATCGGGATGATGGCGGCCGCGATCCGCAGTGACGACCCGGTGGTGTTCTTCGAGCACAAGGGCCTGTTCGCGAGCAGGGGACCGGCCGCGCCCGAGGGCCATGTGGTGGAGCTGGGCCGGGCGGCCGTCGCGCGCCAGGGCAGCGACGTCAGCCTGGTCGCGCTGGCCGCGACCGTGCCGATGGCCCTGGCCGCCGCCGACCTGCTCGCCGCTGACGGGATCTCGGCGGAGGTGATCGACCTGCGCTGCCTGGTTCCGCTCGACATGGAGTGCGTGCTCGGCTCGGTCGAGCGGACATCCCGGCTGATCATCGTCGAGGAGAACCCGTACCAGGGCGGGTGGGGCGGCACGGTCGCGTCGATCGTCGCCGACGAGGGGTTCGAGCTGCTCGACGCCCCGATCCGCCGGATCACCGCGGCCTGCGTGCCGCTGCCGTTCGCCGACGCGCTTGAGCGGCTGGTCATCCCGAACGCGGCCGGCGTCGCCGAAGCGGCCCGGTCGCTGGTCGCCTACTGACCCTGGCCATTCCGGCCTGCTGACCCGGCATTACGGCCATTCCGGAAATTGGCCATTGACAGCAGCCGGCCGCGGCGGGAAGCTGCGGCAGGTTGTCTGTTTGCACGGGGTGCTCGACTGGACCGGGCCGTCATCGGCCCGGCCCCATCGCTCAGCCGGAGCTTCCGATGCGGAGACCGGAGGTTCCGATGCGGAGACCGGAGGTTCCGATGCGGAGACCGGAGGTTCCGATGCGGAGACGCCCGCGGGCAGGCACGCGCCGGGTGCGTCTAGTCGCCTCGCTGGCGGTCGCGCTCTGCACCCTCTTGTTCGCGGCTGCCGCTGCCGGGCCTGCCGCCGCCGGCGCCGCAGCCGGCACCGGCACCGGCACCGGCACCGGCACCGGGGCAGCCCAGCCTGGCGTGACCGCGCCGGGCGGCCCTGGCACGATGTCCTACTTTGATCTCGCCCGCAAGGACTGCGTCGGAACCGCGCGCGATACCACGTCCAAGGTCTGGTACACGGTCGCCGACGGCGTGCTCTCCGACGTGTACGAGCCGACGATCGACAACACGAACGTGGAAACGCTGCAGTACATCGTTACCGACGGATCCTCCTTTACCGACCTGCAGACACGCGACATGACCTACACGGTCGCTGCCGATCCGACCGGCATGGCCTGCACCGTGACGGCCACCAGCGCAAGCCACGGCTACCAGCTG
This sequence comes from Streptosporangiaceae bacterium, assembly GCA_050013415.1. Lineage (GTDB taxonomy): Bacteria > Actinomycetota > Actinomycetes > Streptosporangiales > Streptosporangiaceae > Palsa-506. The sequence goes on along the minus strand of JBEKFH010000012.1, from coordinate 6,109 downwards.
GTCACCACGTACATCACCGACCCGGCGCGGGACACGGTGCTGATGCACACCCGGCTGGAGGCCACCCCGGGCTCGCACGCCAACATCGCCGGCCTGCAGTTGTACGCGCAGCTCGACGCGCACGTGAACGGCGACGGCGGCGGCGGCAGCCAGAACGCAGGCGGCAACACCGCGGTGATCGACACCTCGACGGGATCTCCCGTTCCCGTCATCTACAGCACCAACACGGTCACCGAGGCCGCCAACCGCAGCTACGCGGTGCCCACCTACATGGCCCTGCGCGCGAGCAGCCCGTCCCCGGCGGCCAGCGTCGGCTACGCCGGGACGGCCAGCGACGGCCTCACCGAGCTCGATACCACGCACGCCCTGGCCACCACTTACGACTCGGCACCGGACGGGCACATCACGGCGACGGAGGAGCTCACGCCCAGCCGCGACGGCGAGGTGACGCTGGCACTCGGCTTCGGCCGCAGCCAGGCCCAGGCGGTCGCCACCGCCGGCGCGTCGCTGGCGCACCGGTTCGCCCTGACCAAGCTGCGCTACCTGGCCGGCTGGGCCGGTTACGACGCCGGCCTGCGCAGGCCCCCCGCCACTTTCCCCGGCCTGTCCGCCGCGCAGGCCGCGGAATTGCGGCGCCGCTACTACCTGTCGGCGAACGTGCTCAAGGCGAGCGAGGACAAGACCTATCCCGGCGCGATCGTGGCCTCGCTGGCCAGCCCGTGGGGCCAGGCGGTGGCCGCCGGGAACGACGTCAACGGAGAGCCGGTCTACTTTGGCTCCTACCGCGAGGTGTTCGCGCGCGACCTGTACGAGGCGTTCACCGGGCTGCTCACCGACGGCGACATCGCCACCGCCCGCGCGGCCACCCTGTTCCTTTTCGATCGACAGCAGCTGAGCAGCGGGCAGATCCCCCGCAACTCACTGGTCAACGGCGAGGCCGCCCCGGACACGGGCGGAACCCAGCTGGACGAGACTGCCTATCCGATCCTGATGGCGCTGCAGTCAGGGCTGGGCCGGGACACGACGCTGTGGCGCCGGCACATCCGCCCGGCCGCCGACTTCCTCGTCGCCAGCGGGCCGTCGGACGGCGTGGAGCGCTGGGAGGAGCAGACCGGTTACTCCCCCTCCACCATCGCCGCCGAGATCGCGGGGCTGACCGCCGCGTCGGTGATCGCCGCCGAACACGGCGACAGGGCGCGGTCGCAGCTGTACCAGGCGACCGCCGACGACTTCCAGCGCAACATCAAGAACTGGGACGTGACCACAACCGGGCCGGACGGGCCGGCGTACTTCATCCGGCTGTCCAAGACCGGCGACCCGAACGCCGCGATCAGCTACAGCCTGGGCAACGGCGGCCCGACCGTGGACCAGCGCTCCGTGATCGACGGCGGATTCCAGGAACTGGTGCGGCTCGGCGAGCTGCCGGTCAGCGACCCCGACATCCAGGCGTCACTGGGCGTGCTGGACAACCAGATCTCGGTGTCCACGCCCAGCGGGACCGGCTACTACCGGTACGGCACCTCGGCCGCCGATGGCAGCGCCGACGGGTACGGCGACTGCTACCAGCCGAGCCAGACGTCCTGCACCACCGAGGGCGAGCCGTGGCCGACCACGGACACGGGCACCGGGCACCTGTGGCCGGTGCTGTCGGGTGAGCGCGCAGAGTCCGACATCGCCGAGGGAAACCTGACGGGCGCGTCCGCGCTGCTGGAGGCCATGGCGCAGTTCTCCTCCGGGGTCGGCCTCGTGCCCGAGCAGGCGTGGGAGGACCCGGACCTGGCCGCCTCGCCGTACGGGACCGACCCGACGACCGCGTCGATCGGCTTCACCGACGGCAAGGCGGCAGGCTCGGCGTCGCCGCTGACCTGGGCACAAGCCCAGGAACTCCGCCTCATCCTGGACATCGGAGCCGGGCGAACGCTGGAGACGCCGTCGGTGACCGCGCAGCGCTACATCACCCACGCGCCGCCAGCAGCGATCGCCGTGACGCTGACCGCGCCCTCCCCCGGCACCACCATCACGACCCCCACCACCGCGGTCACCGGCACGACGTTGCCCGGCGCGAAGGTCGTGGTGGAATCCGAGGACACCACCACGGGCGCGCCGTCCACGGTGGGCACCGCGGTAGCGGCGGCTGACGGCTCGTTCTCGGTCACGGCAGATGTCGGCTTCGGTGACACCTCGCTGACCGTGTCCGCCACCGCGCCCGGCAACCAGACCGGGTATGCGCAGACCACCGTGACCAGCGACGTGACCAGCGGGACGACGGTGCTCGATGCGACCGACCCCGCCGGCGACGACAACGGCCCCGGCACCTACCAGTACCCGACCAATTCGGCCTTCCAGCCGGGCGCGTTCGACCTGACCGACTTCAAGGTGATCAGCGACGGGACGACCGTGTACCTGCAGGCCACGCTGGCCAACCTGGCCCCGACCTTCGGCAGTGCCTTCGGGGCCCAGTTGCTCGACATCTACGTGCACAATCCCGCCGCGACCAGCACGTCCACGCAGGCGGCCTACGCGAGCCGCAACTACACCATCGCCCCGGCTGACGCATGGAGCGAGCTGGTCGAGGCGCAGGGATTCACCGCGCCGGTCTGGCAGGACGCGTCCGGCAACTCGCTCGGCACTCCGTTCATGGCCACATCGCAGGCCAGCGGAACCGTCACGATCGCGCTGCCGGAAGCAACGTTCGGCAGCCCGGGATCCGGCTGGTCCTTCGCGGTCGTGCTGACCGGCCAGGACGGCTTCCAGGCGGACCTGGCCCGGGCGTTCACGGCCACCCCGGAGGCGTACACGTTCGGCGTCTGCGCGGCCGGGGGCACCAGCCCGATCTGCTCGGTGGATCCGTCCACCGTGCCGAAGGCGATGGACGTCATCACGCCGCCGGGGGTGTCCCAGGCCACCGAGCTCGACCCGACCCTCGGCCCGGTCGTCATCCAGGGAGTCACCGTTCCGTGAGCTGAGCTCAGGCTCCCGGCGACTGCCGGGAGCCTGCCGCCTGCTGACCTGGGCTCAGCGCCGCGCGAAGACGCCGTCGCGGGGAAAGGCCCCGGCGGACAGGGCAGCGCGGGTCATTGCCTTGCCGATCCTGATGACTTCCTCGGTGCGTTCGTCGCCCAGGTGCTGCCACGGCGGCGACGCCATCTGGTCGGTTTCCTGCTCGACGTGTGCCCGCAGCGCGTAGCCGGCGGGCGTGAGCGCACCGAGGCCCTCGGGCGCGAATACGTCACTGCCCTCGGCCGCGAGCGCGTCACTGCCTTCGGGCGCGGGCGCGCCGCCGCCTTTGAGCAGGCCCCGGGCGACGAGGCTCTCGACGGCATCGTCCCATTCCGGCCGGCTCCAGCCCCGGCTCGCCCTGGCGAAGCCGGGGACGAACCCCTCGCCTGTCGCGACGTGGGTGACCAGCGCATCGATGCCGCTGAGCCCGGCCGCCACCAGCGCGGCTACGTGACCGTCACCGCGGTGCTCGCGCAGCAGCGACAGGCCGTGCCACATCACCAGGTGCGGGGCGCTGGGCCAGTCGAGATCGGCATGGCCTGCGTAGAGCGGGCGGCCCTCGGCGCTGCACGCGCCGGCCGCCTCGCGGACCAGGCCGGCGATCGTCGTCATGTCGCCGGACGCGATGACCTCGGGCCCGAGGAGACGGGTCAGGGCCGCGTCGGCAGCGGCGAAACGGGCGCTGACAATAGCTGCCGGGCTGGCAAGCTGCCACGCGCGAGGGATGCACCGGGCCACCAACGCTGGATTGAAGTTGTAGAAGGTGGCGGCGACGACGCCGCCGCTGACAGCTCCCATCGGCGCCGAGCGCCCGGCGAAATAGCACATCCGCCCGGCCTCGAGCCCGGCGGCCACCAGCCGTTCCTCGGTCTCCGGGGCGAAGTAGATCAGTGAGTGCAGGGCGTTGGTCGCGTTGTGGGCGCGCCGGGCAAGCGGGGAGGTCATGTCCCGACGATAGCCACCTATGCCGGGACCGGGGTCCAGGTGACCGTGACGGTCCAGGACGTGGAGCTGTTGCCGCTGGACGACGGGCCGATGATCTCGATGGCCTCCTTCCGGGACGTTCCCGCTGCCGTCCAGCAATGGCCCGGCGTGCCGAACGCGCCGTCACAGGCGGGTGTCCCCGTCAGCCCGGCCGGATCCGGCGCTCCGCTGGCGGCAAAGTCCCGCAGGTAATACTGATTCAGCCCCGGCCGGCTCCCGCCACGGTCCGCGCAGGCCGCGGCCGGGCTGGCTCCGGTGTTGCACAGGCTCCACTGCGTGCTGCCCTGCGACGGGATCGCGTTCGAGCCGCTGATGTCGATGTTCGCCGCGATGCCCGTGTTCGTGATCGTGATCGGGTAGACGGCGCCGCCGGGATTCCCCAGCCAGCAATGCCCGTTCGGGTAGCCGAGCGCCTTGCCGGTCGAGCCGGTGTCATTGCCCGGCTGCCCGCCGCGGCAGTTGGCGAACGATGCCCTGCCCGGCGTCACGGTGACCGAGCGGATCGTCGGAACGACCCGCAGGGAGATCGCGATTCTGCCGGGCTTGCCGGGACCAGGCGGCGCCGACGCGCTGAACGCACCGCACCCGGCGAGCCCGGCAAGCCCGGCGAGCGCGATCGGGGCCAGCAGAGCCCGCCGCCAGCTACGCCACATGATGTCCTCCTTCGCGATCGGCGGCACCAGAACCGGCGGTGCCAGGACCGGCGGCACCAGGACCGGCCGGCCTGCGCTCGACCCGGATCCGGAGACCGGACCGGCGAACCCCGACCATGGCGAGCGCCAGCAGGACCAGGCCCGCCAGCACCGCTACCACCGATCCGGGTACGGCGGGCCATGACCCGGCCGCCGGCCCCGGCGCGACCCTGAACTCCAGCTTGGTCGCGGCGGCAACGCCGAGATTGGCCCGGCCGGCCGAGATCGCCGCCGAGCCGGATACCACGACGTCGCTCAGGTACCGGCCGGGCCTGGCACCGCCCGGCAGGACAAGCTCCAGCGGCAGCCGCGCCCCCTGCTGCGGCCCGAGCCGGACGCCGGGGCCGGCGGCGCGGACCCAGGAGGGCGGCACCGCCCGGCCCGCGCCGGCCGAGAGCCGCTCGACCCGGACGCTGACTAATTCAGGCTCCGTGCCGGTATTGACGACGTACACGGGCGGAAGCGAATAACTGCCGCCTGCGTGCGCCGCGACGGCGAGCCGGACGGGCCCGGCCTGCACGCCGACACCGACACTGGCGCGGGCCGCCAGCGGAAGGCCGCAGAGCACCGCGAGGGCGGCCGGCACCGCGAGCGGTACCACCAGCCACCGCCGCAGTTGCATGACTCAGCCCTTGCGCTCCGCCGGGCTGTTGCCCGGAACCGGTCTGAAAGGTGTTGGTCGCGGTCCTGTTTGGCCGAGGTGTGCCGGGCACCTCGCCATGCGGTCAAATACCACGGTAACGGAATATTAAAAGCGCGAACAGTCACCAGAGCTGGCTCGATTCGCCCGCTGATGACCTGACGGAATGGCGCGGCGGCCCGTCGCTTCGCGCGCGTGATGTGCCGGGCCGGGCTGCCGGGATGGTCAGCCGTGCAGCGGGAACTCAGTCGCCCAGCCGGAATGACTCGTCGGGCACGAGTTCCGTGACGTCCATCTGGGCCTTCTGCAGCCGCCCGGAGTAGTCCCAGTTCACCGACTGCCACCGGGTGAACTGGTCGAGCACCCAGATGCCCGACTGGCGGGACCCGTTGCCTGACTTGCCATTGCCGCCGAACGGCAGGTGCGCCTCCGCGCCGGAGGTGGAGTTGTTGACGCTGACCATTCCGGCCGAGATGCCCCGGCGGAAGGCGAAGACCTCGGCGGGCTCGCGGGTGTAGATCGACGACGAAAGGCCGTAGCCAGGGCTGTTGGCCAGCCGGATGGCATCCTTCAGGTCCGCGTACGCCGTCACGCCGACGAGCGGGCCGAACGTCTCCTCGCGGAAGATCGTGTCGTCCTCGCGCACCCCGTCCACGATCGCCGGGTGGCAGAAAACGCCGGCGTCCGGGTCGCCGATGAAGCCCTCGCGCGGGCTCGCCGCGGTGATCCGGCCGGTGGCCGTGGATCCGAGCACGGTGTGGTGCGGCTGGATCCACCCCAGGTAGTCCTCGAA
>JBEKFH010000011.1:0-32739 GCA_050013415.1 Streptosporangiaceae bacterium | reverse complement strand
CGCGGTGCAGGATAAGGGCGTGCCAGGAAATCTCAGGCAGGCGATCGACGCCACGACCGTGGCCATGCTTCGCGCCCGCGGCAGCGTCAAGTGGACGGCTCCGGGCCCGGACGGGCTCGGCGCGGCCGTGGCTGAGATGGACTTCGGCGCCGCGCCGCCGATCCTCGACGCGCTTGCCGGGCTGTCAGCCGATGCGAACTTCGGCTACCTGCCGTCGTTCCTGGCCGATGAGCTCGCCGCGGCCTGCGCGGAGTTCGAGCGGCGCCGCTATGGCTGGGACGTCGATCCCGCGCTCATCCATCATGTCCCGGACGTGATCAAGGCACTGGAGATCGCGATCACGCACTTCTCCCGCCCCGGCACGCCGGTCATCCTGCCCACGCCCGCCTACATGCCGTTCCTCGCCGTGCCGGGATTCCTCGGCCGCGAGATCATTCAGGTGCCGATGCGGGACGACGCCGGCTTCTTCACCCTCGACCTCGACGCGATCTCCGACGCCTTCCGGGCCGGCGGGCACCTGCTCATCTTCTGCAACCCGTACAACCCGCTCGGCCGGGTCTTCACCCCAGCCGAGATGGCGCAGCTGACGGGCGTCGTCGACCGGCACGGCGGCCGGGTCTTCGCCGACGAGATCCACGGTCCGCTCGTCTACCCGGGGGCGCGGCACGTCCCCTACGCGTCCACCTCCGATGCCGCCGCCGCGCACACCCTGACCGCCACGTCCGCCTCGAAGGCGTGGAACCTGCCCGGCCTCAAATGCGCCCAGGTGATCCTCAGCAGCCAGGCTGACCGGGAGCGCTGGGAGCAGATGGGATTCTTCGCCACCCACGGTGCCAGCAATCCCGGCGTCGTCGCGAACATCGCCGCGTACCGGCACGGCGAGGCGTGGCTGGACGAAGTGCTCGGCTACCTCGACGACAGCCGGCGGCTGCTCGCCGGGCTGCTCAGGCGTCACCTGCCGCAGGTGCGCTACCGCCCGCCCGACGGCACCTACCTCGCCTGGCTCGACTGCACCGCGATGGACCTGCCGGACTCACCGGGCGCGCTCGTCACCGACCGCGCGGGCATCACGGTCGTGGACGGGCCAGCCTTCGGCACCGGCGGCGAAGGGGCGTTCCGGCTCAACTTCGCCACGCCGCAGCCCATCCTGCAGACGATGGTCGAGCGCATCGCCGCCGCCCTGAGCCCGTGATAGTGCCCAGCGCGTCAGCCCGCCAGCCCCGTCAGCCCGCGAGCCCGCCAGCCGCCAGCCCGCGAGCCCGTCAGCCTGGCGGCCCATGGGGCCACGATGGAACGCGGCGCCAGGAGACCTCGAAGAGCGCTCCGCCCAACTGAGACTCGCCGATTCGCCAGTGACCGCCTGTCGAGCGCACGACCGAGTCACCAATGGCCAGTCCCAGCCCTGCTCCGCCGCCATGCTCCGTCGCCCGGTGAAACCGGTCGAACAGCCGTGCCCGGTCGCCGGCCGGGATTCCCGGGCCGCTGTCCTCCACCGTCAGGCTGACCTGGCTGCCGCGCACCGCCACGCTGATCCGCACCGCTCCAGAAGGCCCGGCGTAACGGCACGCGTTGTCCACCAGAACCCCGGCCAGCCGGTCGATCCATTCCGGCGGCGCGCTGATCCACGCGGGCGCTGATCCGGCGGCCGCTACCGATACGCTGAGCGACTGCGAACCCGCGACTGCCTGGAAGCGCGCGGCGCACTCCTCGGCGATGGTCGCCAAATCCATCGGCTCGGCGCCGGGTGGCGGGGGTGCTGAGTCGAACCGGGCAAGCCACAGCAGGTCGTCCACGATGCAGCGCAGGCGCTGGCTCTCGGCCTGGATGCGGGTCAGCGCCGCCTGGTACTGGCCGGCCTTCCTCGGGGCACTCAGGGCGATCGCGGTCTCCGCGCTGATGACGCTGAGCGGGGTTCTCAGCTCGTGCGAGGCATCCGCGGTGAACTCGAGCTGACGGCGCCGGGACCGCTCCACCGGGGACAGTGCCCGCAGCCCGATCACCAGGGATCCGGCGAGCATGGCCAGCAGCAGCACCGGAGCCGCCAGTGCCTCCCCGTCCCGGAGCACACTCTCGAGGTGATCCTCCTCGGCGAGGCTCTGCCCGGCGACCAGCCAGGCACTGTTCCGGCGAACCCCGGCCAGCCGGAAGAGACCTGATCCCAGCTGGACGGTGACCGGAAGCCCGGTGGCCGAGGCCCGGCCGGCCGGGAGCGACGGAGCACCGCCGGTCAGCCGCACCGGGGCGCGGCCGGGGGCGGCGCGCCAGAGAAACACCGGAGCCTCATCGACATTGTCATCGTCGTCATCCGGGCTGCTGGTATCCGCCCGGCCGCCCTCGATGACGTCGGCCAGCCGCTCCATCAGGCGGGCGTCGACCACGGCCACCAGCTTGCCGGCCACAACCTGGTCCAGGACGGCAACGCAGCCTACGTACACGATGCCGACGAGCAAGGTCGCGGCCAAGGCGACGCGGACCGCGTGGGCCACCTGCGGCGGCAGCCACCGGCGCGGCCTGATCCCTCGCCGCAGCCTCACTTGGCCACGATCCGGTATCCAACACCGCGCACGGTCTCGATCCGCACCTGGCCGCCGGCCAGCTTGGAACGCAGCCTTGCCAGGTGGACGTCGATGGTGTTGGACCCCAGCGCGTCCGCGTCGTTGTCCCAGACGCCCGCGGCAATGGACCGCCGGTCCACCACCGCGGGCGACCGGCGCATGAGCATCTCCAGGATGCCGCGCTCGGTCACGGTCAGGGCGGGCCGCTGTGCTCCTATCCGCGCCTCCCGCGTCGCCGGATCGAAGATCAGGTCCCCGACGGCGAGCTGAGGCGGCTGGAGAGTCCGGGGCCTGCGCTGCAGGGCCCGGATCCTGGCCAGCAGTTCGGCGAAGTCGAACGGCTTTACCAGGTAGTCGTCGGCACCCTGGTCCAGGCCCGTGACCCGGTCTGCGGGTGCGTCACGGGCCGTCAGCATCAGGATCGCCGCCGGCATACTTTCCCGGCGCATCAGCTGCAGAACCTCGAGGCCGGACATGCCGGGCATGCGCCAGTCGAGTACTGCCACCTCGTAGTCGTAACTGCGCAGGTAGCTCACTGCCGTACGGCCGTCGGGCACGGCATCGACCGTGTAGCCGTTCTCCCGCAGCCCCCGGGTGAGCACGTCGCGCAGGCCCCGGTCGTCCTCGGCCACCAGCACCCGCATCAGCGACCCACCAGTCTCACCGGGGCAGCCGGCGCCAGACGGGCCTGGGCAGCACCCGGAGCACGGCTGCCAGCGGAGCCAGCGCCGGCGGCACCCAGGCGGTGGCGGCATTGCGCGCGAGCGCTGCCGCGGTCGCGGTCCCCACAGCGGCGGGCGTGGTGGCCAGCGGCGCCGGGCGCATCCCCGCCGTCATCCGGCCGGTCACGAAGCCGGGCCTGACCAGCAGCACCCGCACGCCGCTCCCGTGCAGCGAGTCGGCCAGCCCGCGGGCAAACGCATCCAGGCCGGCCTTGGCCGCCCCGTACACGAAGTTGGTCTTGCGCGGCCGGATCGCGGCGACCGAGGAGAGCACGACGATGGTGCCGTGCCCCTGGGCCCGCATCCGCGCGGCGGCGGCGAGCAGCGTCGTGACGTGCCCGGTGAAGTTGGTGTCGATGAGCAGGCCCGCCAGGCGCGGGCACCGCTCGAGGTCCTGCTGCGGCCGGAGGATCCCCGCGGCGGAGATAACGAGGCCGACGTCGCCATCAGCGAAGGCGGAGTCGATGAGCGCCTGGTGCGCGTCCAGCGCAGTGGCGTCGTACGGCAGGGTCCTTAGCCGGCAGCGCAGCGTGCGCGCCGCAGCGGTCATCCGCTGCTCATCCCGGCCGGCGAGCAGCACCTCGGTTTCCGGCGGCATGCCGAGCGCGGCCAGGATCGCCAGGCCGATCTCGCTGGTCCCGCCGAGCAGGAGGACCCGCGCGGGAACGCCGGGCGCAGCCCGTTCAGCCATCACCGGGCCTCCTCCGCTGTATTTCTGCCTGCTGCGCCATATCCCTGCCCATCAGCAGAGGCCTACCCGCCGGCCCAGGTCGGAGCGGAACACCCCGGCCGGATCGAGCTTTGACGCCGCGGCGCGCCACTCGGGCAGCTGGCGGTACATCGCGTCGAAGGCACTGCGGCTGAGCCTGCTGTCCTTGGCCAAGTACACCCGCCCGCCCGCGGCGGCTACCTTCAGGTCAAGGTCATGCAACACCGGCCCGAGCCAGCGGTTGCCCGCGGGCATGTCGATCGCGAGCGACCATCCGGGCATCGGGAACGACAGGTGGCTGCCGCTGCCCGGTCCGAAGCGCTTCACGGTGCCGAGGAACGGGGCGCAGCGATGCCGCTGCACCGCCTCCAGTACCTCGGCGATGATCTGGTGGGCGCCGTCGGGGACCACGAACTGGTACTGCACGAAGCCGCGGGGACCGATCATGCGGTTCCATCCGTCGATGGTGTCCAGCCGGTGGAAGAAGGTGGCCAGGTCGGTGATCTCGCTGCTGTTCCCGGGCGCCTTGCGGAACCACAGGGTATTGAATCCGCGCGCAGACCAGGACGTGACCGGGCAGGCTGGAAGCGGGGGCACCCGGCGGGCGCGGCCAGGGCGGTACACCAGCCCGTACCGCTCGATCGCCGGATCGGGATTCGCGAGGTGATCGCCGGTGTCGATGATGCCGCGCCCGAGTGACCGCCCGGACGCCGTGGTATCGATCCACGCGACCGCGTAAGGGGCGTCAGTTCTGTCCAGGGCGTCCAGCAGCGCGTCAAGGTCCGGCAGGCGCCGCGTCGTGACCCGCAGCAGCGCGCTCCGCACTCGCAGCAGCCGGATCGTGACGGCCAGGATGATGCCGGTCATGCCCATCCCGCCGACGGTGGCCCGGAATGCCTCCGCATCACCTCCGGGCGTCAGCGTGCGCCGCTCCCCGGTACCGTCAATGAGCTCGATCTCCTCGATCCAGCCGGAGATGCTGCCATGCCGGCGCTGGTTCTTGCCGTGCACGTCGGCAGCGACCGCGCCGCCGACGGTGAGATGGCTCGTTCCGGGCAGAACAGGAGGCAGCAATCCGTACGGAACGATCCGGGTCAGCAACTCGGTGAACGTGGTCGCCGCGGCGAGCCGGGCCGTCCCCGCAGCAGCGTCCACGTCGATGCCCGGCCGGGTCGCAGGATCCAGCACGCAGCCGCCGGCGTTCTGCGCTGCGTCACCGTAGCTGCAGCCAGCGCCGCGGGCCAGCACTCCCCCGGCTGGCCGCGACGCCACCAGGTCCTGCAGCCGCTCGAGTTCCATCGGGCCGGCGACGCGGGCGCGGGAGGCTGTCGTGCGGCCCCAGCCGGACAGCAGCCGGCCTGTTCCCTCCGCCGCCTGGCTGGTGGCAGTCATCGCTACAGCCCCACGGCGAACAGCACCAGCCACGTCAGCTCGCAGCAGACCATGGGTCCGTCCCTCGCGATCAGATCCTCGACCGGCTGGCCGGGCTCGTGCGTGGTCAGCCAGTCGAATCGCGCCAGCGCCGCTCCCAGCGCCAGCGCGCTGGCGAGATGCCAGCCGCGCATCCAGGGGTCATGCTCGCCGTACGCCCAGAGCAGGTAGGCCGTGATCATGACCATAGTCGCCATGCGCTGGCTCAGCCGCAGGAACCGCGGGGAGTACCAGCGCATGACCGGGCGGTGGCTGGCCGCTTCCGCGCCGAGCAGTGCCAGCTCGGTGAAGCGCTTGGCGATCGCGACCAGGAGAGCGCCCAGGCTGCACACGAGCAGGAACCACCCGGATGGTCGCACGTGAGTCGCTGCTGCGCCACCGAGCGCTCGCAGCACGAAGCCCGAGGCCACGAAGATCAGCTCGACGACGGGAACATGCTTGAGCAGGAGCGTGTAGAGCACCGAGAGCGCGAGGTAGGCGCCGATCAGCGCGGCAAGCGCAGGTGAGCCGATCCAGAGACTCGCCGCCTCGGCCGCGACAACCCCCAGGGCGGCCAGTGCCAGCGCGTGGGTTGCGGGAAGCCGGCCCGACGCCACCGCGCGCGACCGCTTGGACGGGTGCCGCCGGTCGCGTCCGGCGTCGGCGACGTCGTTGACGAGGTATACGGCGGCCGACGCTGCGGTGAAGGCGACGGCGGTCACCAGCGCGTACGCCAGCCCGTCGTCCCTTCCCAGTGACGCGCCGGCCAGCGGCGCGGCGAAGACCAGCAGGTTCTTCGGCCACTGGCGGGGCCGGGTTGTCTCGACGACGGCGCCGAGCCAGCGTGCCGGTGCCTGGCCGCCAGCGAGCGCGTTCAGCCCGGCAGGCCGCATGCCATCGGTTCGCAGGCCGGCCGTCACCGTGCGTAGACAGCCGTGAAATCGCGGCTGGATGTCGAGTAGTAGCGATCCGGTGGCTGTACCTGATCGGGAAGCAGGTTGACCGGGGCCGGGTCTGCCGGATGATGCTTCGGCAGGTAATACATGAACGACATCCATTCGGGATTGATGTCGAGTTGCAAGGCCGTCACGCAGCCAGCCCGCTTGAGCAGCGTGGCGAGTTCCCGCACATCCAGCGCGGGGCCATAGGCGAAAATGATCCGCCCGTCCCTGGTGATCCCCATCCCGGACCGCCAGACGTAGTAGCCGCCGCCGAGCGTGGCACCCCAGCTGGTCTCCACGTTGTAGTTCACCGAGGCCGGGATCGCGGCATGGCTGACGATCAGGTGCAGATTCTGCCGTACGCCCACCACCTGCGGGCTCATGTGCAGGCTGCGCCCCCATGTCCCGATGGCGATGCGCCCGTCCCGGTAGTAGACGACCGACGCGGCGCCCTTGGTCAGTGTTCCCCTGGTCACGCCGTTCAGGTAGAACCCGCCGCCGGCGACGGAAATCTTGAAGCCGCCGTTGAATGTCGCCAGCAGCCCGCGGCGGGTCCCCGGCGCGATGTCCGGCGAGGCGTGCCAGCTGCCGGGCCCGGGGTCCTCGGCGCCCGGGCGCAGCTCGAACCGCACCAGGCTCTGGTTCATCGAGACGATGCCCGCGACGTACGAGGTGTAGACGCTGCTCGCGCGCAGGTAGGTGCCGAAGATGGCCGGCTCGCCGCCGGCCATGCCGAGAACGCGCCAGGCGCCCTCCCCGGGCAGCGGGTGCGCCACCAGCGGTCGCAAGGCCGGCGGCGGACCGAACGTTGCCGCAGCCTTGCTGCGCGTTGAGTGCCCAGGTGACGTGACGGAACCCGCGCTCGGGCCGGTCAGCGCAAAGGACGGCTTTCCCCCCACCTTCGGCGACTGGTAGGCGAGCCACTCCCCGAACGTCACCACGGGCCCGAGATAATGGTCGCGCGCCCATTCCGCCAGCCGCTCGGACACGCTGCCGCCACCTGGCATGGTGAGCGCATGCCCCACCGACCAGGACACCAGCAGGAAGCACGCGGCGAATACCGCCACCGTGATCCGCGCCCACCGCCGGTCCCGCAGCCTTTGCCTCCTGCCGTGCCCAGGCCGGGCGGGGCCGTGGCCGGCCCGGGCCGGGACGCGATCGTCCGGGCCGGCCTCGGCCGCTGCTGCCTCCCGGTTGCGCCGCGGCGTCGCCAGTCTGGGCACTCATGCCTCCCTCTCCGTACCGGTCCGCGTACAGGTCTGCACCAGGTCTACCGGGGGAACATGAAGACCCGATTACGCCAGGCGCAGGCTGTCCACGCGGGCGACGCGGGCGAGCCGCCCGGACCTCGGCCCCGGCTGCCGGACCTCGGGCCTGGCTGCCCGACCTCGGCCCCGGCTGCCGGACCTCGGCCCACGGCTAGAGGAAGAGCGCCTGGTGGGCAGCGGCGACAACGGCGGCCAGCCCGGCGCCGGCGGCCAGCGACCGGAGGCGGCGCCCTGACCCGAGCAGGATCAGCACCGCGAAGAGGTAGATCTCGTCGACGGACCGGAGGTCGGCGTGACCGGTCCAGATGCTGGCTGACAGGATGCCGAGCTCGAGGATGAACGCGACGAACGCCACCCGCTCGTAGGCCGGACCGGTGGCGGAGCGCAGCGAGCTCAGCGCGGCGCCGGCAAACGCGCCCAGCGTGGCGACCTCAAGGAACCAGATGTAGGCCGCGCCGGCGGGCAGCCAGAGCAGGCCAGCGTTGGCGCGCACGGCGCCGGCGAACTCGCCGAACGGCAGCCCCCTGCCTGTGTTGCCGCGCAGGCCGGTCAGCAGGATGAACGTCCCGGTGGTGGCCCGCAGGACCAGCTGCCAGCCCCCGAAGGCGATGACCGGCAGGCTCCAGGCCAGGTCGCTGCGGGACGGCCTCGCGCGACGGCGGACCGCAGCGGCCAGCCGGGTGAGGCCGAGCGCCAGCGGCACGATCACGACGGTCTCGCGGGTCAGCGCACCGTAAGCGAACAGCAGCCCGGCGAGCGCGGGGCGCTGGCGGCGATAGGCGAGAACCCCGCCGAGCAGGCAGGCGGCGGCGACCGGCTCGGTGAGGTCACAGCCGACGCTGATGAAGAACCCGAAGTAGCCGGCCAGCAGCAGGCCCCACATCGCGTGACGGCCGCTGTCCCTGGCGAGCATCCCGCCTGCCATGCCAATGGCGCCCAGCGCGAGCACGTTCACGATCACGAGCGCCACGGGCACCCAGGAGCGCTGGCCGAGCGAGATGAGCCAGGCCAGGGCCGGATAGCCGATCCGCTGCAGCCGGAACGGGCTGTCCATGGTGATCCCGAACGCCTCGTGACGCAGATTCGCCGGATCGAGCGCCAGCCGGTAGTAGAACTGGCCGTCGTAGCCGTTCGCCGGGAAGACGAACAAGCCTCGCGGGACCTGGCCACGGCGGGAGAACGGCAGCGCGGCCCGGACGAACTTGGTGATGTTGCCGCCTGCCGCAAGCAACAGCCGAAGCGAGGCGAAGCACAACGATCCCGCCAGCGCCGCCAGCCCCGCGGCGACCGGCCGGTCCGCCCTGGCCCGCCCGGTCAGCCCTGACAGCCCGGCACCCCCGGCGGTGCCCGTCAGCCGGCCCTCGCCGGATCCCCCGGGGCCGCCCCGCGCGGGGCCCCGTCCGAAGCCACCGGGTCCGAAGCTGCCGGGTCCGAAGCTGCCGCTCCCGGGGCAGCCGGGCCCGGGGCCGCGCCACTAGAGATTGCCGGTGTCAAGCGCCCGGTGGCCACGCAGGACAGCAAGCCGCGAAGCGCCGTCGCGCCGCGCTCCCAGCTGCCGCGGGCCGCGACGGCAGCGCCCGCGGCGGACAGCTCGGCCGACCTCGCGGGACTGGCGAGCACGGACGCCAGCGCCGACGTCCAGGCGGCCACGTCGCGCGGCGGGACCAGCACAGCTGCCGATTCAGCGACCTCCGCGAGCACCGGGATGTCGCTCGCCACCACAGGAACGCCGGCCGCCATGGCCTCCAGCACCGGCAGCCCGTATCCCTCCGCGAGCGAAGGAAAGGCGAACACCGCTGCTGCACGGTAGACCGCGGGCAGCCATTCCTCGGCCACCTCCGGCACCAGCAGCACCCTCGATTCCAGCCCTAGCGCGCTGATCAGCCCCGGCAGCGGGTCCCGGAAGCTGGGATCGAAGTAGCCCACGATGACGAGCGACACGTGCGCCGGCATCGCCGCTAGCGCCCGGACCAGGATTTCGTGATTCTTGTGCGGCCGGTGGGCTCCGACGGTGAGGATGAACTGCCCTGGCAGCCGGTAAAGGCTACGGGCCGCGGCCACCGCGTCACCGGTGACGGCGGCGAAGGGCCCGACGTCCACTCCGTTCGGCACGAGGGTGGGACGCGGGGCGGAGGGATAGTGCTGACGGATCTCGGCGAGGCTTACCCGGGACGGCGCCGTGGTCGCAGCCGCTCGCCCGAGCACGGCCCTGGTCGCCAGCCTGAGCCCGGCCTGGCGGTGCCAGCCGCCGGCGAAACCCACGTCGCTCTCGATCGTGCAGTCATGGATGGTTACCACCAGCGGGCACGGCCGGATGATCGGGGTGAACGTAGGGTACGGGGAGTACAGCACGGCAGCGCCGCACGCCCGGATCAGACGGGCAAGTTCCCAGCAGCGGTGCACCGCGCCCAGCGTGATGCCGGTGTCCACCATCTCGGCGTGCGCCGGCAGGTCCGAGAGCGGGAACAGCTGGGGCCGGCCCGGGTTGACCAGCACCCGCAGGGCCAGGCCGTCGCCGGCCTGCCCCATGTGCGCGACCAGCTTCATCACCGACCGGGCGATCCCGTGCGCGCCCGGCAGCCCGTTCACCCGTGCGTCGATGACGATAGAGCGATGACCGCCAGCCATATGCCCGCTCCGCTGTTCATCTGGGCACCGCCCAGCGCCAGGCCCGGCCGGATCGCGGCACGGGCCGGGCAACCGTCCGTTATGACAGGAAAACCATTGTGCATGCGCCACCGATGATCGAGGCCCGCGGGCTCGCCAAGTCGTTCGGCTCCGCGCGCGCCCTGACCGGGCTGGACCTGAGCGTCCCGGCCGGGTCCACGATGTGCCTGCTCGGGCCGAACGGGGCCGGCAAGACCACCGCCGTGCGGATGCTCGCCACCCTGCTGCGCCCCGATGCCGGCTGGGCCAGGGTAGCCGGCCACGATGTCGTGGCGGCCGGTCACGCGGTCCGCCGCCGCATCGGCCTGTCCGGGCAGTACGCCTCGGTTGACGAGTGCCTGACCGGCCGGTCCAACCTCGTCATGATCGGTGAGCTGAGCCGGCTGCCGCGGCGGGAGGCGAAACGGCGCGCGGCCGAGCTGCTGGCCCGGTTCGACCTCCAGGACGCCGCCCGGCGGCCGGTGCGCACCTACTCCGGCGGCATGCGGCGCCGTCTCGATCTCGCGGCCAGCCTGCTCGGCCGGCCCAGCGTCCTCTTCCTCGACGAGCCGACGACGGGGCTCGACCCCCTTAACAGGCTGGCCCTGTGGGGGGTCATCCGCGGGCTGGTCGCCGACGGCACCACGCTGCTGCTGACCACCCAGTACCTGGAGGAGGCCGACCAGATCGCGGACCGGATCTGCGTCATCGACGGCGGCCGTGTCACGGCCGAGGGGACGCCGGCCGAGCTCAAGGCCCGGGTGGGCACCGCGCACCTGATGCTGACCATCCCGGCCGCCGCGCTGACCCGGGCGGCCGAGATCCTGTGCTGCCACGCCGCTGGCCCTGTCCGGCGGCTTCCTGGGGGCGGGTCGCTTGAAGTGCCTGTCTTTCCGCGCGCCGGGCTCGTCACCGACGTGGTACGGGTCCTCGACGCGGCGGGGATCGAGGTTGACGACATCGCTCTGCGGCAGCCGTCCCTCACCGACGTCTTCCATGCGCTCACCCGCCGGGAGGCCAGCACCGGGCCGGACGGGGAGCGTGCCGCGTGAGCGCCAGCACCGGGCCGGCCGGGGAGCGTGCCGCGTGAGCGCCAGCACCGGCAGCCAGCCGGCGCGGGCCGGCCGCATCGCGGCGTGGCCGCAGGAGCTGCGCTGGGCGCTCACCGATGTGCGGGTGCTGACCTGGCGCACCCTGGCGCGGATCGCTACCACCCCGGAGCAGTTGCTGAATGTCACCGTCCAGCCGCTGATCTTCGTTCTCCTGTTCAGTTATGTGTTCAACGGAGCCATCATCCTTCCGGGGCACGGAAACTACCGGGAGTACCTCATCGCCGGCATCTTCGCGATCAACATGGGCGGCACCGCGCAGGGCACCGCCATCGGGCTCGCGGTGGATCTGTCCAGCGGGCTCATCGACCGGTTCCGGTCGCTCCCGATGTCGCGCGCTGCCGTGCTGGCGGGCCGTACGCTGGCCGATCTCGCCATGACCCTGGTAGCCGCCGCGATCACCGCGGCGAGCGGTCTTCTCGTGGGCTGGCGGATTCACCGCGGGCCGGCGGACGTGCTGCTCGCCCTCGGGCTCGCCCTGCTGTTCGCTTACGCGGCTGCCTGGGCAGGCGCATGCGTCGGCATGCTGGCCCGCGGCGCGGAGTCGGCGCAGGCGGTGGGGCTGACCGTCATCGTGCCCCTGTCGCTCACCTCCAACGCTTTTATCTCCACGGCTCACCTGACGCCCTGGCTGCGGGACATCGCGAACTGGAATCCGGTCAGCGTGCTGGCGGCGGCCTGCCGGCAGCTGCTGGGTAATCCCGACCCAGCGGCGGCCATCAGCTCCTGGCCGATGCAGCACCCTGAGCTCGCGTCGGCACTCTGGTCGGCGGCGCTCATCGCCGTGCTGGCACCGCTGGCGGTATGGCTGTATGTTCGCCGGGCCAGGCACTGACCGCGCCGGCGACCGACCGGAAGACGTCGTATGCGCATTATGGTCGTCACTGACCAGTACGCCCCGATGGTAGGCGGCGTTCCCTCCGTCACCCGGGCGCTCGCGCTCGGACTGGCGCGGCGGGGGCACCGGGTGGCCCTGCTGGCGCCGAGCCCGGGATGGCGCGGCAGCATGGCTGCCGAGCAGAACCCCCCGGATGACGGCGAGGGCTTCCCGGATGCCGGCGAGGGCCCCCTGGATGCCGGCGAGGGGGTGAGCGTGCTCCGCTGCGGCTCGTTGCCGTGGCCGTGGTACCAGGGCATGCGGCTGGCGGTGGTTCCCGGTGCCGCGGCCCGCCGGCTGATCACCGCGTTCGCGCCCGATGTCATCCACATCCACTCGCCGGTGACGCTCGGCGTCGCGGCCCTCGCCGCGGCACGCAGGCTGGGGATACCGGTGGTGTACACGAACCATTACCTGCCGGCGAATGCCCGGCCGTCGCTGAGGCGGCGGTCGCGGGTATTCGATGCTCTTTTCTACTTCTACATCGTCGGGTTCTCGAACAGATGCAGCCATGTCACGGCGCCCACAGCGACCGCAGTGCAGCTGCTGCGCGGCCGGGGATTGCGGGTACCGTCACGGGCCATCTCGAACGGCGTCGACCTTCGCATGTACGCGCCCGGGCCGGCCGACGAGCGGCTCCGCGATCGATACGGCCTTCCGCACGGCCGTCCGCTGATCCTGTCGGTTGGCAGGCTCAGTCCGGAGAAGCGGGTCGACGTGCTGCTGGAATCGGTGGCCCGGCTTACCCGGGACGTGCATCTGGCGATCGCCGGCACCGGCCCGGACGAGGCCGCCCTGCGGGCCAGGGCCGGGCGGCTGGGCCTGACCGGGCAGGTGAGCTTCCTCGGCTTCGTCCCCGAACCGGATCTGCCGGGCCTGTACCGGCTGGCTGATGTCTTCGCCATCGCCTCGGAGGCGGAGCTGCAGAGCCTCACCACCATGCAGGCGATGGCTGCCGGCCTGCCTGTGGTCGCCGCCGACCGTTATGCGCTCGCCGAACTCGTCCGGCACGGACGCAACGGGTTCCTCGCCCCCCCGGGCCGCAGCGAGGAGTTCGCGGCCTGCCTGGACATTCTCGTGTCCGACCCGGGCCTGCGGGCCGCGACGGCCGCGGAGAGCCTGCGGATCATCGGCGGCCACGAGGCTCGCCACCGGCTGGCGGAGTGGGAATCGCTCTATGGCCTGCTGACGGCGGCCGGGCCAGGTGACGTATCACGATGACCAGTAACCGCACTGGGCCCGTGCCGTTGCTGTTCCTGGTCGGCGACACCGGCGGCGGGCACCGGAGCGCGGCCCAGGCGGTCGGCCAGGCGCTCGACCGCGCCTGCCCGGGGCGCTTCGCCACGGTGATCTGCGATCCGCTGCGCGGCGACGGCGCCCCGCTCCGGCTGCGCTGGCTGATGAGCCTGTACGCCCCCGGCATCCGGCTGACCCCCTGGCTGTGGGGCATGCTGTGGCGCGGCGTCAGCTCGCCGCGCGCTCTGCGCTGGGCGCGCCGGACGCTGCTGTCGCCCGCCTACCGGAGCGTGGCCGATGCCGTGGCGGCCAACCAGCCCGCGCTGATCGTGGCTTTCCACCCGATGACCGCGGTGCCGGCGGTGCGGGCCCGCGACCGCGGCGCGCCAGGGGCGCTGGTGATCACCGTCATCACCGACCTGGTCAGCGCGCATCTGTGGTGGCGGGACGCCGCGGTCGACCGGGTCATCGTGCCGTCCGCGCCGATTGGCCGCAGCTGCGCGCTGGGCGGCATGCCGGAAGGACGCTGGGTGGAGATCGGGCTCCCCGTCGCCGCCGGGTTCTCCGGGGATCCGCTGCGGCCCGGCGAGCGGCACGCGCTGCGGCGGTCGCTGGGGGTGGACGGGCAGCGGTTCCTGGTTGTGCTGACGGGCGGCGCGGAGGGCTCTGGCGGCATCTACCGGCGCGCTGCCGCCTTGCTGAGGCACGCCGGCGACGTTGACGTGGCCGTGATCTGCGGCCGCAACCGCGTGCTGCAGCGCCGGCTGGCCCGGCTGGCCCGGCGGGAGCGGAGCCGGGACAGCCGGGCGCGGCCTGGCCAGCCGGAGCGGAGCCGACTGACTGTCCGCGGGTTCGTCGACAACATGCCCGACTGGATGCGCTGCGCTGACGTGGTCGCAGGCAAGGCCGGGCCGGGCACGATCGCCGAGGCCGCCTGCTGCGCCGCTGCGCTGCTGCTGACCTCGCACGTGCCAGGCCAGGAGGAAGGCAACATCGAGTTCGTCGTCAGCGCCGGCGCCGGGCGGTACGCACCCAGGCCGCGCGACCTTGTCGCCGAGGTCAGGCGGCTGCTGCGCGATCCCGCCGCCCTCGCCGCCATGCGCGCCGCGGCGGCCGGCCTGTCCCGCCCGAGCGCGGCGGCCGATATCGCCGGGCTGCTCGCCGCCCTCGCCGGCCAGGCATTGCCGGGTACCGGAACGCGCGCTGGCCAGCCCCGCGCCGGCCAGCCCCGCGCCGGCCAACCAGGCTAGGCGGCGCCCGGCAGCCGCCTCCCTGCCGCGCTCACGGGCAGCTGCACCCGCGGGCGGGGATTACAGCCGGATGAGCAGCGGCGTGGCTGGGACTCCACTGCAGTTACAGCGACAGCGGAGTCCCAGCCATGTCGTTATTTTCCCTGGGAGCAGGTCGCTTTATATTGAGGGCATGACGGTCGAGCGCGCTGTCTCCGCCGATGCCGCCGATGCCACTCCAGTGCTCCTGGTGCAAGCCTCGGGAACCGATCGCACGCTGCGGGCGGGGCCAGGCTACCGGGTGGGACGGGATCCGCAGTCGGACATCGTGGTGGATGATCCTAGGGTCTCCTGGCAGCACGCGACCCTGCGGCTGGAGGGCGGCCACTGGCTGCTGGAGGATGCCGGCAGCAAGAACGGGACGTTCGTCGGCCCGGAGCGCGTGCAGCGAGTCGAGATCGCCGATGCCTGCGAGATCCGGCTTGGCGACCCGGTCTCCGGCCCGGCTGTCTCCTGCTCGGTCGCGCCCGAACCAGGGGGCGACGCCACCCTGTCAGCGCCCGCCACCCTGTCAGCGTCCGCCACCGTGTCAGCGTCCGTCGCGATGCTGCAGCCAGCCGGGCCGCCGGAATCGGAAGAGCGGGCACCCACCGCGATCATGCGGCTGCCAGACCTGGCGCTCCGTATCGGCCGCGCGGACGGCAACGACATCGTCCTTGAGGATCTCAGCGTGTCCCGGCACCACGCGGAGCTGAGAAAGACGGCAGGCGGCGGATACGAGATCGTCGATCTGGGCAGCCACAACGGCACGTACCTGGGCGGCCGGCGGATCACTACCGCGGCGGTCACCGAGAGTGACGTGATCGGCATTGGCCTCGCCACCTTCCACCTGGCCGGCGGTGAGCTGAGACAGTTCACCGACACTGGCGACATCTCGCTCAATGCCCGCGGCCTGACAGTCCGGCTGCCGGGCGGCAAGGTGATACTCGACGACGTCAGCTTCCCGCTGGGCGAGCGCTGCCTGCTTGGCGTCATCGGGCCCAGCGGCGCGGGCAAGTCAACGCTGCTCGGGGCGCTGACCGGCACCCATCCCGCCACCGAGGGCTCGGTGCTCTACGACGGCCGTGACCTTTATGCCCACTACGCCGAGCTGCGCCACCGGATCGGGCTGGTGCCGCAGGAGAACATCCTGCACACGCAGTTGTCCGGCCGCCGGGCGCTCCGGTACGCGGCCGAGCTCCGGTTCCCCCGGGACACCAGCGCGGCAGAGCGGGAACACCGGATCAATGAAGTGCTCGGCAGCCTCTCGCTGACCGAGCACGCCGATACCCGCGCGTCGTCGCTCTCCGGCGGCCAGCAAAAGCGCGTCAACGTCGCCCTGGAGCTGCTGACCAAGCCATCGCTTCTGTTCCTTGACGAGCCGACCTCCGGCCTGGACCCGGGTCTTGACATGTCGGTGATGGAGATGATGGCCGGCCTTGCCCGCGACGGGCGAACGGTCATCGTGGTGACGCACAGCGTCGCCAACCTCGGTGTCTGCGACCGGCTGCTGGTGCTGGTTCCCGGCGGCAAGGTCGCCTACTTCGGGCCGCCGGACGACGGCCTGCGGCATTTCGGCAAGCCCGGCTGGGCTCAGGTGTTCCAGGCCTTTGACGCCGAGCCTGACCGGGACTGGGCCGGGGAGTACCGCCGCTCGGCGTTCTGCGCCGATTACGTCACGGCGGGCCAGCCGCGGCTGCCGGCCGCGGCGGCTGCCCGCGAGGTGCCGCCGCCGCCGCGACCGCAGAAGCGGCTGGCCCAGCTGTCCACCCTGGTCAGGCGTTATATGGCGGTCATCGCCTCGGATCGCAACTACGTGGCGGTGCTGGCGCTGCTGCCGATCGCCCTCGGTGCCGTGATCCACCTGGTTCCCGACGCTCCCGGGCTGGCCGGGCGTGACAACGGCAACGCTCAGCAGGTGCTGCTGGTGCTGATCCTGGGGACCTGCCTCACCGGGGTGACCAACGCGGTCAGGGAGCTGGTAAAGGAACGGGCGATCTATGCCCGGGAGCGAGCGGCCGGACTATCTGTCGGCGCATACCTATGGTCGAAGCTCGTCGTCCTGGGACTGATCAGCGCCATTCAGGCGGTCGTGCTCGTGCTCATTGGCGTGACCGGCCGCCCGCTGCCGCCGAGCGGCGCGTTCCTGAAGTCCCTGCCGCTGGCGGAACTCGCGGCGGCCATGGCAGTGCTGGCGATCGCGTCGATGGCAGCGGGGCTGCTGATCTCGGCACTGGTCAACTCCTCCGACAAGACCATGCCGCTGCTCGTGGTGGCGGTGCTGGTCCAGGTGGTGCTGAGCGGCGGCGTCTTCCCGCTGAACGGGAAGGCCGGCCTCGATCAGATCTCCTGGCTCTCGCCCTCCCGGTGGGGCTTCGCCGCCGCGGCATCCACCTCGAACCTGAATCAGGTCGCGCCACCAGGCCTGGAGCCCAAGCCGGACCCGCTGTGGAGTCACACCCCGCACGCCTGGCTGCTGGACATGGCGATGCCGCTCGTGCTCACCCTCGTCCTCATCGGGCTTACCTGGTGGCGGCTGCAGCGGATGAGCCCCGGCCGCCGCCGCTAGTCCGCCGGTAACCGCGACGACCCAGGCGTCTGCTTACCGAGCGTTGACCGGTGCCCGCACGCGGGTAATAATGTCATCGCTCCGGCACTCGCCGCAGCATGTAGTCCGGCAGCGTGGCTACCTACGTCACTCGTGGCGCTAGGAGTCAGGCATGCGCGGGGATCAGGCAGGTAACGCTTCCGATCCGGACTTCGCGACTTCTGCATCGGCCGACGAACAGATCCCGGCCCGGGATCCCAGCATCCTGCAGAGCGCGCGGCTCCGGCTCGCCTCGCACTACCTGGCGAGCGCCCGGCATTACCGCGAGGCGATTTCCCGCCACCTGATGGACGATGTCCGCGCCGTCAGCGGGGTGATCGACGCCGCCCGCAGCGGCGCGGACCGCTCCGCCGACGCGCTTGATGTCGGGGCCGCGCTCGTCGTCCTCGGCAGCGTGCGCCATCGCCTCGACCGGCTGGAGGCCGACCTGCTGGAGGCCGCCCAGCAGGTCGGCCTGAGCTGGGACGTCGTGACGGCGATCATCGGCGTTCCCGCCAGCGATGCCCAGCATCGGCATGGCGCGCAGCGGAACCTTCGGTAGCACCAGGCGCTACGCCTTCTCCGCTTTGTCCGGCGCCCCCCAGGCCGGCCGAGTCAGCCATCTGCAGGGTCGCCCTGGTATCGCCAATGGCATGGCTGGGACGCGTCAGGAGGACTTGGCAGCGCTCCAGGGGCCGCCGACTGAGCCAGTGGCGGCATGGACCTGGTAAGTGCCGGACATGGAGTTGCCGGAAACCGAGCCTGAATAGGTGATCCCCAGCGAGCCGACGGTGCCGAAGCGGATGGCCCCGCCCGTAACTCTCCCGTGAATGGGCAGGGTGCCAGCGGGAGCTGAGAGCTTGATCCGGCCGGTCAGTCTCGGCCCGGACTGGTGCCAGGTGAGGACAAACGTGCCATGGTAGGCGCCGCCGTACTGCCCCGACCACTTCCCCGACAGGCCGCTGGCGGTCGTCGCTGATGCGGACGCTGGCGGGCTGCTGGCCGGGGCGGTAGCGCCAGCAGCCGTCGAGGCAGACACCTGCGCGGTGCCGCTGGAGCTGGCGCTGCCGGAGCCAGAGCACGCCGCCAGCGTCACCGCCAGGGCGGCTGAGATCGTCATCCCGAGCAGAAGCCGACGCGGCCTCGCGCTCGGGTTGCCGTGAAATTCCATCCTCGTTCCTTCCATATTGGTCATTGCATCCCGTTCCGGTCATGGCATTGCCAGCCGATCCCCACGCAGCCGAGGATGCGCTCGAAAGGCAGGCCGGCCCGCTCGCCCACCGCGCGGACCTCGGCTTCGGCCCCGGTGAAGAGGCACAGCAGCACCTCGTCCTCCGGCATCAGCAGTGAGCCGAGGAACGAGACATGGCGGCCCGGCAGGGCCGCCAGTTCCTGCCTGACACGCTGGCCCAGCGCCTCCGCGGTCGCGCGTGACAGGCCGGGCAGCAGGCACTCCGCGACCTGCCACTCCGGCTCGGGACCAATCACGGGGCCGTCACCATGACGCGGGGCGCCCTCAGGACGCACCCGGCCGCTGCATGCACTCGGCACTGACATGCTCGGAAGCTATGCCTGGCAGCCGGGCCGCCGCGTCGGGGAAAACCCTATGCTTGGCCACGCCGGGAAGGCGCGCGGCGTCGCCTCATGTCATCCACGAGGCTGAGGACCTCCGGAACCCGGAACGCGGTGGCGATCACCCTGTGTTCCATGGCCGCTACGGCAGGCCGGGCCATTGCCTCCGGCGGTCGGGTCCCGGCGGGCTCGGCCAGCCGGCGCCGTCACAGCAGGCCCGGGCCGTCGCCTCCGGCGGTCGGGTCCCGCAGGCTCGGTCAGCCGGCGCCCTGGCCTATACCCCGATCGAGTCGAAGACCGCCCGCGCGCGGGCCCCGGATCCGGGCAGCCCGAGCAGGAAGAATGCCGTCCCGTGCTCGCTCGGCAGGGCGACTGAGAAGATCAGCACGCCGCCGGAGAAGCCGCCCTGCCCGGTCACCGACGACAGGCAGATCCGCACGCCGCTGCGTACGGCGCAGCGGGCGAAGTCCTCGCCGACGGACTTCGCCGCGTACTTCCCGGTGACCACGGTCAGGCCCGGCTGGGCCTGCTCGGCGGCGGCGGTGGGGAACTGGGCCGGGCAGGGGAGGTAGGCCGGTGGCCTGGTCGCGTCGATCAGCAGCAGCGTGCCCGGCACCAGCCCGGTACCGCAGGTTGCCCACTGATCCTCGTGCTGCAGTCTCCAGGAGGGCGGGGTCGCGAACGAGGCGCCGCCGAACTGGTGCCAGAGCCAGCCGGCGGGCACCGGAGTCGCCGGGCCGCGGCGCAGCACGACCGACAGCGGCGACCGCGTCAGCGTGGCCAGCACGCGCCGGGCCAGCGGTCCCCGGGCACCGACTCGCACTCCTAGTTCCGGCACCAGGTAGACCGCGGAACCCGGGCCGCTGGGCAGCCGGTAGACGGGAATGCCGTGGATTACGGCGGTGGGCTTGCGGTGCCTGATTCCGGGCGGGATGTGCCCGGCAGGCCGGATCCAGGCCAGGCTGGTGACCAGCCCGCAGCCCGCTCCCTTCGGGATCCGGGGCTTAATGCCGACGAAGATCATGCCCCTCGACTGCGGTGCGCACAAGGCCTGCCCCGGGCCCTCGACCGGCCACAATGCGGGCACGGACAGCTGCGCGAGCTGGTACGGCACGGGTGCCCAGCCGGCCGGGTCGCCGGGCCCGCCGACCGGCAGGCCGACGGCCTGCCCGGTGCTGCTGGTCCCTGCTGCCGCCTGCGATGTTGCCGCCTGCGATGTTGCTCCCTGCGATGCCGGCCCCTGCGATGCAGCGCGCGTGGCGCGCAGTGACGCGGGCGGGCTGCTCGCCGTTCCGAGTACGGCCGCCAGGAGCACCGCGGCAGCGGCGGCGGCCGCTCCGATCGCCGCGATACGCCGGATGAGCCGGGTCCGCCGCGGGTCCTGCTCTTCCTTGGTCATCGCCACTGCCTCTCGGAGATCTCGTGCTGGCGGCGGAGGCCGCCCTGGCCCACGCCGGGCTAGCGGCCGGTCAGGTTGCCCGCCCGCTGCCTTACCTGACACCTTGGACGAGCAGAGCGAGCTATCTGGTTTCAATCTCCCGCACGAATTTCTCACCAGGCTGGAGGCTGGCCGGGCTCTGCTGCCCGGCCCGCACCGCGCGCTGCGTTGCTAATCGTTCCAGTCGCTGCCGTTCCAGATCCAGGTGGTCGCGGGCGGGCCCAGGGATCCCGCGTCGCCGAAGCCCGCGTAGAGCACATCCTCGGCGTCGGCCCGGTGGTATGCCATGCCCGCGCCGATCGCCGGGGGCGGGGTCGGCGTGCAGGCCGTGCAGGCCTGCGTCCATGCCGAGCCGTTCCAGCTCCAGGTGTCGCCGAGCGCCTGGTCGCTGTTGACGTTGCTGCCGGTCGCGCCGCTCATGCCGCCGAAGAGCAGCATCCCGCTGGCGGAGGAAGCCCCGGCGGCGAAGTCGCGCGGAGTAAGGCCCGCGGGCGGGCTTGGCTGCTGCTTCCAGCTCCAGGTCCGGGTGGACGTGGCGTAGCTCAGGATCCAGGTGTCGTCGAGCAGGTCGAGGCAGCTCGCGTTGCAGGAGGAGCTAGCGTCGTCCCCGCCGAACAGCACGCCGGTGTCGTTCTTGCCGTCGTAAGCCAGCGCGGCGCCGTACCGGGGGCCGGGGCTGGTCGCGGGGCTGAGCTGCGCCCAGGTGCCGTTCCACAGCCAGGTGTCATTGTCGGCGGCCGGGGCTCCCGACTCGGTGGCGGTGATCAGGTTCTCCCCGCCGAACAGCACCAGGCCCTCGGTGCCGGGCGCCTCGTCGGCGGCGGCGCCGTAGCTGGCCGGCGGGGCGCCCGTGCAGGTGCTCAGGCATCCCGAGCCGTTCACCTGAGTCCAGGTGCCGGTGTTGGCCGAGGACTTGTAGGACAGCTCCCAGGTGTCGTCGAGGGCGACCGGCTGCGCCGAGCCGCCAGGCAGGTACTCACCGCCGAACAGGATCAGGTCACCGTTGACGGGGTCGTAGCCGAGGGTGGCACCCACCCGGGGCACCGGCGCGGACCCGGTGATCGTCACCGGCTGCCAGGTGCCGGTTGCGGTGTCGAAGCTCTCGGTGGCTCCCGAGACCATCGCCGAGGCGGTGCAGCAGCCGCCGAAGCTGATCACCGACTTGGCGCTGGAGCTGGCGTCGTAGGCCATCGCCGCGCCGGTCAGCGGGGAGGCGGTGGCGCAGCCAGCCGGGAGCGTGCCGCCCAGGACAGCATTCAGGAAGGCGAGGGTGGGGCCGGCCAGTATGTCGGAGTAGGTCAGGGCGTGCTGGTCCCCGGGGATGACGGCCAGCTCGTCCGAGGTGGCGCCGCCGGTGGCTGTGCACTGGGCGTTGAGCAGGTGGGTCAGGTCGGTCGCCTGAGCCAGCGGGATTGCCTCGTCGCTGCTGTTGGCGACCAGGAACGGCGGGGCAGGCACCGTCGCGCTCAGCGACGCGGCGGGCGACGCGTCGGCGTAGGCGGTCGCCGCCGGGACCTGCTCGGTCGAGCCGTTCTCGTAGTACAAGGTGCAGGTCGCGGCGGAGCTGTCGTAGCAGCCGAGGTACTTCTCGATCGTGCTTCCTGGCGAGCCCGCCTGGCAGTCCGCGGAGCTGGCGCAGCCCATGCCGGCAGCGGACAGGTCGGCGGGCCCGGACTGGGTGATGACCCCGAGCAGCCCGTCGTCGTAGCCCATTGCGTTCTCGCCGGCCAGGTCGGCCAGGTTCCCGCCGGCCGAGGTGCCCAGGATGAACACCTCGGCGGTGTTCAGGTTGGGCACGTTCGCCTTGACCCAGCCGATCGCCTCGTTGATGTCTTGCAGGTTCTCCGGGAAGCTGCCGCTGCCGCCGACACTCAGCGCGTAGTCGACGGAGAAGGCGTCAAAGCCGTTCTCGGCCAGGCAGTCGCCGATCGTGGTCAGCGAGTCACCGGCCTTGGTGGTGAAGTTCCCCGCGGCCCAGCCGCCGCCGTGCACCAGGATCACGCCAGGGACCTTGGCCTGGGGGTCGCCGCTCGGGCGGTACTCGTCAAGGTCCAGGGCCTGGCCGTTCGCGGGCGAGCCGTAGGTCTCCAGCGACTCGTTGACTCCGTACGGCGTGGCCGGGCACGACAGCGACGGGGCCGCCGACAGAGACGGGGCCGCCGCGATCACCGCCGCGTCCGCAGGGCGAGCACTGCCCGCCGCCGCTCCGGCCGGCGCCACCGCCGCTAGCGCCAGGGCTGCCGTCGCGAGCGTCAGGGCAGCCGGGAAGGTTAATATCCCGCTCCGGGCTGTCCGGCCGGGGCGCTTGGGTGCTCGCTGCGTCATGGGTGACCCCATCCTTTGCCCGCCTTTATGCCCGCCGACTAAGCCGCCCATTCAGCCCTTACCAGCTGAGCTGGGCGATCTTGTCATAGTCTGCCGCTGAGTAGCTGGTCAGGCCATCCGACAGCGCGAAGATCCACTCCGCAATGCCCAGCGAGAGCGCCGTCCGGCTGCAGCGAGCGCAAAAATGCGGTTCCTCCAGCCGGACGGAGTCGTCCGCCTCCAGCCGCACGTAGATCAGCTTCGACCCGTGCAGCCTCCGCCAGCCGTCCCCTTCCCGGGCCAGGCTGATTGCCCGCTGCTCTGCATGCGTGCGGCACTGGTCATGATCGCCGAGCTCCCCGGCCTTGCAGTAGCAATGGTCCTCGCCGGGAAAGGGCACGCCGTTCGTCCCCCAGGCCAGCATGCTGCCGTCCCGCACCAGCAGCGCCGCATGGCGCGTCCGGGCATGGGAATCGCGGGCCAGTTCCGCGGCCCGCTCCACCATCTGCTGCGCCTCGTGACTGTCCTGGCGTGTCAGCGGCCGCCGCTGTGGCCCCGACCGGGGGGCCGACTGTGGCCCCGGCTGTGGCTCCACGACCCACCCCTTTTCGCTGCACATGCTCGCGACCAACTCGCCAGCCCGGCACCCGCTAAGCTGCGCGGACAGCGGCCCGCCCTAACACTACTGGCCAGGTCCAGATCGGGACCGCCTAGCTGGCGGCCGCTGACCACAGGGCTGCCCGGGTGCGCAGGATCGTGCTCACGGCTTGCACGAAGCCAGCGAGCTGGCTGGAAGTAAGGGCCAGGCTGAGCGCCATGTATCCGCGCGGGGCGATGTAGTAACCCAGCTCGAGCAGGTCGAGGAAGAGCAGTTCAAGCAGCCGGTGGTCGCTCCCCAGGAGGTCCGCCGGGCGGTGCACCACCGCTGTCGTCGGGTGGATGGCGAGCAGGCTGCCGACCCCGGTGACCTGGAAGGGCGCGCCGGAGGAACGGAACGCCTGGGCCAGCTCCGCGCGCAGCGCGTCGCCCCGGGCGGTGTGCTGCTCGGCGGCCTCGGGTGTGTACACCTGGGTTAGGCCGGCGTAGCCGGCGGCCATCGACACGACGTTGTTGTTGAAGGTGCCCGCGTGCGGCAGCGCGCCGGGGCGGGACGGGTCGAACAGCGCCATGACGTCGGCGCGCCCGCCGAAGGCGCCGAACGAGGACCCGCCGCCGATGTACTTTCCCAGCGTGGTCAGGTCGGGCCGGATCGCGAGCCGTGCCTGCAGGCCGCCGGATCCGGTTCGCGACGTCATCACCTCGTCGAAGATGAGCAGCGCGCCGGTCTGGCGGGTCGTCTCGCGCAGCACCGACAGGAAGGCCGGATCGCCGGGAATGCACCCGCCGGAGCCGAGCATGGGCTCCACCAGCACGCACGCGACCGTGCCGGAATGCTCGCGCAGCAGCGCCTGCGCCGCGGGCGCGTCGTTGTACGGGGCCAGCAGCACGTCATAGGGCGCGTTGACCGGTGACGGCCCGGCCGCGAACGTCAGCAGGCCGCCGTGGTATCCGCCGTCGAAGGCCAGCACCCGGTCGCGTCCGGTGAAGGCGCGGGCGGCCGACAGGGCCATCAGGTTGGCCTCGGTGCCGGAGTTGGTGAAGCGGACGCGCTCGATCGATGCGAAGCGGGCGCAGAGCGCCTCGGCGAGGTCGACCTCGTACCGGGTGTGCGCCCCCCGGCTGATCCCTTCGCGCAGCGCGTCAGCCATCGCCTTGATGACGACCGGATTCGAGTGGCCGTACAGACCGGCGGAGTACTCGCCCAGCAGGTCGACGTACTCGTGCCCGTCGACATCTTCCAGGACCGCGTCCCAGGCGCGGGCTACGCGCAGCGGGAAAGGCTGGTGATACAGCACCGTGCGGGTATTGCCGCCGGGCAGGAACGCCTGCGCCCGCTCCTGCAGCGCGCGCGTACGCGGGCGGCGGGCAGCGTAGCGCGCTCGCGCCTCGCCGACCGCCGCGCTCACGACGTCGGTTCCTGTCCATGTCACTGCCCCGGGCATCAGCCAGTCAGTCCTTCCGGCGGCCACCGTGACTATGATGTCCGGTCGGCGCTGGGTACTGTGTGCTTTCTCCCAGGATTGTGCTCATGGACCTGGCTGGCTGCGCAGGGGCACCAGATTGCGTGGTGGCGGCAGCTGACGACGCGGCCGGCCGGGAAGAGTCGAGATGGCTGATCTAGTGGTGGTCGGTTCCTACAACGCCAGCATGACCGTGTACAGCGACAAGCTGCCGGCGGCTGGCGAGACAGTCATCGGCAGCCGCTTCGAGCGAGGGCCCGGCGGGAAGGGCGCGAACCAGGCCATCGGCGCTCGGCGGCTCGGCACCGACGTCCTGTTCATCACCAGGCTCGGGGCCGACGCATTCGGCGAGGAGGCGCGCTCCATCCTGGTCGCCGAGGGACTGCCAGAGCACGGCATCACGACCGATGACCAGAGCCCGACAGGAATGGCACTCATCCTGGTCGAGGACTCCGGGCAGAACGCGATCGCCGTCGCGCCAGGCGCCAACCTTCAGCTCACCGGGCCCGATGTGCTGGACCGCTTCGGCAGCGACCTCCGCAACTGCAAATACCTGCTGACGCAGCTGGAGTGCAGTGCCGAGCTTGCCGTCGGCCTCTCGTCGTGGGCACGGGACACGGGGTGCGTCTCGATCCTCAATCCGGCACCTGCACGGCCACTGCCGCCAGGCGCGCTCACGTCATTCGACATCATCACGCCCAACGAGGGCGAGCTTCAGGCGCTTGCGGCCTCGCTGGGCCTCGCCACCGGCGCGACTGACGTGCTGGCCAGGCAACTTCTTGACTACGGGGTCCGCGACGTGGTGGTCACGCTGGGGGAACGCGGGGCACTGTGGGCATCCGCCGCGGGGCTCCAGCATTTCGATGCTTACCCGGTCCGTGCCATCGACACGACCGGAGCAGGCGACGCCTTCAACGCTGGGCTGGCCGCGGCTCTGGTCCGTGGTGAGCCCATGGAGTCGGCGATCGATCACGGCTGCCGGGCTGGAGCGTTCTGCGTGACCTGCAACGGCGTCATCGACGGGCTCGGCCGCCCTGCCGACCTCGCGATGCTGAGGTAACCGCCATAAGCTCAGCCTGGCGTCACGACCCAGCCGGGGCTGATGAACACCATGCCCTGCGGCCGGAACGAGGGCCCAGCCAGCGGAACCCTGGTGAGCAATCCGGTCCACGGGTTCAGCGTGCCCAGGTAGTTGGGCGGGTAGCCGGGTCCCGGGCAGGTCGCCGGGGCACTATTCTCGTCACACGGCGTGACCGCTGCCCAGATCGAGCCGAGCGGGAATGGGCCGGTCACGACCTCGACCTCGTCCTGGCTGGTGTTGTCGCCGTATAGCTTGCCGGATGCGCTCCGCGCCCAGGCCGTGTCATCGACCGAGTGGGTGAGCTTGAGCACCCACAGGTGGCTGTCGAAGCCGCCGTGAGGCTGCACGAAGATCTGCTCCTCGTCACCCTGACTGGTGAGCATGAAATCGCCGCCGAACCTGGGCGCCCCGGCCGGCACGATCTCGTTCGAGTCCGGGTCAGTCAGCGCGAGGTTCACCGCCTTGCCGAAGCCGGCGCCGGTATTGGCGACCCGGGCGGCGGCCTCGTCGTAAAACAGCGCGTGCATTGTCGCGACGAGGGTGCGGCTGTTGAAGGTCACGATGTAGGCCGCAGGGTAAGTCGGCTGCGGTGCTGGCATCCCGGTGGTGCCGGGCGCGGAGGCGCTGATGAGTACCAGGTTGTGGTACACGGAGATCGCGTCGGTGCCGCCGAAATGCGGCAGCGGCTCGTTGTAGCGGTAGTGCGCGACCTGCTCGCCCGGCAGCGCGCCCGGCGTGATCGTGTAGATGCTGGAGTTCGCGTCCTCGTTGACCGTCGCGATCAGCAGGTGGGCGGCGGTGTCGGCGGTGACGCCGTCACACTTGCCCTTGATGTCCCACTGCTGGACCACGTGGCCGGTGGCCGTGTACTCGACAATCGTGCTGAACGCGTTGCCGTCGGTGCTCGGCTGGCCCTGCGGGCCGACCCCGTTCTGGAATCCGCTGAAGAGGTGGTGACCGAGCACCGTGATGTCGTCAGGGTCGGCCAGCGCTTCGGTCCTGGGCGCGCTTGACCCTGCCGGGATGAAGGTGTGCCGGAGCCTGGCGCCGTTCAGGACCACGTGCACACCGAAGCGCGCGCCCTGGCGGGGATAGGCGGCTGGCGTCGCCGAGGCTGCGGCTGGCGTCGCCGAGGCTACGGCTGGCGTCGCCGAGGCTACGGCGGTTCCGGCGAATGCCAGGCTCACCGCGGTGGCCGCCGATGCGGCAAGAAGTTTTGCTGCGCGCCGGGCTTTCATGTCCGAAGGCCCCCTTCATCCAGGGCGTGACGGCGGCTGGAGCCGCCCAGTCAATCACCAGTACCTGGCCGGTCATGCTTCCATTAGGTGAACAGCGGCACTACCTTCCGCGTCCAGCAGGTGCCGGTTTCCGCGTCCAGCAGGTGCCGGTTTCCCCGTCCAGCAGGTGCCGGCTTCCCCGTCCAGCAGGTGCCGGCTTCCGCGTCCAGCAGGTCCCGTGAACCCGACCGGCTGAATCCTCCTGGGTCAGAACTCCGGAGCCGCCAGGCGAGAGTGACTCCTCCATACTGGATCCGTGGCAGAGCAGCGGATCCTGGTCACCGGCGCGACTGGCAAGGTCGGGCAGGCTTTTATCCAGCGGCTGCTGGCGTCCGGCGATGACCGTCTCGCCGGGTTCACTGTCCGGGCGCTGTGTCACAACCGCACCCTGGTGGCCGGCCCCCGCCTGGAGGTGATGACCGGGTCGATCGAGCAGCGCGATACCGCCGACCGGGCGGTGGACGGCGTGACGCACGTCCTGCACCTGGCCACGAGCAAGGAAGTACCCGAGACCATCATGGACGTGGCGGTCAAAGGGCTGTTCTGGCTGCTGGAAGTGTGCCGGGCGAGCCCGGCGTTCCGGCAGTTCATCCTCATCGGCGGAGATGCTTCGCTGGGCCACTTCTGCTACCCGCACCCGGTCCCGGTCACCGAGGCGCAGCCGCACACCGCCTACCCGGGCTGTTACGCGCTGTCCAAGGTCCTGGAGGAGGTGATGGTCGAGCAATACGGGATCCAGTACGACCTGAACGTGTGCTGCCTGCGGGCGCCGTGGGTAATGGAGAAAGACGACTTCAGGTACCAGCTGTCCTTCGGAGACGATGTCTTCGGCGGCCCGCGCTGGCGGGACCTGGTCGGTGTCGGGCAGGCCGACGCCTACGCCGCCAGCGGCACCATCCCGGTGATGCTCGATGCCCAGGGCCGCCCCGTCAAGCGCAACTTCGTGCACGTCAGCGATCTCGCCGATGCGATCGTGCGCACGATCGACAATCCCGCCGCACGACGGCAGACGTTCAACATCTGCATGGACGAGCCGGTCGACTACGGCGAGCTCGGCGCCTACCTGACCGAGTCTCGCGGTCTGCGCACCGTCGGCGTCACGACCCCTTACCACTCCACCTGGCTGGACAATGCCAAGGCCAAGTTCCTGCTCGGCTGGCGGCCGCAGTATGACCTGCGCCGGATGGCCGACGAAGCCTGGAGCTACCAGCGTGCCCCCGACGACCCCCGGGTGGTCTGGTACCCCGGCTAGGAGCTTGCGTTTCTCCGGCGGTTATCTGGCGCTGCCATTCCTCGGCGAACAGCTGGTAGGAACAGACCCGGTCAGCGTGGTCGTGGGTAATCGTGGTGATGATCAGCTCGTCGGCACCCGTCGCTTCTGCCGCCCAGTATCCTTCGGGGCCTCCAGCACGGTCGCCGGGCTGACGTGGTATTTTGCGGCGGATCGCCGAGGTCGCAGCCGCGGTGAGGGCGAGGACGACAGCTGGCGAGGTGCCGGCGGCGCCGGGGTTGAGGTGGTGCTCGGCGAACCAGTAGCGGGCGTAGCCGAGGCGTTCTGCGTGCCGGGCCAGGTCGATGCTGTTGCGCAGTGCCTCGGCTGCGGTGCCGCCGGAAGTGACGGGCACCAGGTCGAGCACGGAGAGCGGCGCGGCGGCCATGACAGGTTCCTTCATGTTGCGGAGCCGGCCAGCGCCGCGCTGGCGGGGGAACCGGCGCGCAGCGGCGCCAGGTCAAGATGCTCCCGCAGCGTGCTGCCCTGATAGTCAACGCGGAAAACACCCCGCTCCTGCCGCAGCGGCACCACCGTGGATCAGCAGCTCGTCGCGGGTGCGGCCGTGCCGGGCCGGCCGCCCCTTAACGTCGGCGTAGAAGGCCTTCCCTGCGGCAGGACGGCCCCTGGCCCGCCGCCGTCATCCGCCATGCGGCCGCCGCGGCGGCAGCGCAGCAGATCGGCGACCGGCTGGGCCATGGCCAACGCCTGCTGCGAAAGGCGGGCGCTAACACCGGTCCGTCCCCCAGCCGACCTGTCAGGACTTCCGCCATTGACCCGCCAGTTATCAAAGTGATACACGTGTTGCCGGTGGCAGTGCCGTGACCGCCGCGGGCCTCATATGCCTCTCCTAGGGCGTGTACGGATGGGCAGCGTTCTTCCTGGTTCTTGAGGAGCGGCAGCTCACGCGCCGGGCAGAGTGACCCAAGGGAAGCCGATGAGAACGAACGTGACGGGACGCCACCTCAGCGTTGCGGCCGTGCTCGTCACGGCCGGCCTGGTGAGCGCGGCATGCAGCAGCACGCCGGTCACCGTCACCAATGCGGCTGCCCCCAGGCCGCTGGCGTCTGGTTCCTGGCCGTATCCCAACGGCGACCTCGCGAACACCCGGAATGCCGCGGGCTCGATGATCACGTCAGCAAACGTGTCCGGGCTGAAGCAGGCCTGGACGTTCCATATCACGGGACCCGCGGCAGCAGGCGTCGGCGCGGACGGTGCCCTGGCCGCAAATCCGGTCGTGGTGAACGGCGTGGTTTATATCCAGGATCTCGACGCGAACGTGTACGCGCTGGCGCTCGCGACAGGCAGCCTGAAGTGGGAGTACGAGCTCAATACGCCGATGAAGACCGGACCCGGGCCGGATGGCGTGGCGGTCGCAGGCGGAACCGTGTACGGAATCTCGCCGACGACGGCCTTCGCGCTGAATGCCCGCACCGGCCGCAGGATCTGGGTCAGCAGCCATCTGCTCGGCAAGGGCGAGGGGACGTTCGAAATCCAGCCGCAGGTGGTAGGCGGGCGGGTCTACCTGGCGAGCGCGTACGGCTCGGGGCCCGGCGGCGGGGTGCTTCTCGCGCTCAGTGCAGCAAGCGGCGAGCTGCTGTGGAAATTCAATACCCTGCTTGGCCCTGACGCCGGCGTTGCGGCTGTTGGCATCGGCTCCGGAGGCGCCTGGGAGACGCCGCTGGTCAGCAGCGACGGATCGGTGACGTTCGGCACCGGCAATCCCTACCAGTCGGTCGCCTCGGCGATCGCGCATCCCTCCGCGCAGCTCTACACCGACAGCGACGTGAACCTCGACGCGGCGACCGGGAAACTGCGCTGGTACTACCAGGGGGTGCCCAACGATTTCAAGGACTACGACATGCAGGCCTCGCCGATCTCGGCCCGCGTCAACGGGGCATCCGTGGTCCTTGGCGGCGGCAAGATGGGCTACGTCTACGAGATGAACGCCCAGACCGGCAAGCTGGTCTGGAAGACGCCCGTCGGCGAGCACAACGGCCACGACAATGACTCGCTGCTGGCGCTGGAACATAAGGTCATGCTCAAGGTGCCTTTTACGATTCTTCCCGGCTCGGCGGGCGGCATCCTGACCGACATGGCCGTCGCCGGCACCAGCATCTACGTGGCCACCCTCGACCTGCCGCTCAGCTATACGAGCTTGAAGCTGCCCGTCGCGGTCAAGGCCGCCGGCCCTGCCACCGGAGAGGTGGAGGCACTCAGCCTCGCCACCGGCAAGGTCGAATGGGACACGAAGGTGCCGGACTTGCCGGTCGGCGCCGCCACTGTCTCGAATGATCTTGTGTTCACCACGCTCTACCACGGTGTCCTGATCGCCCTCAACCGCAGCACCGGCGCGATCGTCTTCCGCCGCCAGCTGCCCACGTCAGCAAACGCGCCGATCGCCATCGCCGGCAACACGGTGATTGTCCCCGCGGGCGGCCCGAGGACCGCCACCGAGAGCGGCAGCGGTAATCCGCAAGTGGTGGCCTACACCGTGCCCGTCAGATGAGTCTGTCCTCTCGTCGATACCGCTCATAGCCGGTCACCTCTCTTCCTGGCCGGAGAAGATAGCCAGGAAGAACAGGAAGACGTTCAGGATGTCGAGGAAGATCGACGCGGCCAGGAGCGGCGCGGAATTGATGTCCGCCGAGTGCCGCAGCCGCTGGAAATCGAACATGGTAAAGCCGGCGAAGATCACCAGGCCGAGCACGGAGTAGACCAGCGCGCCGCCCGGAAGGTGCACGAAGATCAGCACGATGCCGAACACGATGAGCGCCACCAGCGCCCAGAAACAGGCGCGCGCGACCGCCGTCAGGTCGCGCCGGGTGGCATAGCCGGCCGCGCCGAAGCCGGCGATGAACAGCGCTGTCGCCCCGCCTGCCTGCCACAGCGCCCGCGGGTCCATGCTCCCGTAGTACGCAACCGTGGGCGCCACGGCCAGCCCGATCAGCAGGCCGACGGCGCCGAGCAGCCCGACGCTCAGCTGCGCGGACCTGCTCGCCGCGAACCGCATGCCGATCAGGCAGGCGAAGGCAGCGATGAACGCGACGATGCCCACGCCGCCGGTCAGGTTGCGGCCCAGCCAGGCGCCGAGAGCGAACAAGGCGGCGGCGATTGCGACGTAGCCCATGGTCTGCGCGAACAACGCGTGGGCCTGGCCGCGGGCCGCTGTCCCCATCTGCCGGTAGGTAATGGCCTGGGTCATGATGTCCTGCTCCTTCCGGCCAGCTGGCCGTCAGTCACCGGCCCGGCATGCGGGTGGCCCGCGTGATGCGCCATACCGGGCACGTGCCTGGGCGCATTCTTCCTGCCCTGCGACACCCGTGTCGATTAGCCGTTCGCGAAACCCTAGTTGCTCGGGCCGATACCGTTGCTGACGAGGGAAGCATCGCACTATCGCAACGGCGGGAGAAGCCCATGACCGGCCAGCCGGACCCACCTGCAGGGCTCAGCTTCGAACGTGATGTCCGTCCCATGTTCCGCGAAAAGGACCGCGACTCGATGCTCAGAGCCTTCGACCTCTGGTCCCAGAGCGACGTCCAGGCACACCAGGACGCGATCCTGGGGCGCCTCCGCGAAGGGACGATGCCCTGCGACGGGGCATGGCCGCAGGAGCACGTTGCCGTCTTCCAGGAGTGGATCGCCGGCGGGTCGGCGCCCTGAGTTACCTGAACGACGAACACGAGATCTGATCCGGCTCCCCGCGGCGACGGCTGACCCAGGGCCTCGCTGGCCGGGCCCAGGCGCCAGTTACTACCAAACGTAGTAACCTGTCGAGCGTGAACGGCGACGTCCCCACGACGATCATCGTCGCCGGTCTCGCGCTGGCCGGATACGCGCTGCTGATGACCGCCAGGAACCGGCGGATGACCGTCCCCCTGCTGGCCGCAGTTGGCGTCCTTGAGATCCTTCTGCTTGTGCAGGTCGGCATCATCGTGGCCAGGCTCGCCGGCGGTGAGCGCCCGGCCGCGCTGGCTACGCTCATCGGATACCTGATTGCGATGCCGTTCATCCCGGTGGCCGCCGCGTTCTGGGGACTGGTGGAGCGATCCCGTTGGGGGCCCGCGGTCATCGCCATAGCTGGGCTCGTCGCGGCCGTGCTGATGGTCCGCCTCCATCAGATCTGGCCGGTCATCCATGTCTGAGCCCGCGGCATCGCCTGAGCCCGCGGCATCAGAGCCGGACTCGACCAGGGCGGGGCCGGGCCGGCTGCTGGTTGCCATCTACGCCCTCTTCGCGCTGTCGGCCTCCGCACGGGCCGGAGTGCAGATCGCGACGAAGTTCAGCCATGCCCCGGTCGCCTACATGCTGTCGGCCTTCGCAGGCCTGGTCTACATCCTCGCCACGGTCACCCTCGCCGTCGGCAGTCCAGCAGCACGCCGGATCGCCGTCGTGTCCTGCTCGGTCGA
>JBEKFH010000010.1:0-32821 GCA_050013415.1 Streptosporangiaceae bacterium | reverse complement strand
AGGCTGTCGGCCGGCCAGCGGCAGCTCATCTCCTTCGCGCGCGCCTTCATCGCCGCGCCCGCCGTGCTCGTTCTCGACGAGGCGACATCCCTGCTGGACATACCGGGCGAGCGGCTCGTGCAGGATGCGCTGCGGACCATCCTGGCCGGCCGGACCGCGCTGATCATCGCGCACCGGCTGTCCACGGTCGGGAT
Source organism: Streptosporangiaceae bacterium (assembly GCA_050013415.1). Taxonomy (GTDB): domain Bacteria; phylum Actinomycetota; class Actinomycetes; order Streptosporangiales; family Streptosporangiaceae; genus Palsa-506. The sequence continues at coordinate 32,627 of JBEKFH010000010.1, read as the reverse complement.
CGCCGACCGGGTACTGGTCATCGACCAGGGCCGCATCGTCGAGGACGGCCCGCCCGGACGGCTGCTGGCCGACGGCGGCGAGTACTCCGCGCTGCACGCAAGCTGGCAGGACAGCCTGGCCTGATCCCGCCGCCGGCGGATGACTCCGCCCGCGGACGACCCGGATTCTCTGCCCGCAGATGGCCCCGACCCTGCCCGCGGATAGGCGTTGCCGGCGGAAGCGGGCGGTGAGATCATGGCCGCGGAGGTCTGATGGCGGCTGAAGACATCTCCCCCACATCTGGCCGGCTTGGCCGCGCGCGTCCCCCGCTCGGGCTGCCAGGACGCCGCGGGCGGCTGGCCGGGACTCTTGTGATCGGCACCGGGCTGGCCGTCTATTCCTGGATGGCAGCGAGCACTGCCCCGTTCACCAGGTCCGCCCTGGTGTCCGTGCTGCTGCCTGGTGCCGTACTCGCGGCCATCGCGATCTGGCGGCCGCCCGCCCGCATTTGCCCGCCGGACGAACTGGATGTCGCGGGCTTCTCGTATTGGGCGATAAGCCTCGCCGCCCTTTTCGAATGGGAAGCATCGGCATTCAGGGACGATTCACACACATGGCATCCGTCACTGACGGACCTCATTAATCCGCTGATTACGCCGCATCCGCTGAAAAGCGCCGCTTTCCTGCTCTGGCTGCTAGCCGGGTGGGCCCTGGTGAGGCGGTGACGCGCCATGGCAACCCGCGTGATCACCATCATCGGCTTCGCCTGCGTCATCACCGCGCTATCAGGGCTCGAGATCGCCGGGCGGCGGCGGACGAATCGGGTGCCGACCCTTGGCGAGTGGCTCGGGTATCTCATGCGCGGGCGGGCAGGCCGGGCGGGGGTCCTGCTCGGCTGGCTCTGGCTCGGCTGGCACTACTTCGCCCGCTAGCCCGCCAGGCATGCCAGGGCCGTCCGCCGTCCGCCGTCCGCTAAGCTTGGCCGCGTGATCAGGAGCAGGCAGCAGGTCAGTGAGAAGGCAGCCGCCGAGCACGCGGCCGACGTCGCGCTGGCCAGCAGATTCGGCGAGCTGCTGGACGCCGCGCGCACCGCCGAGCAGGCGTTCCGGCTGGCGCAGGCGACAGGCGCGCCACTGCGCGAGCAGCATGCCCTGGCCCTGGACCTGGACGCTGCGCTGACCGGCGTGATGCAGGCAGCCTATGCCGCCGAGCGCGCCGAGATCGGCCCGCGCGGCTACGACGACCGGATCTTCCGCCGTAAGGCGATGGCCACGCCCGCGGTGCATGCGCTGACCGACGAGGCCGAGCGGCTGCTGACGCTGCGCGAGACCCACCGGCTGACCGGCATCCCGCCAGTTCCGCGCACCTACGCCGCGTGAGCGCGGGATTCATCTGCCCGTTATGCGGCGTTCGGCCCGTCGTCGGCGCGCCGTAGCATGCGAGACGTTACGATGGTGCAGGTTGTGCCATGACGTGCTGCTATCGGTAGTGAATAAGTACCAGTACGTGCACCAATGAAAGCTACAAAGGACTGGCCCCAAAACAGTCACGATGAGCTATGCCGCAGTGGCCGCGCAGATGGCACAGTACAATGTGATCAATACCACAACGAGGAATGATCTGGAGGCACACGATGTGCCCGCATACGCCGCCCTGCCCGGAAGCGAGAGCTCCGGACCGTGAGGCGGCCCGAACACTCATCAGCCATCCCGAGCAGGGCTGGAGCCTGCTCTGCAACGGAGTCGTCAGCTTCGAGGACACCGGTGAGCTGCTGCCGGACGGGGACACGATCGCACCGCACCGGCCGACCGACCTGTTCCAGCCGCGGGTGGCCATGCCGCGCTCGCCGGCAGCGTAGCGGCGCCAGCCGTGGCGGCCGGCCCGCAGCGCTCACGGGCGGCCCAGGATCTCACCCAGCCACCGGCGCGCCGCGACGGCAATCGCGGCCGGGTCTCGCGACAGGGAATGCGCCTCGCCGGGGATGATGACGACGTCACTGGCATCGGCCGGCCCGGGAACCCCGAAGGGGTCCCGGTCGCCGTTGATCACCAGCACCCGCACCCCGGCCGCCCGCAACTCCGCGGCGCGCGAGTGCTCCGGGCGCCCCGGCGGGTGCAGCGGGAACGCCAGCGCCATGACGGCGAGCGCTCCGGCTGCGCGCGCGGTGCGGCAGGCGACCCGGGCGCCATTGCTGCGGCCGCCCTGGACCAGCGCGATCCCGGGAAACCTGGCCCGCAGCGCCGCGATGATCTCCAGCCACGCGCTGTCCTGGCGGATCACCGAGCCGGGCGCCCGGGCGCCGCGCACCCGGTACGGCTGAGTCACCCGGGCCACCGTCCCGCCGAGCTGCATCCCCGCGTCACGGACCGCCAGCAGGTCCGGCGTGCCCGCGCCGCCGCCCGCGCCGTGCGTGAGCACGAGCAGGAACGCGGGCCTGGCGGGCTCGTCAAGCTCAGCCAGCGCCGGGCCGTATTCGGTGCCGATCTCCACGTCCGCAGCGTACTGGCGGCCCCGGGCCTGGCAGCAGTCCCCGAGGGTGCACGTATGCTCGGCCTAGCAACTGCTCAGGCAGCCAGCGAGCTCGCGGCGGGGCCCAGACCAAGCGCCGGTCCCGAGGTCCGCTGGCTGCACTTTCCTGGCTCCGCGATGCGGGAGTGAACGTGAGAGCACGCAGTGACGGCGCCGGATGCGGCCCGGCTGACCGCAGGCCCGGAGACCTGGAACTTCCCAGGCCGCTGCGGCTGCTCCTGACGGCGGGCTGGAACCTGGGCGAGTCCGTCGGCCTGCCAGTGGCGGCCTACGTGCTCGCCGCCTGGCTCGACGGCCGCGACGCGGGCCTGGTGGCGGGGCTGGCAGTCATCTGGCTCACCGCGATCATCCGCAAGCTGGTGACCCGGTCGGTGCCCAGCCTGCTGATGATTTCCGCGGTAGTGCTGACCCTGCAGACCGCCGTGGTGCTCGCCACCGGCGAGCTCTGGCTCTTCCTGCTGCAGTTCCCGCTCGCGAATTTCTGCATGTGCATCCTGTTCGCCCGGACGGCGGGCGGCCCGAATCCGCTCGTTGCCCGGCTGGCGGCTGAAGTGGTCGCGCTACGCCAGCCGGCCACTCATCACCCGGGCCTGCACCGCTTCTTCCAGGGGGCGACCTGGCTCTGGGCCGGAATCTTCCTGCTGCTCACGGCGGGCCTGGCAGTGCTGATGATGACCGAGCCGACCGCGACGTTCATGATGCTCTCGACGGTGGTGACCGTCGGGCTCATCGCCGCCGGCATCGGCGCGTCCGCGCTGTGGTTCCTCTCCGTGCTGCGCAGGCTCGGGCTCAGCCTCCGTTTCGCCCAGGCCTGATCGCGCTCAGGACCGCAGTCAGGGCAGGGCCGGCCTTCCGGCCAGCACGACGACAGTCGCCGATAAGACGACAGTCAGCGCTTTCATCCGTTCAGAATATGGGCGATGAGCCGGACGCCGGCGGTCACTTCCCGTGAGCAGCGGCTATCTGTTCAGCAGTTTCTTCAGGAACTGGCCGGTGTAGCTTTCCTCGACGGCCGCGACCTGCTCAGGGGTGCCGGTCGCGAGCACGCTGCCGCCGCGCGAGCCGCCCTCCGGGCCCAGGTCGATCACCCAGTCCGCCGTCTTGATCACGTCCAGGTTGTGCTCGATCACGATCACCGTGTTGCCGCCGTCGACCAGCCGGCCGAGCACGCCGAGCAACTTGCGGATGTCGTCGAAATGCAGGCCGGTGGTGGGCTCGTCGAGCACGTAGATGGTCCGCCCGGTGGAGCGGCGCTGCAGTTCGGAGGCCAGCTTGACCCGCTGTGCCTCGCCGCCGGACAGCGTCGGCGCCGGCTGGCCGAGCCGCACGTAGCCGAGGCCGACGTCGACCAGCGTCGCCAGGTGCCGGTGGATGGCGGGCACCGGCTCGAAGAACCCGGCCGCCTCCTCGATCGGCATCTGCAGCACGTCGGAGATCGTCTTGCCCTTGTAATGCACCTGCAGCGTGTCGGTGTTGTACCGGGCGCCGTGGCAGACCTCGCAGGGCACGTAGACGTCCGGCAGGAACTGCATCTCGATCTTGATCGTGCCGTCTCCGGCGCATGCCTCGCACCGGCCGCCCTTGACGTTGAAGGAGAACCTGCCCGGCTGGTAGCCGCGCACCTTCGCCTCGGTCGTCTGCGCGAACAGCCGGCGGACGTGGTCGAACACGCCCGTGTAGGTCGCCGGGTTGGACCGCGGGGTCCGGCCGATCGGCCCCTGGTCGACATGCACCACCTTGTCGAGGTTCTGCATGCCGGTGACCCGGGTGTGCCTGCCGGGCACCGTGCGGGCGCCGTGCAGTTCCTTCGCGAGCGCGCTGTACAGGATGTCGTTGACCAGCGTGGACTTGCCCGACCCCGACACGCCGGTGACCGCGATGAAGCAGCCGAGCGGGAACGTCACGTCGACGTCGCGCAGGTTGTGCTCGCTCGCGCCCTTGACCGTGATCTCCCGGCCGCGGATCCGCTTCCTGCGCGTCGCTGGCAGCGGGATCGACTCGCGGCCGGTCAGGTAGGCGCCGGTCAGTGACTCCTGGCTGGCCAGCAGGTCCTCCAGGGAACCCGAGACGACAATGTTGCCGCCGTGCTCGCCGGCCCGCGGGCCGATGTCGACCACCCAGTCGGCGGCCCGGATGGTGTCCTCGTCGTGCTCGACCACGATCAGCGTGTTGCCGAGGTCGCGGAGCCTGATCAGCGTCTCCAGCAGCCGGTGGTTGTCCCGCTGGTGCAGCCCGATCGACGGCTCGTCCAGCACGTACAGCACGCCGACGAGGCCGGAGCCGATCTGGGTGGCCAGCCGGATCCGCTGCGCCTCTCCCCCGGCCAGCGTGGCGGATGCCCGGTCGAGCGCCAGGTAGTCGAGGCCGACGTCGAGCAGGAAGCCGAGCCTGGCGTTGACCTCCTTGAGTATCCGGCCGGCGATCTGCTGGTCCCGCTCGGACAGCTCCAGGCCGAGCAGCAGCTTGGCCAGCTCGCCGATCGGCAGCGCGCAGTACTCCGCGATGGACCTGCCGTCCACCGTCACGGCCAGGGCGATCGGCTTGAGCCGCGTTCCGTGGCAGACCGGGCACGGCACCTCGCGCATGAAGCCGGCGAACCGCTCCCGGCTGGAGTCGCTCTCCGCCTCGGCGTGCCTGCGCTCGATGTACGGGATCGCACCCTCGAAGTTCGTGTAGTACGACCGTTCCCTGCCGTACCGGTTCTTGTACCTGACATGCACCTGCTGGTCATGACCATGCAGCAGCGCGCGCTGCGCGGCGGCCGGCAGCTTGCGCCACGGGGTGCCGATGTCGAAGCCAAGCGAATCGCCCAGCGCCTCGATCAGCCGGAGGAAGTAGTCGCTGACGTGCCCGCCGCTCCACGGGCCGATCGCCCCGTCGGCCAGTGTCCTGGCGGGATCGGACACCACCAGCTCGGGATCGACCTCCATCCGGGTGCCCAGCCCGGTGCAGGACGGGCAGGCGCCCCACGGCGAGTTGAACGAGAACGACCGCGGCTCCAGTTCCTCGAACGACAGGTCGTCGTAAAGGCAGGCCAGGTGCTCGGAGTACATCCGCTCCCGGTGCGGATCGGTGTCCGGCAGGTCAACGAAGTCGAGCACCACGACCCCGCCGGACAGCCCCAGCGCGGTCTCCACCGAGTCGGTCAGCCGCCGCCGCGCGGACGCCTTGACGTCCAGCCGGTCGACCACCACCTCGATGTTGTGCTTCTCGTACTTCTTCAGCGCCGGGAAGCCGCCAGGCCCGCCCCCGCCTGGCCCGCCTGATACGCCTGGTCCGCCGGGCCCGCCTGGTCCGCCGGGCCCGCCGGGTCCGTCGGCGTCGCCGCCGTCCAGCCGGATGACCGTGCCGTCCACCCGGGCCCGCGAGTATCCCTTCGCCTGCAGCTCGCGCAGCAGCTCGCCGTACTCTCCCTTGCGGCCGCGGACGACCGGGGCGAGCACCTGGAACCTGGTGCCCTGCTCCAGCTCGAGCACCCGGTCCACGATCTGCTGCGGGCTCTGCCGGGCGATCGGCCTGCCGCAGATCGGGCAGTGCGGCTTGCCCACCCGGGCGTACAGCAGCCGCAGGTAGTCGTAGACCTCGGTGATCGTGCCGACGGTAGAGCGCGGGTTCCGCCCGGCCGCCTTCTGGTCGATCGAGACCGCCGGGGACAGCCCGTCGATGAAGTCCACGTCGGGCTTGTCCATCTGGCCGAGGAACTGCCGTGCGTAAGCAGACAGCGACTCGACGTAGCGGCGCTGGCCCTCGGCGAAGATGGTGTCGAAGGCGAGGCTGGACTTGCCCGAGCCGGACAGCCCGGTGAAGACGATCAGCGAGTTCCTGGGCAGGTCGAGCGAGACGTCCTTGAGGTTGTGCTCGCGGGCGCCGCGAACAACGAGACGATCAGCCACTTCCGCTCAGTTCTCCGGGGTCGGGAAGGAAGGTATCTCCGGGTCATGGAGGCAGATCCCCGCGAAACACAGGACGTCCCCGCGAAACACAGGACGCGCTCATGGTATCCAGGGGGTCTGACAGCGCGTGGCGCTTCGCGACGGGGCGCCGGTTTACCGGGTCCCTGCTGCATTCCGCACCGATGCGGCAACGCCCGCGCGAGCCCGCGCATTCCCCGCACCCGCGGCCGGCCCCGGGGTTTCCGGCTGGACCGGGACGGGCGAGGATGACCGGGACGGGCGAGGATGACCGGGACGGGCGAGGATGACCGGGGACGGGCGAGGATAGGAACGCTGTGCGTGATGAACCGGGCGGGACGCAGAGTCGGATCGCCGAGCTGACCGGCCGGATAGCCGGGTCGACGGCCCGCCTGCAGGCCACTCTAGCCGTCCTCACGGACGACCAGGCCAGGGAGCCCTCGCTGCTACCGGGCTGGAGCCGCGGGCACGTCCTGACGCATCTCGGCCGCAATGCCGACGGGCTGCGCAACCTGCTCATCTGGGCAAGGACCGGCGTGGTGACCCCGCAGTATCCGAGCGCCCAGGCGCGCGATGCAGCCATCGAGGCCGGCGCGGGCCGGGCGGCCGCCGATCTGGTCGCGGATCTGCGCGAGTCGGCGGCTGCGTTCCTGGCGGAAGCGGCCAGCATGCCGGAGCCCGGGTGGCAGGTGAGCGTGCACGGCATCCGCGGGGCCGGGCATCCGGCCTGGTACACGCTGCAGCGGCGACTGTCGGAGGTGGAGATCCACCACGTCGACCTGGCAGCCGGATACCTGCCGGAGGACTGGCCGGCCTGGTTTGTCAGGGAGCGCCTGGAATCCGTCACGGCCGACTTCGCCGGGCGGGGCGATGTACCGGCCGCGCTGCTCCGCGACACTGCCGCCGCGGGCGCAAGTGCCACCGGCAGCGGGGAGTACAGGATCGGCAAGGCGGCGGCCGACGGCGAGGGCATCGGGCTGCCGGGCGTCACGATCAGCGGGCCCGGCTGGCTGCTGCTCGCGTGGCTGATCGGCCGCAGCGCGGGCGCCGGGCTGGCCGCTGACCCCGCCGGGCCGCTGCCCGCGCTGCCTGCGTGGTAGGAATTGCGCATGAGATACCGAGAGCCCAGCATGAGCTGTCGAGGGCCAGCATGAGCTACACCGGAGACGTCAGCGTCGGCGGGCCGGCCGACACCAGGGAGCTTCCCGGGCTCACCATCACGAAAGTGGCCGTCGGCCCTCTGGACAACAACGCCTACCTGCTGCGCTGCACGAGCACCGGAGAGCTGTTGCTGATCGACGCAGCGAACGAGGCGGCCACCCTGCTGCGCCTGATCGGCGGCACCCCGCCTGGCACGATTGTCACCACGCACCGGCACCAGGACCACTGGGCGGCGCTGCGCGAGGTCCAGCAGGCCACCGGCGCGGCGGCGGCGGCCCACCCCGATGACGCCGGCGCGCTGCCCGTGCCGGTCACCGAGCTGGTCAGGCACGGCGACACGGTCGCCGTCGGCGATGCCCGGCTGACTGTCATTCACCTGCGCGGCCATACGCCCGGCAGCATCGCGCTCAGCTACGATGCGGACGGCGCACTCGCGGCAACGCCGCACCTGTTCACCGGCGACTCGCTGTTCCCCGGAGGCCCCGGCAACACCGAGGGCGACCCGCAGCGTTTCGGCCAGCTGATCACGGATCTGGAGGAACGGATCTTCGGTGAACTGCCGGACGGCACCTGGGTCTACCCGGGCCATGGCGCGGACACCACCATCGGCGCCGAGCGGCCGCACGTGCCGGAATGGCGTGCCAGGGGCTGGTGATGACCGGAGCGGGCGATGACCGGAGCGGGCGATGACCGGAGCGGGCGATGACCGGAGCGGGCGATGACCGGAGCGGGCGATGAGCAGTGAACATGAGTTCGTTGTCGTCGGAGCCGGCCTGCTGGGCCTCGCCGCGGCGCGCGCGCTGGCCGGCCGCGGCCGGGACGTCCTCGTCCTGGAACAGGCCACCATCGGTCATCCGGACGGCGGGTCGCAGGGCAGTTGCCGCATCTTCCGGCTCGGGTATGACGATCCCGGCTATGTCGCCATGGCCAGCCGGGCCCGGGGCCTCTGGCACGAGCTGGAGGACGCCTCGGGCGAGCAGATCCTGCTGCCGACGCCGCAGCTGAGTTTCGGCGCCGGGCTGGCCGCTGTCCAGGACGGGATGCGCCGTGCGGGCGCGCCCAGCAAGCTGCTCACGGCGGACGAGGCGGCGGCCAGGTTTCCCGGGGTCGCCACCGGCGGCCCCGCGCTGCTGGAGCCCGAGTCCTGCGTGATCGCCGCCGACGTGGCATTGCGCGCGCTGGCCGCCGCGGGGCCGCCGGTCCGCACCGGGTTCCGTGTGACGTCCCTGCGGGATGACGGCAGGCGGGTCACGCTGCAGGCAGGCGACGGCTCCGTGCTCGTCGCACGGCACGCCATCGTCTGCGCCGGTCCGTGGACGGGCGGCCTGCTGGCCACCGCCGGGATCCCGGTGCCCACGGCCGCCACGCTGGAGCAGGTCGCCTACCTCGGGCCGGCTCACGGACCGATGCCGGACATGCCGATCATCATCAAGTACGGCGACGAGATGCCGTACGGGCTGCCGGTGCCGGGCTCGCCGCTCTACAAGTTGGGCGTCCACCACAGCGGCCCGCTGACCGACCCCGGGCGTCAGGACCGCGAGCCTGACGCCAGCCTGAGCCGCCGGCTGGCTGACGCGGTACGCGGGTACCTGCCGGCCCTCGACCCGCGGTCGGTCCGCACCGAGCGGTGCGTCTACGACAACACCCCGGACGACGACTTCATCCTGGACCGGTCCGGCCGGATCACGATCGGCAGCGGCACGTCGGGACACGGATTCAAATTCGGGCCGCTGCTCGGCGGCTGGCTGGCCAGCCTGGCAGCCGGCGAGTCTGCTGATCTGCCGCCGGCCCGCTTCGCGGTCGGCCGCTTCACCTCCTGAGCGTCCGCAGCGACCGCTCATCGCCGCGCCCGCCCGCGGCATCTCGCCCGCGGCATCTCGCCCGCGGCATCTCGCCCGCGGCATCTCGCTCCCGCATCTCGCTCCCGGGTCGCTCCAACAGCGTGGTTGGGACTTCACTGCAGCTGATACTGCAGTGCAGTCCCAACCACGTCATTGCCGCCGTCGGCCCACGCCCCCCAGTGTCACCGGATCAGGGTAGCGAAAACGATCACGTTGCTGAGGTAGTGGCCGGTGGCCGGGTCGAAGGTGCCGCCGCAGGTGATCAGGCGCAGCTGCGGCGTCGGGACCGGCCCGTACACGGCCATGGTGGGGAAATCGGCCTTCAGGTACTTGTGCCTCGCCGTGACCCGGAAGACGGCGAGCGATCCGTCGGTCCGCCGCACGTAAACCCGTTCGCCCGGTCTCATCAGTCGCAGCCGGAAGAAGATTCCGGGCCCGGTCAGCGAATCGATGTGGCCGGCGATGACCGAGGATCCGATCGCTCCCGGCCGCGGGCTGAAGGTGTACCAGCCGGCCACCGCCGTGCTGGCCGGCACCTGCAGGGCGCCCGATGAGGTGAGGCCGAGCCTGACCAGGCTGGTCCGGACCCCGATGGCCGGAATGATCAGGCTGGCGGGCCGGGCGACCGCCTCGCCGTCGGAGGGCCGGGGCACCGGGGCCGCGTCCCCGCGGGGGACGGGGATCAGCGTCGGCCTGCCTACCGGCACCGCGGCCCGACCGGTGTGGCGCGCGATGATCAGGCCGCACGCGCCAGTCGCGATCGCGAGCAGCCCGCATGCCAGCACGGCCACCGCGGACCGCCGGCTGACGGACCGCCGGCTGACAGGGCGCCGGCTGACAGGGCGCCGGCTGACAGGGCGCCGGCTGACAGGGCGCTGGCTGACGGGGCGCGGCAGGCGTTTGCGCGGGCGCCAGGGCACGGCCGGCTTCCTCGTCTCAGCTCAGGCGCGGCCGGCCCGGGACCGCCGCAGCAGGGTGACCCCGGCGCAGCTGACCAGCAGCCCCGCCGCGAGCGTGACCAGCCACGGCAACGGCGAGGAGCCAGGAACAGCCGCGGTACCGCCGAGGCCGGTGGCCGCCGCCCCGGCCGGGAGCAGCCGGCTGCCGGCCGCGTCCATCAGGTTGTCGATCGTCAGGCGGCCGGGGTCGTCTAGCACGACGAGGGTGTGGATGGTGCCGGCGGCCAGAGCAATGCGCTGGTCAGCGCTTTCCGTCGGGCCGGCCACGTGCACGTTCCAGGTTCCCGGGCTGACCGCCTGGTAGGCGGTGACCGCCGCGAACGGGAGTCCGCGCGCGAGCGTCTTGCCGGCTGCGGTCACCGTGACCTTGTGTTCCTGCAGCGATGCCTGGATGATCCGGACCAGCGCCTTGCCGGGCGGGGTGACGAGTGCGTCCTTGAGGATCTGCAGCCGGAGGCCGGAAGCCGGTCCCATGCCGGCCACGGTGTAAGCCTTGCCCGCGACCACGTTGACGGTGGTGGACAGCACCGGCTTGGAGCCAGCCGGCGCGCCGGCCCCGCGCATGGCGACGGTGTACTCGCCGCTGGGAATGGCCTGATAGCCCGATACCGTGCCGTAGGTCACGTGCTTCAGCACGATCATTGCGCTGGGGTCGCCGAACGAGTAAAGGTAGACGTCCACCGCCGGAGTGTTCGGTGACAGATGGGCGAGCCGCAGCCAGCCCAGGTGCGTCCCGGCGGGCGCAGCGGCTGACCCGGCCGCCGAGCCGGCCGCGGACGCGGACGCGGCGGCTGACGCGGCCGGGGCAGCAAGCCCGATCAGGCCGAGGGCAAGCCCGAGGACCGCGGCCAGCCGGGCCGGGCGGGCGACTCCGCCCGGCCGCGGAACGCCGGCCAGCCGGGTTATCCAGCCTGTCCGGGCGGCACTGGCCCGCCGGGCGATCCGGGTGCGGCGTCTCATGGTTCCTCTTTCCTCCCGCGGCAGGCCGGGGGTGATCTGCCGCGCCTCCCGCGGCAGGCCGGGGTGACCTGCCGCCTTACCTATCCGTCACGCGGCCGACACTGACTGCTTCCCGAACTCTGGCTGCCCTGCATGCCGGGCCGACGACAGGGCGCCCAGCAGCCCCAGCGGGCTCGGTGCGGCGAATCCGACGCGCAGCACGGTCTTGCCGCTGGCCAGCCTTGCCGTCGAAATAGTCGAGGCAAGGAAAGGGGCGCGCTGAGCGCGCAGGAAGGCCAGCGACGAGGACAGGTACGCAGCGCCGTCCGGGCTGTCCGGGCCGGCCAGCTCGGCGGCTCGCAGCGGGACGCCGGGGCTGGCGCCGGGACCCCGGTCGCCGAACGACAGGATGCTCACCGGATGCTCGGCGGCCAGGGCAGCCAGCGTGATCAGCAGCCGCGCGTCGACGTCACCGGCGACGAGCTCGCTCCTGGCCCGCGCCGGGCAGGCGATCCGGGGGTTCTCAACCAGCTGCCGGCCGGCTGCCCGCCGGGCCCGCAGATCGGCCTGCTGAGCCATCCGGTAGGCCGCGGCGCCATCCGGGGCCGTCACCAGCACCTGGACCAGCGCCGATCCCGAGCCGAAGCTGGCGAGGACGACGGGTGCGTACACGCTGGCCAGGCGGCGGCCAAACTGACCGCGGACGGCTGCGGTCGCCACCACCACGGCGGAGCCCAGCGGATCGCTGGCTGACGGGCCCAGCATCAGCAGGCTCCCGGCGGGGAATCCGCGAGCCTGGAGCGCGGCGCACATGACCGGATCGCAGGCCACGATCGCGCCGGGGCTGACCTGCCCGACAATCCAGCCCGCCGCGTCGCCGCGGGCGATCGTGGCGGAGGCGGGGTCGGCGCGGCCGGAGCCGGCGTTCTTCGCGCCGGTCCGCGTGTGCTGGACCAGCGCGACCGCCAGTGCACCCGCCAGGATGACCACAACAACGTAGGGGATCAGGCCGAGCGCCCGCGACGCGGGCCGACGCTCCTGCGGCGTTCTGGCGTGCTCGCGCCGCACTCGCCGCTCCAGCCAGAGCCGGATGGTGGTGGCGAGTACCGACGCCCAGGAAGGTTCGCCCGCGGCCGCCGGGTGCCCGTCAGCGGGCGCCGACGGGCCGGCCGGCTGCTCACCGCCCGGCACAGGCGGGCTCGGCTGCTGATCGCCGCCCGGCACGGGCGGACTTGCCAGCTGCTCACCACCCGCCGGCACGGGCGGACTCGCCGGCTGATCGCCAGCGGGCGCGAGCGGAGTGCCGGGGTGGTCCGGCGCGGAATTGGCGTCGCCGGCACTATCCGCCGACCGGTCAGGCGGCCGGGCACGGCTCGGCTCACCCATGCGCTGTAACCCCCCAAGAGACCGCACAGGGGGATAAAAGCGGCCTCAATCCGTCACCCCAGCACATACAAACAGACACTTTGCGATGAAACTTCTGTTTGTTATAAAAACGATATAATCCCTGGTGAACGTCGCAGGCAGAGCCAACTGCATTCCCGGCGGCTGCGCCGCTCGATTCCGCGTTCCGCAGCATCACCCCGGCAAGCCTCCGATCCCATCGCGGTAGTCTCCGGCGTCATCCCGGCAGACCCGTCTCATCCTGGCACGACCCGGTCCCGGCAGGGCTGCCCACAGAACTGCATCGTGGTCTGGATCACAAGGATCACAGGCTCACGGCGACATCCGGCTTGCGGGCAACGGCATCGAGATCGGCTCCCCTACCGGATGCCTCCCCCTGCTCTGAGATTCTGGGCGGTCATCCACCGCCCGTCGGGGCCGACGAGGAACGCGATCACGTCAGCGACGTCCTCGGGCTGTCCCAGCCTGCCGAGCGGCGACATCCCCCGCATTGTCTCCCGTCCCTCGGAGCTGTTGTGCTCGCGGAGCATGTCGGTGTCGGTCGCTCCGGGCGACACGGTGTTGACGGTGATGCCCCGCTCGCCGAGCTCGTGGGCAGCGATCACCGTGAGCTGTTCGACGGCACCTTTGCTGGCGGCATAGAGCGAGATGCCGGGTCCGGGCAGGACCGTGTTGACGGTGGACACGTTGACGATCCTGCCGCCGTCGGGCATACGGCGGGCCGCCTCCCGTAGGGCCTCGAAGACCGCCCTCACGTTGATCTGCATCACCCGCTCGTAATCCTCGTCGGACAGCTCGGCGAGGGTCCGCACAACGCCAATTCCGGCGTTGTTGACGAGGATGTCGACAGGTCCGGCGAACTCATCAGCCGCGTCCCACAGCCTGGCGGCGGCGCCGGACTCGGCCAGGTCGGCTCGGACGGCCGTCGCTCGGCCACCGGCCGCCGTCACGCTGGCGACGACCTCCTCGGCGGCACGCTCATCGGTGCGGAACCCGAGGGTGACAGTGGCGCCGTCGCGCGCCAGCCGCTCCACCACCGCCCGCCCGATACCCCGCGACCCGCCGGTCACCAGGGCCGCCCGCCCGTCGAGAAGACCGCTCATTACATCACCCATCCATGGCCGGCCGGCCGCGGGGGACGACGAGCCGGTCGTACACGGCGATCACGGCGTTCACCGCGTCGGATTCGGACGGAAACGCGGCTGCCCGGGCCAATGCCGCCGCGCCGAGCCTGCGCGCCAGCGCCCGGTCGCCGATGACCGCGAGCACCGCGGCGGCCAGCTGGCCGGGATCCAGCGGAGCCACCAGCAGCGCCGCGTCCTCGCCGGTCAGCCCCGGTATTCCGCCGGCCCGCGAGGCCACCAGCGGCCTGCCCGCCCGCATCGCCTCCTGGACGATGAGCGGCTGTCCCTCCCAGCGGCTCGGCACCACGACGACATCGGCCGCCTGCAGCAGCGCGGGCACGTCATCGCGCTGGCCGAGGAACCGGACGGCCAGGCCCTGGCCGCGGGCGCGCACGGCCAGCGGGCCGGCCAGCGGGCCGGCCCCCGCGAGCGCCAGCAGCGGCCGCGGGCGCCGGTCCTGCCAGCTCGCTGCGGCATCGAGCAGGACGGAGAAGCCCTTCTGCGCCGCGAGCCTGCCGACTGCGAGCACGACAGGAGCGCCATCGGCCCCGATGTCCGCCACCGCCTGCTCGATCTGCGCGGCCGACGGCCGGGCCATGACCGGGGCCGGCACGATCGCCGGCCCGACGTCGGCGGCACCGCGCCGCCGCATCCGGGCGGCGAGGTCGGGCGAGACGGCTAGCACGGCAGTCGCGCGGCGGGCGACGACCAGCTCAAGCGCCCGGTACACCGCTGCCGCCAGCGCGCCGTCCGGCGGGGCGTTGTGCACGGTCACCAGCAGGGCGGGGCCGCGGCTGGCGGGGCCGCGGCTGGCGGGGCCGCGGCGGGCGGGGCCGCGGCGGGCAGACCCGCGGCTGGCAGACCCGCGGCGGACGGGCAGGAGCAGCGCGATCGCGGCGGCGGCCGCCGCGCCCGCGCGCAGGCCATGCGCGTGCACGACGTCGGGCCGCGCCGCCGCCAGCAGGCCGCGCAGGCGCAGGATCGCGGCCAGGTCATGGCCTGGGCGCGGCCGGTCGGCAATCTCGACCGGCGCGAATGACGATCCTGGCGCGAGCAGCGGCCCGGCGGCGGCCGGGCCGAACGTGCTCACTGTCAGGCCCCGCCCGGCGCAGCCCGCCGCCAGCATGGCCACATGACGGCCAGTGCCGCCGGCCGTGGCGCCGAGCACGTAGGCGATGCGCTCGGCGGTCATGACGCCGCGCGCCGCCGGAGCCGGGCCACCGCGGTACGCAGATCACCGCCATCCAGCGCATAGCCGACCGCCACGAACACCGCGGCGGCGCAGGCGCAGGCGGCAACCGCCAGCAACCCGTTCGGGATGGCCCCGGAGGCTGGCACGGCCGCCGACAGGGCCGCCGCCGCCGAGCCCCCGGCAAGCGCCGCGGCCAGCCCTGCGGCTGCGGCGCGCACCATGCCGCGCAGGGCGGCCGCGCCCCTGGCCCGCCGGACGGCGGCCAGCAGAGCGGCTCCCGATGCCGTCAGACCCACGGTATTGCCCAGGCCGAGCACGGGCACGACCCAGCGCGCGGTTACCAGGTGCACGGCTGCCACGTCCGCGGCGATCACTAGCAGCCAGCCCGCGGACATCGCCATCGCGGCCATCCGGTTCCTGCCGTCGGCGAGCAGGACCCTGGACAGGCAGGCGGCCACGCCGTAGCCGATCAGCCCGGGAGCGAACGCGGCGAACGTCAGGGCCAGCTGGTTGACCTGCGCCGGGTCCGACGCGAAGACGCGGGACACCGGCACGGCGGCGCCGGCCAGCAGGGCGGCGCCCAGGCAGGACATCATCACCGCCGCGCGGCCCGAGCTCGCCGCGGTGCCATCGAACGCGTCCCCCCGGCTGGCGGAAAGTACGGGGAAGGCGCTGATGGCGATCGGGATGGCCAGCACGGCGTAGGCCGCCGTGAACAGCTGCCAGCCGTAGCCATACAGCACGACGGCGCCGCTGTCGCCATGGCCGTTGGCAAGCCAGGTCACCATCAGGACCGAGGCATCCTGCGCCACCAGGGCGGCGATCCCGACCGCGGCAAGGGCGCGGGCACGGCGTGCGACGCCGCCGGGGAACCGCAGCGCCGGGCGCAGCCGCAGCCGGAGCCGCCAGGCTGGCACCAGCGCGGTCACCACCAGGGCCGCGACGCCCGCTGTCGTGCCCGCCGAGAGGATCAGCTCAGCAGGCCGGGAAAGCCCGGTCACCGCGGTGGCGCGGGAGTGGCGGAGCGAGAAATAGGCCAGGTACGCGACGATGACCACCGCGCTGGACAGCACCGGAGCGAGCGCCGGTGCGGTGAACCTGCGGTGCGCCTGCAGGATTCCGTACATCACCACCGCTAGGCCGTAGAGCAGGATCTGCGGCGCGAACACCACCAGCATGCGGGAGCCGACGGCCACCAGGTCCGCATGCGGGCAGCCCGACCTGCCCAGCGGGATCAGCAGCGAGACGAGCGGCTCCGCGGCCAGCGCGAGCGCCGCGCTGACCGGGACGAGAATGAGAACCGTCCAAGTGAGCAGCGCCGAGCTGATCTGGCTGACCTCCCGGGCGGCGGCGGGGTCGCGATCGGCCCGCTCCGCCGGGCGGGCCAGCACCGGCACCATGATGGACGTCAGCGCGCCGCCGAGGACGATGTCATAGATGATGTTCGGTAGCTGGTTGGCGGTCGCGTAGGCCGTGCCGAGGCATGCGTTGCCGACGGTGTGCGCGAACACGATCTGGCGGCCGAGTCCCACCACCCTGGCCAGCACCGTGAGCCCGCCGATCAGCACCGCGGCCCGCCCGATGCCCCGCACCGCCCGCGGCGCGCCTTCCGGCTCGGCGACCTGGGCGGCCGGGCCGGTCACTGGCCGGCGGCGGGGCGGCGGCCGAGCATGTCCAGCCAGCGCAGCGCCGGGGTCCGCTCGATGACCCTGGTGAAGCTCACGACCTCGCTCGCCGCGGTGAGCGCGAGGATGGCGGCGAGCGCCGCCAGCCGGGCGGGCCGCGGCAGGGTGGCCGCCGTGGCCATGCCGAGCAGCGCGCCGAGGGCGTTCGCCCCGGTGTCGCCCAGCATGGCGCGCTCACCGAGATCGGCCGGGAGCAGGCCGAGGGCCGCGCCGGCGGGCGCGGCAGCTGCGCACGCCGGCACCGCGCGAGCAGGCACCGCGCGAGCCGGCACCGCGCGAGCCGGTGCCGCGGAAGTTCCCGGCCGGATCGTCAGGCCGCCGGCCGCGAGCATGGCGGCTGCCGCCAGCGTGACCTTGATGGCCCGGCCGGGGCGCAGGTCGAACAGGTTGAGCAGGTTGGCGCCGCCGGCCGCCAGGCAGGCGTTGACCACGATGTCGGCCGGCGGGCCGCCGAGCACCAGGCTCGCCGCCGCCCCGCTGGCCCCGATGCCGCCGAGCTTCACCGCGCCACTGGTCAGCTCGCCGTGGGCCAGCGCGCCGAGATGGCCGCGGAAGCCGCGCCGGGCGCCGCTGCCGGCCAGGTCGTCGTAGCAGCCGAAGGCCGCCGCGCCGGTCCCGGCGATGGCCAGCGCCGTCCGGCCGCGCGCCGTCAGCCCCGGCGCCAGCGCAGCCGCCCCCACCGCGGCCGCGGCGACCGCCGGCCCTTCGAGCAGGGTGACCGGCTCGCCGCGGTGGTTCTTCCGCGCCCAGCTAGCCGGCCCGCCCGGCGGGCGCCTGGTCAGGCCGGCGTAGCCGGCCCGGGCGACCGCGCCCGCCAGGGCTCCGGTGATCGCCGCAGCCGCCAGGCCGCTGCGTGAGCGCCGCGGCATCAGCGCGTTCCCCGGGCGGCCAGGCTGTGTTGTGCCTTGGCGACCGTGCTGTGATTTGCCTTGGCGGCCGGGCTCTGGGTGGTCCCGGGACTGCTCGTGGCGGCCCCGCGATGCCCGGCTGCCAGGCTGTGCTGGCCGGGTGAGGCGCTGCTGGACGGCACTGGCGATACGGTAGGCGACGGCGTGGGCGCCGGGCTCGGGACGGTACCGGGGGCGATGCCGTAGCTGGCCGGCTTGCCGCCGGCGAGTAGCTGGCCGAGTGCCTGCACGACCATGATCTGGCCGGTCTCGAAGTTGGCATTGTCCACGCTGGACAGCGCGATTCCGGTGTTTCCGCTAGCCAGCTCGTCGATCGCGCTGCCAGCCCCGGAGCCAGGATAAGACCCTGCCAGCACAGCGCCCTGGCAGGCCGCGTTCAGCGTCGCAGTGACGGAGATCAGCGCGACATTGGCAGGATCGGAGTCACCGGCCGCCGGCGGGGTGATCGGGATGATCACCACGGCGAGCGTGGCGGGCGCGAGAGCGGGCTTGCTGAGCTGCAGGAAGCCCTGCTGCGCGAAGCCGGCGAGGATGGCCTTGCCCTGCGCGGCCGGCAGCGCGGGGCCGTCGCTCGTGACGATGGCGGCGGCGAGCACCCGGGCGGCCTCGGCCTGGCCGGTGAGCTGCGGATCAGCCTGCGGAGGGCTCTGGCCTGCCACGATGGTCCCGGGCGGGGCCAGGCTCTGCGCGAGGCTGGCCAGGCTGCCCTCGGTGGTCGCGCTGGTGTCGAAGAACTGCTGCTGCAAGGAGACCTGGCCGGTCACGGTGCCGCCCGCCTGCAGCACCGCGGTCGTGACGCCGCTGATCACCTTCGGGTCGGCGTTGGGGGCGGTGACCAGCACGACGCTCTGCCCCTCGAGCAGGTGCGCCAGCAGCAGCGGTGCAGCGGCCGTGGCGAAGCTCTGATCCTCGCTGACCTGCTGGCCAAGGCCACGGTTCGTCGAGTTCGTCGCGTTGAGCTCGTTGTGCAGGGACTTGGCCTCGTGCTGCAGTGCGCGCAGCGTCACGCCGCGCAGCTCGGTGGAGCCGAAGACGATCCCGATGGCCAGGGCAAGGAAAATGGCCACGATGGAGACGATGTGATAACGGAAATCGATCACTATAACAATCCGGTCAGCCGGTAGATGAAATCGTCCCACTTCGTGGCGAGGAAGCCGGACAGGATCGGGCCGGCCGTCGAGAAGGCCAGCGCGACCACCAGCGCCACGGAGGCGGCCAGGACCAGCACGATGAGCGCCCAGCCGGAGATCCTGCTGCGGTAGAGCCTGCTCACGCCCTTGGCGTCGACGATCTTGTCGCCGACCCGCATCCGGGTCAGCACCGCGCTCGCCATCCCGGCCCTGCCCTTATCGAGGAACTCCGCCATCGAGAACCGCATGCCGACCGCCACGATCAGGGTGGCGCCCATCTCGTCGGCGAGCAGCACGGCGAGATCCTCGCTGGTGCCCGTGGCGGGGCAGAGCACCGAGGCGAGGCCGAGGTCCTGCACGCGCGCGAGACCGGGCGCGACCCCGTTCGGATATGCGTGCACGACAAGCTCGGCGCCGCATTTGAGCGCCTTGTCGGACACCGAGTCCATGTCACCGACGATCAGATCCGGCTTGTACCCCGCGTCCATTAGCGCGTTCGCCCCGCCGTCCACGGCGACCATGACGGGCTTGAACTCGCGGATGTAGGCCCGCAGCGCCTGCAGGTCGTCGCGGTGCCGGTAGCCGCGGGCCACCACGAGCGCATGCCTGCCCTCCAGGCTGAGCCGCAGTTCGGGCACCGCGATCCCGTGAATGAGCAGCTCTGAATCGCGGCTGATGTACTCCAGCGTGTTGGCCGCGAACGCCTTCAGCTGGTCGGCCAGGCCCGCCCTCGCTTCCTCCATCGCCGCGGCCACCGACTCGCCGTCCTGCAGCGTGCCCTTGGCGACGATCTCGGCGCCCAGGTAGACCGTCTCGCCGTCTAGGCGGACCTGCTGGCCCTCAGACACCCGGTCGAAGACATCGGGACCGACGTCGTCGACGAGCGGCACGCCTGCCTCGACCAGCAGCTGCGGGCCGAGGTTGGGGTAGCGGCCGCTGATGCTGGGCGCGGCGTTCACCACGGCGGCCGCCTGCCGCCTGATCAGGGCCTCCGCGCTCACCCGGTCCAGGTCGGCATGATCGATGATCGCGATGTCGCCGGGCTGGAGCCGCTTGGTGAGGTTCTTCGTCCGGTGGTCCAGCCGGGCGGTCGCCGATATGCCGGGCAGGTCATGAGACCTGCTCCGACGTATTCCGGGTAGTTTGCGAGACCATGCCTTCATCGCACAGTAATCTTGCCAGATCCCAGCAGCCACGGACGCCAGATGAAACCGTCGCGCGGCGTTATCGTCCCTGGTGAGCCATTACCGCTGGGTCGCCGGGCGGCTCGCGGGCCCGGGCTGGTGACTCGCGGGCCCGGGCTGGTGACTCGCGGGCCCGGGCTGGCGGCTCGCGGGCCCGGGCTGGCGGCTCGCGGGCCCGGCCGGCGCCGCCGGGTCGTAGCGCTCCGCCGCCGCGGCGGCGAGCAGCTCCTCCGCGTGCGCCCGGCCGAACTCCGAGTCCTCCAGGCCCGCCAGCATCCGCGACAGCTCCCTGACCCGGCCCGGATCGTCGAGCCTGGTGACCCCGCTGCTGGTGACGGAGCCGTCGTCGGACTTCGCCACCGCGAGATGGTTGTCAGCGAACGCGGCCACCTGCGGCAGGTGGGTGACCACGATGACCTGGGCGAGCCGGGCTAGCCGGGCTAGCCTGCGGCCGACCTCGACGGCGGCCTTCCCCCCCACGCCGGCGTCCACCTCGTCGAAGACGAACGTCGGCACGGGATCAGCGCCGGCGAAGACGACCTCGATGGCCAGCATGACCCGGGACAGCTCGCCGCCGGAGGCTCCCCGGCCCAGCGGCAGCGCGGGCGCGCCCGGGTGCGCCGCGAGCCTGATCTCCACCTCGTCGGCCCCGCGCGGGCCGCGCTCCTCCAGCGGCAGCACGGCGACGGTGAGCGCGGCATGCGGCATGGCCAGCGCGGAAAGCTCGGCGGTGACATCGGCCGCGAACCTCGCGGCCGCCTCCCGCCGGCCCGCGCTGAGTCGGCCGGCCAGCTCCCCGACCTCGGCGGCGAGTGCCGCCTCCTGCTGCGCCAGGCCGGTGATCCTGTCGTCATCGCCGTCGAGCTCGGCCAGCCTGGCGGCCGCCCGCCTGGCCCAGTCGAGGACCGCCGCCACGCCGCTGCTTTCGCCGCTGCCGCCGCTGTCCGGGCTGCTTCCGCTGTCCGTGCTGCTTCCGCTGGCCGTGGCAGGGCTGCCGCTGTCCGGGCCGCTGCCGCTGTCCGTGGCGGGGCTGCCGCTGTCCGGGCTGCCGACGCTGCCCGTGCCCCCGACGCTGCCCGTGTCCCCGACGCTGCCCGTGGCGGGGCTGGCGCTGTCCGGGCCGGGGCTGGCGTCCGGCCGATGCTGTCCGGCTGAGCCATAGGCGCGGACCAGCCGCGCCAGCTCGGCCCGGCGGTCCTGTACCACCGCCAGCCGGCCGGGGTCAGCCTCGACCCCCTGCGCGTAGGAGGCAAGCTCGGCGGCGACATCCGACACGAGGTAGGCGGCCTCGGCCAGCCGGACGGCCAGTGCGGCGAGCACGGCGTCGTGCCGGGCAGCTGCCTCCAGCGCCTGGCGCGCGCCGCCGAGCAGCGTCAGCGCGTCGGCGCTCTCGTACTGCCCGCTGGACGGGTCGGCCAGCAGCGCCTCGTGCGCCGTGGTGGCCGCCGAGTGCAGCGCGTCCGCGTTCGATAGCCGTTCCTCCTCGGCCAGCAGCTTGACGTCCTCGCCGCTGACGGGCTCGGCCCGCTCGATCTCGTCCAGGCCCCTGCGCAGGTCCTCCGCCTCCCGCGCCCGGTCGCGGGCGAGCGAGGTCAGCCCGGCTAGTTCCGCCCGGATTTCCTCGTGCCGCTGGTAAGCCCGCCGGTAGTCGGCGAGCACCCCGGCATGCGCGGGCCCGGCGAACCGGTCAAGTGCGTCGCGCTGCCGCGCGGGCCTGAGCAGCTGCTGCTGGTCGGCCTGGCCGTGCACCGCCACCAGGTCATCGGCCAGGTAGGCCAGCAGCGACAACGGCACCGCCCGGCCGCCCGCGTAGGCTCGCGACCGTCCCTCGGCGGACACCGAGCGGCTGATGATCAGCACGCCGCCATCGTCATCGAGATCGCCGCCCGCATCGATGACCTGCCGCGCGACGGCGCCGTCCGGCTCGACGCGCAGGCGGCCCTCCACGCTCGCGCGCTCGGCGCCCGGCCGGACCCTGGCCGGCTCGGCCCGGCCGCCGAACAGCAGGCCGAGCCCAGACACGACCATCGTCTTGCCCGCGCCAGTCTCGCCGGTCACGACGTTGAAACCGGGGGACAGCTCGAGGACGGCGTCGTCGATCACTCCGAGCCCGGTAATACGGACTTCCTCAAGCATCGCCGCCCGGACCCTCCTCTCGCTGGCTGGCCGCCGCCGCGTGCCGGGCGTCAGCCTGACCCCGCCAGCCGGCCACCGGCAGGCCGAACTTGGCGACCAGCCGGTCAGTGAACAGCGCGCCCAGTTCGGCACTGTCTGCCGTGGTGCGGTCCGGACTGGTGCCGCCCGCCATCGCGACCTCCGCCCCGGCATCTCGCCTGCCCGCGCCACGGAGCCTGGCTAGCAGGACCGGCCTGGTCCCGCGCCGAACCTCGACCCGGGCACCGGGCGGCAGGATGACCCTACGACGCCCATCGCACCACAGAACGGCGCCGGATGCCTCCCTTTGGCCGTCCCCGGCGGACCCGTGGCCGTCCCCGGCGGACCCGTGGCCGTCCCCGGCGGACCCGTGCAGCCGCATGCCGGTGCCGCCGATCACCTCGACGGCGAGAACCGACCGCGGCGAGACGACCATCGGCCGTGCGAACAGGGCATGGGCGCTGATCGGCACCAGCAGCAGCGCCTCGACCTCAGGCCAGACCACCGGCCCGCCGGCGGAGAACGCGTAAGCCGTTGATCCGGTCGGGGTCGCGAACACCACGCCGTCGCATCCCCAGCGGGACAGCGGGCGGCCGTCGACCTCGGTGACCACGTCGAGCATCCGCTCCCTGGCGGCCTTCTCCACGGTGGCCTCATTCAGCGCCCAGGTGGAGGCGGTGACGTCGCCGTTCGCCCGGACGGTGACATCGATAGTCATCCGCCGCTCTACCGAGTAGCGGCGGGCTAGCACGCGGTCAACCGTATCGGACAGATCCTCCGGATCCGCCTCGGCGAGGAATCCGACGTGGCCGAGGTTCACGCCGAGGAGCGGCACGCCGGCCGGCCTGGCCAGCTCGGCGGCCCGCAGCAGCGTGCCGTCACCGCCGATCACCATGACCATCTCCGCGCCCGCCGCCGCGTCTGCCGAGCCGGCCACCTCGCTGGCGCCCGGGCAGCGCAGGTCCGGCGCCTCCGCGGCGAGCACGCGCACCGTCAGGCCCGCGGCGGTCAGCCGGTCCACGACCAAGCGCGCGCTGCGCACGGCTGCCGGGCGGCCCGTGTGCGCAACCAGCAGCACCGCCCGCTGCGCGTTCACTGGGGCCCTTCCTCGACGGCGCGGCGAAGGGCCCGGGGGTCAAGCGGCGCCCCGCCCCGGTGCAGCCACAGGAAGTACTCCACGTTCCCGGCCGGGCCGGGCAGCGGGCTGGCGGTCACCCCGCGAACGCCCAGGCCAATAGCCGCCGCGGCAGCCGCCACCGACGCAACGGCGGCCGCGCGCCGGTCCGGGTCACGTACCACCCCGCCGGCTCCCACCTTGGCTTTGCCGACCTCGAACTGCGGCTTGACCAGCAGCACGAAGTCGGCGTCCGGCGCGGCCGCGGCCACCAGCGCGGGCAGCACCAGGGTTAGCGAGATGAACGACAGGTCCGCGGTCACCAGCGCGGGCGCCGGGGCGACCTGCGCGGGCATGAGCTGGCGCACGTTGACACGGTCTAGCACGGTGACTCTGCTGTCGGTGCGTAGCGACCAGGCCAGCTGGCCGTATCCGACATCGACGGCTACCACGTGCGCGGCCCCCGCCCGCAGCAGCACGTCGGTGAACCCGCCGGTGGACGCGCCGGCGTCCAGGCAGCGTCGGCCCGCGATCGCGAGGTCAGCGAAGACCATCAGCGCGCCGGCCAGCTTACGGCCGCCGCGGGATGCGTAGTCCGGCTGCCCGGCCAGGTCGCGGACGGTGATCGCGGCGTCCAGGTCAACCTGGGTGGCCGGCTTGGCCGCCGTGTGCCCCGATACCGCCACGCGGCCCGCCGTGATCAGGTCGGCGGCCTGCTCGCGGGACCGGGCCAGTCCCCTGCGGACAAGCTCGGTGTCCAGCCGCATCCTCCTCGCCATCAGCCGCTCGCGGCCGCTCAGCGGCCCGGCCGCGAGCCGGCGCCGCCGCCCGGCCCGGTGCCCAGCCCGCCGCCCGGCCCGGTGCTCAGCTCAGCCTCCGGCCCGGTGTCCAGCTCGCCGAGCACCTCCCGCAGCCGACCGTGCACCCGCTCGAAGACCGGCGGGTGCTCGGTGACCGGCAGCCCTGCCAGCTCATCGAGGTCTGCCAGCGCTTCGTCAACCCGCAGGTCGCCAGTCGCAGGCCGCTGCTCGCTCGCCTGCTCGTCGTCCATCAGCCATCACGCTCCCCGCGCGGCGTGCGCCGCTTCCTGCAGGAACGCTACCGTCCGGAAACGACGAAATGGCGCACCTCGCGGCCCTGACCTGCCCCGCGCGGCGGCCGGACAGCCCGCCGAGGGACAATGACCATGAAAGCGAGGCCATGATGGCGACGGGGGAAGAATGCCGCGAGGCCCTGGCGGGCCTGGTGGACCGCATCTCGCAGATGAAGCCGGAGGATCGCGCCGCGCACCTCGCGGACCGCACGCTGAGCTGCAAGGTTACTGACCTGGGCGTGACGTTCCGCACCCGGCTCGGGCCGGATGGCGCCGACCCGGTCAGGCCGGAGACCGCGGCGGACGGCGCCGCCCAGATCCGGTTCACGGCGAAGAGCGATGACGTCGTGGCGGTCGCCGCTGATCCGGGCAGCTTCGCCCGGGCATGGCTCACCGGCCGCCTGAGGGTCGAGGGCAACCTGCTTGACCTGCTGCGCCTGCGCAAGCTGATGTCCTAGCCCGCCGGCCGGCATGTTCTATCGCAGGCCGGGGGCCAGCAGTCGATCACCGGGCCGGGCGGGCCTGGATCCTGAGTGCCGGGCGGCCGCGGCCGGCCTGGAGCGCCGAGCGGATCTCTTCCGCCACAGCGCGGGGCCCCAGCCGTACCTGGCGGGGCGTGAAGTGCAGGACGATGATCCCTCGGGCGCTCATCCGCGTCTGCCTGGCGAGAGTCCGCTCCCAGTCCTGCGGGGAGAGGTGCCATTCGCGGGAATCGACCTCTCCCGCCACTCCGGCGTCCGGCCACCAGGCATCGGGCGACCCGAGGAACGCGTTGCCCGCGAAGAGGCGCGGATTGAAGATCGGCTCCGGCAGCCGGGCACGCTTGATCAGCGTTCGCAGATCAGCCTCGGCGGATGATCTGACGCCTTCGGCGACCTCGGACAACGCAAGCCGGAAAAGGGCCGAGCCGTGGACAGGCCCACGCTCAAGTTCCGCGGCCAGATGCCAGACGACGGCCTTGCCTCGCTGCACCGCGGCGGCGACGACGGCCCGGACGTCTTCGATGCTCGCCAGCCCACGGACCGTGTCGGCCACCGCCCGTGCGGGGGGCGCGAAACGCAGCTGACCGACCGGAAATATCAGCCCCGGCATGTCGGAAGTGCGGTGCAGCCGGAGAAACGCGACGTTCTGCCGCCTGAGCGTCAGGGGCACGAGCACATCAACCATCTCGTCATCTGAGGGCCGGATGCCGTGCAGCGCCAGGGCCGCCGGACCAGTGATCACGCTGAGCGGCCCGCCGAACAGCACCCCGGCCATCTGCCGCTGGGCGGCGGTTGGCGTGCCAGTCGAACTCAGGTAGATGCCAGGAAGCAGCACCTGCCAGGGGCCGCCCGGCCTGATCCGGTGCCGCATCGCCCCCTCACTCATGGCGCAGCGGGCAATCTGCTGTCGCGCGACGACGCCGTCCTGCTTCGCCAGCAGGTGGGCTAAGGCGGCGCGATCGAATGTGGCTATCCGTCCCATGCGCCAAGGCTGGCAGGACCCTCCGACATTGCGACCACCGCGATTTCCGTCTCAGCGCGGATAGCTCCTGATGCAGATGAGCTTCAAGTGGCTGCTGGGACGCCGAAAGCGCTCAAGCTCCTGACTTTCAATAGCGTCGTTGTCCCTCCACTGCTGCTGTATCAGCAGTGCAGTCCCAACCACGCCATTGAGGATGGGCCGCGAACGAACGACGGTGACGCGGCACGGGGAGGACGCGGCACGGGGAGGACGCGGCACGGGGAGGGCGCGGCACGGGGAGGGCGCGGCACGGGGAGGGCGCGGCGGTGCGATGCTGGGATGGTGCCCGAGGGTGACGTGGTGTGGCGGACGGCGCGCCAGCTGGACCAGGCGCTGGCGGGCCGGGTACTCACCCGCAGCGATTTCCGCGTCCCCCGGTTCGCCGCTGCCGACCTGACCGGGAGCGTGGTCACCGCTGCCGTGTCGCGCGGAAAGCACCTGCTGATCCGCACCGACAGCGGCCGGACGGTGCACTCGCACCTGCGGATGGACGGCTCCTGGCGGATCCGGCCGGCCGGCGGCCCGCCGCCGAGGGACCACCGGGTCAGGCTCGTGCTCGCGAACCAGGCGTGGCAGGCCGTCGGGTACCTGCTCGCGATGGTGCAGGTCATACCCAGCGAGAACGAGGATCTCGTGGTCGGTCATCTCGGCCCGGATCTGCTCGGGCCGGACTGGGACAGCGCCGAGGCGGTGCGCCGCCTTCGGCAGGACCCGGCGCGACCCATCGGCGAGGCCCTGCTTGACCAGCGCAACCTGGCCGGGATCGGCAACGTGTATAAGTGCGAGGTGCTGTTCCTGCGCGGGGTCAGCCCGTGGCGGCCGGTGGGCGGCACGGGAAACACGGCCAGTGCGGGAAACACGGCCAGTGCGGGAAACACGGCCGGCGCGGGGAACACGGACGGCCCGGGAAACACGGCCGGCCCGGGAAACACGGCCGGCCCGGGAAACACGGCCGGCCCGGGGAGCACAGCCGGCCCGGGGAGCACAGCCGGCGCGGGGAACACGGACGGCCTTGAGGCCCTGGTGAGCCTGGCCCGGCGGCTGCTGGACGCCAACAAGAACCGCAACGGTCACATCACCACCGGCAGCGCCAGGCGCGGCGAGGAGAACTGGGTCTACGGCAGGCGCGGCCGGCCGTGCAGGCGCTGCGGCACCACGATCCGCGCCGCCGACCAGGGCGAGGAACTGCGGGAGCGGGTCACCTTCTGGTGCCCGCGCTGCCAGCCAGGCCACGGCTGACGCAAGTCGGCGGCTGCCAGCCAGGCCACGGCTGTTGTCAGGCCATGGCTGATCTCAGTCGGCGAAGCCGAGTTGCGCGAGAGCCGACCGGGCCATCTCCGCAGTGATCGTTCCGGCCGGCCAGGCGGCGCCGCACAGCGCGCGGAGCCCGTCCATCGGCTCCCCCGCGCCAGCCAGCACCAGCCGCCCGGCGTCCTCGTCAAGCCGCGCCGTCCACCCCCCGCAGCGCGCCGCCCCTTCCGCCCCTTCGGCCCCTTCCGCGGCTGTCACCTCCGGGTGCGGCTCGAGCAGCCCGGCCAGGCCGGCGGCCAGATAGGAGGGCCGCCGGCCCGGCGGCGCGAGCACCACGTCGGCAGGGCGGGACACTCCGGTCAGCACGAGCATGCTGGGGACGCCGGCCCGGACCGCGCCCTCGATGTCGGTATCCAGCCGGTCGCCGACCACCAGCGGCCGTTTTGCGCCGGTGCGGTCCATCGCCTCGGCGTGCAGCGGCGGCTCCGGCTTGCCCGCCACCAGGGGCGACTGGCCGGTCGCGGTGACGATCGCCTGCACCAGCGAGCCGTTGCCCATCTCGATCCCCCGCGCGGTCGGCAGGGTGACGTCGGTGTTGGACGCGACGAACACGGCGCCCCGGGCGATCGCCAGCGCGCCCTCGGCGAGCAGCGCGTAACTGAGGTCAGGGGAGAACCCCTGGACCACGGCCGCAGGCCGCTCGGCGGCGGCGGAGACGGGGCGGAGGCCGCGTTCGCGCAGCGCGATTCGCAAGGCGTTCCCGCCGACGACGAGGACGCGGGCGCCTGGCGGCAGCCGCTCCGCCAGCAGCCGCGCCGCCGCCTGCCCTGATGTCACCACGTCACCGGCGGCGGCCGGCACGCCGAGCCGGACGAGCTGAGCGGCGACGGCCGCGGGCGTGCGGGACGCGTTGTTGGTGACGAAGGCGAGCCGCATGCCGCGCGCCGCAGCTTCCCGCAGTGCCTCCGGCGCGCCGGGAACTGGCCCGCCGCCGAGGTACACGACCCCGTCGAGGTCGAGCAGCGCGACATCGTAGACACCGCTGAGCGGACGCGCGGATCCGCGCGGGGCCTGCGCCGACGGCATGGCGCGGTGGCTGGCGACGGTTGCCCCGGAGGCTGCGTTCGGCGTCATGAGAATTTTCCTTCATCGCGTGACCGGCTGCGGAGGGCGATGCGGAGGTCGCTGGAACTCGCCGCGGGCGGATCCTCGCCCGGCCGGGAATCCCTGCCGCCGCTCGGTGCTTCTGACATATGTGCAGATCCTTCCGTCCGGCAGCGAGCCCGCGGGGGCGCGGGCGCCGTCGGCTCCCGGGCGCTCCGGTCTCGTGCTGGCGCCGTTTCGCGGCGTGCGTTACGCCGCCGGGCGGGTGAGCGGTCTCGCCGAGGTCACCTCACCACCGTACGACGTGATCGGGCGCGACGTTGAGGACGACCTGATCGCGGCGGACCCGCACAACGTGGTCAGGCTGATCCTGCCGCGGACGGCGGCCGGGCTGCCGGACGACAGCTACCAGGCCGCCGCGGTCGCCCTGCGCGACTGGCAGCGGCAGCGAGTCCTGGTGCCGGACCCGGTTCCGGGGCTGTACGTGTACGAGCAGTCCGCGGCCGGCGCGACGCAGCGCGGACTGATCGGCGCCGTGCGCCTGGTCCCGCCGGCCGCCGGGATCATCCTGCCGCACGAGGACGTGATGCCCGGCCCGGTGATCGGGCGGCGGCGGCTGATGGAGGTCACCGGCGCGAATCTTGAGCCGATCTTCCTGCTCTACGACAGAAGTGCGGCCGGCGACGGGAACGCGGCCAGCGACGGCAGCGCGGCCGGCTACGCGACGCGGCTGGTCGAGGAGGTCGCGGCTGACCGCGAGCCGCTGCTGGAGGCGCTGACCGAGGATGGCACGTCGCACCGGCTCTGGGCGGTGACCGACGCGGGCCAGATCGCCGCCGTGGCCGCCGACCTGGCGCCGCGGCAGGCGCTGATCGCCGACGGGCACCACCGCTACGCCGCCTACCGGCAGCTGCAGGAACGCCGGCGGAGCGCGGGTGATGGCCAGGGACCGTGGGATTACGGGCTGGCCCTGCTGGTCGACTCGGCGGCGTATCCGCCGCGGATCGGCGCGATCCACCGGGTCATCCCCCGGCTGGCGCCGGCGGCGGCCGTGGAGCTGGCCAAGGGGGCGTTCTGCGTGCGGGCGATGCCGGGCGGGACGCGGGACCTGCCCGCCGCGCTGCGCGAGCTGACCGCGGCCGCCGCCGGCGGCGCCGCGTTCCTCGTGGCAGGCGGCGGCGAGGCGCACCTGCTGAGCGGCCCCGACCCGCTGCAGCTCGAGGCCGCGATGCCGCCGGGATACTCCCCCCGCTGGCGCGGGCTTGCGCCGTCAGTGCTGCAGGAGCTGCTGCTGGCGCGGGTCTGGGGCATCCCTGACGACGAGCGCGCGGTCCAGGTCGTGCACAACGACGCGGCGGCGGCCGTCCGGGCGGCCGATCAGGCACCGGGCGGAACCGCGGTGATCTGCGCGCCGCTAACCGCCGAGGATGTCTACGCGGTGGCCGCGAACGGCGAGCGAGTACCGCGCAAGTCGACGTCATTCGGGCCGAAGCCGCGCACCGGGCTGGTGATCCGGACGTTCGCTCAGAGCTGAATCGCGGCAGATCGCCGGTCAGCCGGGCAGGCCGTTGCGGACGTACAGGCTCAGCGGTGCCCAGGGGCCGCGGGCCAGCGTGAAATTCCGGTGAAAGTAGGCCTCGAGTTCGGGCGTCCAGGCGATCCGCAGGGTGTTGTAGGGCGTGAGCCAGACGTACTGGGCGGCGTCGAACGCCGCGCGCCACACCGCGGCCACGGCAGGCACCCGGCCGGCCGTGAGGCCGTTCCGGCCGTGGCCGAGCACGTAGTCGGTGCCTGTCGCGTCCACCATCAGCGAGCAGCCCGGCACGTCAGAGGTGAACCTGTCCGAGGCGATGAGCAGCGACTCCTGGTCGGTGAGCACGCACGCCCCGGCCGGGATGACCCGCTTGACTGCGGCCACCGGGTACACGGGCGTCGGGGCGTTCTCGGCCCGGGGAACAGCGAACGGGAGCACCACGATCACCAGGCCCGCCGCCCCGGTCAGCGCGACCGCCAGCCGGGCACCCGCCCAGCCAGGCCGCCGGCCCGCCCAGCCAGGCCGCCGGCCCGCCGAGCCAGGCTGCCCAGGAACCCGGGAGCGCGAGCCGGTGACGGCGTCCAGGAGCCGGCCGGCGGGCAGCGCCAGCGACAGCGCGAGGAACGGCGCCAGGAACCCCGCGTAGTGGTAATAGAAGTCGTCGGGCAGCAGGAAGGAAGCGACCACCAGCGCCGCCGTGACGAGCGCGAACACCTCGAGCGCCGGCGGCGGCCGCCGGGTGACCAGCCAGGCGCCGGCGCACGCGCCGGCGGTGAGCGCCACGGCGGCCACCGCCGCAGCCGCCAGCACCGCATCCGCCGGATGGCCGTCGGTCAGTCCTGTCATCTCCTGGATCCGGAACCAGAACGGAGTCCTGGTGCCGGTCCGTGTCAGCTGGGCAACGACCACGCTGTCATAGAGGGCGCGGGGGGCCGCGACGGCGAACGGCAGCACGGGGACGGCGAAGCCGGCCGCCACCCCGGCCAGGAACAGGGCCGTCCGGCGGAGCCCGGGCAGGCTCACTATCGCGATGACCGCTACCGGGATGACGGCCCAGACCTTGATCGCGCCGGCGAAACCCAGCGCGGCGCCGCCCCAGGCGAGCCGCCAGCTGCTGCCGGCCAGGTTGTCGCCGTCGAACGCGATGACGGTGCCGGCCAGGCAGAACAGCACCAGCCACGGCTCCAGCAGCACGGTATGGGCTGACTGCACGCTGCCGGGATAGACGGCCAGCACCCCGCACGTCACCAGCACGGCGAGGGTGCCGCGATGACGCACGAGCAGCCCGCCGAGCAGCACCCCGGCGGCGCCAGCGATGACCGTCAGGATCCTCCCGGCGGCCATCGCCCAGGCCGTGCTGGTGAGCTTGGACACCACCGCGGCGGGGACCATCAGCAGGGTGATCCCCGGCGGCTGCACGGTGATGAAATCCCGGTAGGGGATCACGCCGTCGATCAGGCGGAGCGCGCTGCCGAAGTCCGCGCCGTCGTCGTACTCGGTGACGCCGAGCAGGTGACCCGGCCGGGCCAGCTGGTACAGCCGCAGCCCGAGGCCGAGCAGCGTCGCCGCCGTGATGATCAGGCCCGCCGGGGTCCGCGGCACGAGGCGGCGGCCAGCTCTGACGCCCGCCGGGCCGTCCTGCGGCACGCCGTCCTGCGGCACGCCGTCCTGCAGCACGCCGCGCTGCGGCCCGGCCGCTGGCAGCGCGGCAGTGCCGCTCACGCCGGCTGCCCGGCCGGCCTCCTGCTCGCCCGGTCCCATCAGCGCGGCCGTAGTCCCCTGCGCGCGTAGAGCGTGTCGCGCCTGCCGTCCCGGAGCACCACTACGAAGTCCTTGCTGAAGTAGGCCCTGAGCGCGGGCGTCCAGGGTATCCGCCGCGCGTTCAGGGTAGTCAGCCAGACGTACTGCGCGTGGTCGAACGCGCTGCTCCAGACCGCGGCGACGGCGGGTACCCTGCCCGCGCCGGTGGACGGCTTCAGGCCGTGGGACAGCGCGAGGTCGGTGCCGAGCCCGTCGACCATGAGCGAGCAGCCGGGCACGTCCGAGACGAACCGGTTGGCCAGGATGGTGAACGCCACCTCGTCGGTCAGCACGCATGCCCCGGGCGGGATGATCCGGTCGGCGGCGGCCGGCGGGTCCGCGTGCGTCGCCAGGTGAGTCTCCCCGTTGGCCTGGATCACCGTGAGCACGATGACGATCGCGCCCGCCAGGCCGGTAACCGACCACCCCAGCCACTGGCGCCCCGGCCAGCTGCCCGGGCCGGCGGCCGGGGCAGCCTGCGCGGCCTGGCCGGCGAACTGGGCGCCCGCCAGCAGGCGGGACGCCGGCAGCGCAATGGACAGCGCGAGGAACGGCGCGAAGAACGACGCGAAGTGGAAATGGAACTGATCGGGCCACAGGAACGCCGCCACCACGAGCGCGGCGGACCCCAGCGCGAACCACTCAAGCGGCGGCGGCAGGGCGCGAGTGAGCAGGGATGCGCCCGCCAGCATCGCGAGCACGACCACCGCCAGCGCCAGCGCGATCGCGTCCAGTTCGGCATGCGAGGTCACGCTGCCGTACACCAGCCCGAGCATCTGCCGCAGCCGGTAGGAGTCCGCCACCCGGGCCGAGCCCGCCCGCGAGCCGATCTGCGCCACCACCAGGCCCTGGTAGAACCGCCTCGGGGCGAGGACGGCGAACGGCAGGACCGGGACGAGGAAGCCGATCGCCACCCCCGCGGCGTACCGCAGCGCCCGCCGTGGCCTGGGCAGGCTGAGCGCGAGGATGACCGCGACCGGGAAGATCGCCCAGGTCTGTATTGCGCCGGCGAGGCCGAACACCACGCCGCCCCAGATCAGCCGCCGCCCGCTGCCGGTCAGATTGTCGCCGTCGAACACGATGACCGCGCCGGCCAGGCAGAACAGCACCAGCCACGGCTCCAGCAG
>JBEKFH010000009.1:0-33593 GCA_050013415.1 Streptosporangiaceae bacterium | reverse complement strand
GAGATGTACGTCCGGGTGACCGGCAGCCGGGTCGAGACCTGCCCGATCGCGGGCACCATCGCCCGCGGCGCCGGGCCGCTGGAGGACGCGGAGAACATCAGGACGCTGCTGGACTCGCGCAAGGAAGAGTCCGAGCTGACCATGTGCACCGACGTCGACCGGAACGACAAGTCCAGGATCTGCGAGCCGGGCAGCGTCCGGGTGATCGGGCGCCGGCAGATCGAGATGTACAGCCGCCTGATCCACACGGTCGACCACGTCGAGGGCCGGCTGCGGCCCGGGTTCGACGCGCTGGACGCGTTCCTCACGCACATGTGGGCGGTGACCGTGACGGGCGCGCCGAAAACCTGGGCGATGCAGTTCATCGAGGACCACGAGGACGCGCCGCGGCGCTGGTACGGCGGCGCGGTCGGGATGATCGGCTTCGACGGCGGCATGAGCACCGGCCTGACCCTGCGGACCGCGCACATCTCCGGCGGGATCGCCGCGGTCCGGGCCGGCGCGACGCTGCTGTTCGACTCCGACCCCGCGGCGGAGGAGCGGGAGACGGAGCTCAAGGCCCGGGCGCTGCTCGAAACCCTCAGAGATCCGGAACGCAGTGCCGCGGACCGCTCGCCTGCCCAGGCGGCTGAACGGCCGGGTGACGGCCTGAAAGTCCTCCTCGTGGACCATCAGGACTCCTTCGTGCACACGCTGGCGGGGTACTTCCGGGAGCACGGCGCCGAGGTGGTGACGCTGCGCGCCGGATTCGGCGCGACTGCCCTTGACGACTACCGGCCCGATCTCGTCGTGCTCTCGCCGGGACCAGGCCGGCCGTCGGACTTCGGCTGCGACGAACTGCTCGGCGAGCTTGACGCGCGCGGGCTCGCGGCCTTCGGCGTGTGCCTGGGGCTGCAGGCGATGGTGGAGCACTCCGGCGGCGAACTTGGCCTGCTGGCCGAGCCAGCCCATGGCAAGCCGGGCCGGGTGCGGGTGCTCGGCGGCGCGCTGCTGGCCGGCCTGCCTGCCGAGTTCACGGCCGGCCGGTACCACTCGCTGCACGCGACGGCGGGCCAGGTGAAGGGCGGGTTCACGGTGACGGCGATGACGCCCGACGGCGTGGTGATGGCCATCGAGGACGACGCGGCCGGCCGGTGGGGCGTCCAGTTTCACCCCGAGTCCATCCTGACCGCCTCCGGCGGGGCCGGTCATCAGGTCATCGCCAACGTGCTGCGGCTGTGCCGCGCCCGGCTGGCGGGAGTCGCCGCCGCTGGCGCCGGGGCGGCCCGGACGCTCTGATTGGCCCGGGCGGACTGAGTGACGGGCACGGCGCCGGTGGCCGCCGCGCCGGTGGCCGCCGCGCCCGCCGTTTAAGCGGCTCAGCCGAGGTGCCGCAGGCCGCGGGCGAAGCTGACCAGCTTCTTCAGCCGCTCGTCGTGAGAGGCGGCCAGATAGTAGATGCCGTGCTTCGTCCAGCTGAGGAACAGGCTGATGTCATGTGAGCTGCAGGAAGGATCGCCGGCGATACCGCAGGCTCCGTAGATCGTGGCGCGGACGCTCTCGACCCGGCGGTGGCCCAGGCGCTTCGACTCGCCCGAGCTGATGCACGGGCCGCCGGAGTCGTTTTGCTCGATTTGGAGGAAGCGGTGCGTGAGCGATCCGTACAAGGCGAGCACGTCCTTCTTGGTGGTCTCGCCCGTTGCGAGGCACCGCGTCACGATGATGTCGCCGGACTTCTTCAGGCTGTGCAGCCGGGTCGGCCGCCGCAGCGCGAATCCGGCCGCACGCTGCGCGCGGTGCCAGGTACGGTACGACCCGGCTGCCGCCGTTGCCGCCCTTGTAGCCACTGTCGCCGGCCTGGCGGCCGATGCGTTCGCGGCAGGCGCCAGCGCCGCTGATGAGGTGCCCAGGCCGACGGCCAGGGCAAGGCCGGCGGTGACTGCGCGGATCCGGAGCATGGAGTTCCCTCCCACTTTTGGTAACTAGTCGAATGCAGAGAGTGATCAGGATAGCGGCGTAACCTCGGCTGCGCAGGGCCGGCGCGCGACGGCGGGCCAGCCGAGTGTCCGGCCCGGCCGAGTGTCCGGCCCGGCCGAGTGTCCGGCCCGGCCGAGTGTCCGGCCCGGCCCAGTGTCCGGCCCGGCCGGTAGTGTGCCGTGCCATGAAGAGCGTGCAGCCTGAGGTGTTCCTTGTCGCCCGTCCCGAGCTCGACTACGAGCAGATCGCTGCCTATCTGCGCGAGGTCGGCGGGCAGAGCTGGCTGGAGCGGCTGGATCGCGGCGAGCTGGACAGCGACGCGGAGAACCTGGCGGAGTTCGCCGGCAAGATCTGCTACCGCGCGTGGGAGCCGGGGCTGAACCCGAATGTCCGGCGGGTGCGGACCGATCACCAGAAGTACCTGGAGAACATCCTGTCCAGCGCGCACGGGTCGGTGCTCGAGCACGCGAGCTTCAGCTTCGTGCTGCACAACGTCAGCCGGGTCTGCACGCACGAGCTTGTCCGGCACCGGCCGGGGACCGCGGTGTCGCAGGAGTCGCTGCGGTTCGTGCGGCTCGCCGACATCCCGTTCTGGTTCCCGGAGTGGGCGCGCGGCGACGCCGAGCTGATGAAGCGCTCGACGGCGCTGCTGGAGCAGATGGAGGAGTTCCAGCGCTGGATGGCCGGTCACTTCGGCCTCGACGACGAGGGCGTGCCGTTCGGGGAGAAGAAGCACAAGACCTCGTTCATGCGCCGGTTCGCGCCGGACGGGGTAGCGACCGGCCTGCTCTGGACGGCGAACATCCGGACCCTGCGACACACTATCGAGGCGCGCACCGACGCTGGCGCGGAGGAGGAGATCCGGCTCGTCTTCGGCAAGATCGGCGAGCTGATGCTGGCCGAGGCCCCGGCGCTGTTCGGCGATTACGAGGTGCGCGACGGTGCCTGGATTCCGCGCTGGCGCAAGGTGTGAGGAGCGGGCTCATGAGGAAGATGCCAGCGGAAGGTGCCAGCGGAAGGTGTGAGAGGTTAGGCACATGCCTCTCGTCGAATCTGACGGCGGCGGCGGGTGGCGCGGCTACCTGGCCTTGCCCGCCGGCGCCAGCCAGGACCCGCAGGACACGGTGCCCGGCGGGCGCTGGCCGGGCGTCGTGGTGATCCACGAGGCTTTCGGGCTCAACGACGACATCCGGCGCAAGGCAGACATGTTCGCCGCCCGCGGCTACCTGGCGCTGGCCCCCGACCTCTATGACGGCAAGCCGTGGATCCGGTGCGTTCGCGGCGCCATCCGCCAGCTCCGCGCCCAGTCCGGCCCCGCGTTCACCGCGCTGGAGGGTGCGCGCGACTTCCTGGCCGCGCGCTTGGACTGCACGGGGAAGACCGGCGTCATCGGGTTCTGCCTGGGCGGCGGCTTCGCGCTGCTCTGCGCGCCCCGGGACGGCTTCGCCGTCGCGTCGGTCAACTACGGCGAGGTGCCCAAGGACGCGGAACGCGCGCTCGCGGGCAGCTGCCCGCTGGTCGGCAGCTACGGCGGCCGGGACATGATGGGCACCGCTCCTCCCGAGCGGCTGCAGCGCGCCCTCACCGTCCTTGAGGTGCCGCACGATGTCAAGGTGTACCCCGGAGTCGGCCATCGTTTCCTGACCGAGAGCTCCGGTGCGGCGGCAGTGCTCTCCAGGATCGCCCGGATGCCCTACGTGGAATCCGACGCGGCGGACGCGTGGCGGCGCATCTTCGCGTTCTTCGCCGAGTACATGGCCGCCTGACAGCGGGAACTCAGGCCGCCTGACGGCAGGGCCTCGGGCCGTCGCCGCGCAGGCTCAGGCTGTGGCCGCGCCGATCGGGTCATGATGGACGTGCTCGCGGGCAACCCACCCGGCCAGCACCCGCAGCGTCTCGGTGACCATCGCGGCCGGGCCGCTGATGAACACCTCACGCCCCTCGGGCGCGGCGTCCTGGCGCACCACGTCGGGCAGCGTCCCAGCGCGGCCCGCCCAGTCCGGGTCGCCCGACACCACGGGGATGATCTTTAGCGCCGGATACCAGGCTTCCAGCAGCGCCAGGTCCCGCATGTCGTACAGGCCTGCAGCGGTGCGCGCGCCGACATACAGGGTGATCACCGGACGCCAGGACTGCACGGCGCCTGCGACGCCTTCGATGATCGCCTTGATCGGGGCAAGGCCGGTGCCCCCGGCGACGCACAGCAGGTCGCGCTCGCAGTCGTTCGCGACCGTCATCTCGCCCCGCGCCGAGCCGAGCAGGATCGTGTCGCCGGCCCGCAGGTAATGCACAAGCGCGGTACTGACCAGCCCGCCCGGAAGCGCGCGGACGTGCAGGTCCAGCGACCCGCTGGCCCGGGGCGCGTTCGCGATCGAGAAATTGCGCCAGAGCCGGGGCCACCGCGCGACCTGCACGGCCACGTACTGGCCCGGCAGGTGGCTCAGCGGCTGATCCGGCTGGATCGTCAGCACCGCGAGGTCAGGGCCACGCTGGTCGTGCCGCACGACCTCACCGATCCACCACGGCGGCCCGCTCTCGGCGTCCGCCGCCGCGGCCGCCTGCATGGTCTGGGCCACGGCGCTCAGCGCGGCGTCCCACGCCGCCTGGGTATCGGCGGTCCAGTCGGCCGGGCTGAAGAGCCGCACGGCGGCGAGGAGCGCAGCGAAGAAGCCGTCGTAGTGCTTGTCCCGGACGCCGAACTTACGGTGGTCCCGGCCTAGCTGCCCGGCCCGCGAGGCCAGCGCGCCGGGATCATCCACGACCTGGACCATCCCGGCCAGGGCGGCGAAAACCTGCCCCCGCTGCGCAGTCATCCCGAGCGGGAACATCGCCCGGACCTCGGGATGCGCCGCGAAGAGCCGCGCGTAGAAGTGCTCCATCACCTCGTCTGACCGCGCCTCGATGGCCGCGAAGGATTCCTTTACCAGCCGGGCGTGGAACTCCGAAATGGGGATCGCTGAATCAGCGTTTCCCAGGCCAGCGGCGGCCAGGCATTCGGGCTCGAGGTATTCGGGCTGCGGCAACCGCTTCGCCGGGCCGTAGGCTCCTTCCGCGCCGGGAGCTGATTGCGGTGCGACGCACGGTGTCTCCGCAGCGGCGGCGCGCGGGCCGCCGGGCCCAGGATGCCTGCTGAAAGCAGGCCAAAGCGGCTGGCCTGCGAATATCTCTCGCGAATTGCCATCGGGGGAGCCACTGTCGAGCGCGATCGCCACGACGTGAGTCTCGCAGCAGCACTTGTCTGGTTCAAGCCATCCGGGCCAGTAGTAACGGGAAACACGCTACGTGATTGAATGGCGTTCGGCGCGGCAGGCGAAGGCGCCTGACCTTTATGGGCGCCTTGCGGCTATGGCGACATTAACGGCAGCGACGCCTTTCCTGGTGACTGAATGGTCAGCTCACCGCCGCCTTTCGGCCGGCCACGCCGGGGCTCACCCGCCGCCGCACCGCACGCCCTCGGTGCCGACGGCAAAGCGCCCGACAACCCGTCCAGTCGGGACGGCCTAGGATGAGCCGGTGACAGCAGCCGGATACCTTCGCTTCCCGCATCTGCACGGCGATCTGCTGACCTTCGCGGCCGAGGACGACATCTGGCTCGCTCCGGTCACGGGCGGCCGGGCCTGGCGCGTCTCGGCGGACCAGGCACAGGCGACCCACCCCCGTTTTTCCAGGGACGGCACGATGATCGCCTGGACCAGCAGGCGGGATGGCCCGCCCGAGATCTACCTCGCGGGAGTGGACGGCGGAGATGCGCGCCGGCTCAGCTTCTGGGCCGACTCGCAGACCCGGGTATGCGGCTGGACCCCTGACGGGCACATCCTCGCGGTCACCGCGTCCGGCCAGCCTTTCAGCCAGTTCACCTGGGCATACGCTGTCCCGCCCGACGCAGGCGCGGCGACGGACGGGCTGACGCCGGCTGCCGCGGCGGCCCGTCCGGCAGCTGGGTGGCCCACGGCTACGCGCGGCGCCGGCGGGGCCACAACCGGCGGGGCCACAACCGGCGGGGCCACAACCGGCGGGGCCACAACCGGCGGGGCCACAGCCGGCGGGGCCACAGCCGGCGGGGCCGCAGGGGCCGGCGGCGGCGCGCTTGGCCCGGCCGGTACCCGCCGCCTACCCTTCGGGCCGGTCGGCGACCTGGCCATGGAGCCGGGCGCCGTCGCGCTGCTCACCGGAACCAGCGCACGCGACCCGGCGGCCTGGAAGCGCTACCGTGGCGGAACCGCGGGACGGCTGTGGCTGGCGGGCGCGGCCGGCGACGGAACGCCGGCCGGCCCGTTCGCCAGGCTCCTCAGCCACATGGACGGCCAGTTCGCCAATCCCATGCTGGTCGGCGGCAGGCTGGCGTTCCTGTCCGACCATGAGGGAACCGGCAATCTGTACTCATGCGCGCTGGACGGCGGTGACCTGAGGCGGCATTCAGACCATGACGGTTTCTACGCCCGCAACGCGAGCACCGACGGCAGCCGGGTCGTCTATCACTGCGCGGGCGACATCTGGCTGCTGGAGTCCCTCGACGCGGGACTGCCCCGGCCACTGGAGATCAGCCTGAACTCGCCTGCCGCCCGGCGAGCGCCACGGCTGATCTCAGCGGATGATCATCTCGGCGAGCTGAGTTGCGACCGCACCGGGCGAGGCAGTGCCATCGAGGTACGCGGCACCGTGCACTGGATGACGCACCGCGACGGCCCGGCGCGGGCGCTGTCCGTCGTGCCCGGCGTCCGGGCCAGGCTGCCGCAGGTGCTCGGCACGACCGGCCAGGTGATCTGGGTGACCGACGCCGAGGGCGCGGACGCGCTCGAGATCGCGCCCGCCGACGGGCAGGCCGCGGCGGCCGCGCCCCGCCGGATCGCGGTCGGTTCCATCGGCTGGGTGAGCAGCCTGGCGGCAGCCCCGGATGGCAGCGCCGTCGCGGTGGCCGCGCGCGATGGGCGGCTGCACGTCGTCGAAGTCGCCTCCGGCACGGTCACCGAGCTGGCCGCATCCGACAACGGCGAGGTCACCGGGCTGGCCTGGTCGACCGACTCGGCCTGGCTTGCATGGTCCCATCCCGGGCCGTCGCCACTGCGCCGGCTGCGGATGGCGCGGCCGGCCAGCCAGGTCGTCGCGGACGTCACCGACGGGCGGTTCGTCGACACCGATCCGGTCTTCACGACGGACGGTCTCTACCTGGCTTTCCTTTCCCGGCGGAGCTTCGACCCGGTCTACGACGCGCACTTCTTCGACCTGTCGTTCCCGTACGGCTGCCGGCCCTATCTGGTACCGCTCGCGGCGGCGGCGCCGTCTCCCTTCGGTCCGCTCCCCGATGGCCGGCCGCCCGGCGGCGGCCAGTCCAAGGATGACGCTGACAGCTCTGAGGACGACGCAGGCAGCTCTGAGGACGACGCAGGCAGCGATGAGACAGGCAGCAGCGCCGGTGGCGGCGGCCGCAGCCCGGACGGTGGCAAGCTGACGCCGGCTGAGGTCGATACCGGGCAGCTCCCGAGCCGGGTCGTGCAGCTGCCGGTACCCGAGGCGCGCTACCGCTCGCTGCGCGCGGTCAAGGGCGGCCTCGCCTGGCTCAGGGAGCCGGTCACGGGGAACCTGGGCGAAGGCGGTGCGAGCCCGGGTGAGGCCGACCCGCGAGCGGCACTGGAGCGCTTCGACATCCTGCAGCAGCGCTGCACCCAGCTGGCCGAGGAGGTCGACTGGTTCGAGGTGAGCGGAGACGGCAGCCGCCTGGTGGTCGGCGACCAGGGGCACGTCAGGGTGGTGCCCGCAGACCGCAAGCCGGATTCCGACAACCCGGCTGACCAGATCTCGGTGGACCTGTCGCGT
Organism: Streptosporangiaceae bacterium; assembly: GCA_050013415.1. Lineage (GTDB taxonomy): Bacteria > Actinomycetota > Actinomycetes > Streptosporangiales > Streptosporangiaceae > Palsa-506. The sequence goes on along the minus strand of JBEKFH010000009.1, from coordinate 25,823 downwards.
GCCAGGTACCTGGCCGATCCGGCGGCGCTCTGGCACGCCGCGTACGACGAGGTCGGCCGCTTCGTCCGGCACGATTTCTGGGTGCCGGATCTTGCCGAGGTCGACTGGGATGCGGTCCTCGCTGCGTACCGCCCGCTGCTCGACCGGATCGCCGGGCCGCACGACTTCGCTGACCTGCTGTGGGAGGTTCTCGGCGAGCTCGGTACGTCGCATGCGTACGTTGTCCCGGCCGCAGCAGGGGCCAAGAGCCGCCGCCGGGCGTCGGTGGGCCTGCTCGGCGCTGACCTTGAGCTGGCCGACGATGGCGGCTGGCGGATCGCCCGGGTCATCCCGGGTGAGTCCTCCGATCCCCGGGCGCGCTCGCCGCTGGCCGCGCCTGGCGCTGGCGTCGGACCGGGGGACGCGCTGCTCGCCGTGGACGGGCAGCGAGTCGGCGCGGCCGGGCCCGGCCCGCTGCTGGCCGGCGCCGCCGGGAAGCCGGTCGAGCTGACCATCGGCCCGGCCGGCGGCGGCGAGCCCCGCCGCGTGGTTGCGGTCACCCTCAAGGACGACCGGCGGCTCCGCTACCAGGACTGGGTGGCGTCCAGGCGGCAGCGGGTCCGTGAGCTGGGCGACAGCCGGATCGGCTACCTGCACGTGCCTGACATGGTGAGCGAGGGCTGGGCCGACTTCCATCGTGACCTGCGCAGCGAGATGGTCCGCGACGCGCTGATCATCGATGTCCGCGGCAACCGCGGCGGGCATACCTCACAGCTCGTCGTGGAGAAACTAGCCCGCCGCGTGATCGGCTGGGACGCGCCCCGCGGGCTTCAGCCAGCCACCTATCCAGCGGACGCCCCGCGCGGGCCCGTGGTCGCGCTCACCGACGAGTTCGCCGGGTCGGACGGCGACATCGTCACCGCTGCGATCAAAATCCTGCGCCTCGGGCCGGTCGTCGGAACGCGCACCTGGGGCGGCGTGATCGGGATCGACGTGCCCTCTCACGAGCTGGCCGACGGCACCGGGATCACCGTGCCCCGCTACGCGACCTGGCTGGAAGGCTACGGCTGGGGGCTGGAGAATTACGGCGTCGACCCCGATGTGGAAGTCGTCCCGTCGCCGGACGACGCGGCAGCCGGGCTGGACCACCAGCTGGAGACCGCGGTCCGGCTGGCGCTGGAGGGACTGGCGGCCAGCCCGGCGGCCACCGCGCCTGACACCTCCGGCCGGCCCTCCCGGCGGCGTCCCGCCCTGCCCCCCAGGGCCGCCGCCGGCCCGGAATTTGTAAAGGACACTTGACCTCACCGAAGTGTTAAGTTACCTTAACATTATGCGGAACAGGGTCCGGGAACAGCGCACCATGACGAGCATCAGGAACCCCCGCCTGCGGATGCCGCTGCTACTGCTAACAAATGGTGCCGCCTTTGCCGCCGCCGACGCCACCGGCGGCAAAGGCGGCGCCGCGGTCGCGGCAGGCACGGGCCTTGCGGGCTCCGGGGCGCAGATTTAAACTGTCGGTGGATTTCCTGCCAATGTGAGTGGCACAGAGAAGGAATCAGAATGAACTACATAGTCGGCTCGCACCATGTAACTCTTTCCGTCAGCGGCGCCCAGGAAGACGTGGATTTCCATACGAAAATCCTCGGCTTGCGCTTCATCAAGCGCACGGTCCTCTTTGACGGAAGCGTTCCTGTTTACCATCTCTATTATGCCAACGCTCATGGTGATCCCTCGTCCGTCATCACGACCTTCCCGTGGGCGCAGCTAGGGATTTACGGCAAGCGGGGCACCAATCAGGCACGCGAGGTTCTGCTGTCGGTTCCTTCTGCCTCGCTCGACTACTGGCAGAAGCGTCTGACCGAGCACGGCGTGGAAACGGCTAACGTCGAGACCTTCGGCAGGCGGCGTATCGCGTTCCGGCATCCATCCGGGGTCGAGTACCTGTTCGTCGGAAACGACGGTGATCCTCGTGAGGGCTTCACCGGAAACGGCGTCCCGCAGGAATACGCCATCCACGGAATCCACGGGATCGGCATCCACGCATCTAGTCCCGAGAGGATGGTTGAATTCGCCGAGGAGAGTTTCTTCTCGCAGAAGAACATCGGCGAGGAAGGCGACCGCGCCGCATTCCAGGTGGGAAACGAAAAATTCGGTAACTGGATCGAGCTGACCGGAAACCGCACGGACGATCAGGGAACCTGGCGTTACGGGGCGGGAACCTATCATCACTTCGCGTGGAACGCCGATACGCTGGAGAACCAGGACTCAGTCAAGTTCGACATCGAGGGCTCTGGGTACACCGACATCTCAGAGCTCAAGGATCGCAAGTACTTCAAGTCTGTCTACGTGCGCACGCCCGGCGGCGCTCTGTTCGAGCTTGCTGTTACCCACGAGGACGGCGGCTGGGACTGCGACGAGTCGCCGCACGAGCTTGGCATGCGATTCCAGCTCCCCGACCAGTTCGAACACCGCCGCGACGAGATCCTCTCCATGCTGGACCCGATCGAGGGATGATGCCAGCCGCGCCACTGGCCGGAGACGGTTCTGCTCCCGTCGGTGCCAGCAGCGGCTCGTGGACGGAGCGACATGGGTCATGACAATCCGCATCTGCGGCACCCCCTGGAACCATGGGGAGCCGAGGCCGCGGATGCCCGGATTGCCGTCCTTGCGGTGCACGGGCGCGACCAGGATCCGGGCTTCATGAAGGACCTCTCGGTGCGGCTCGCCTGTCCGTCCGCCCGGTTCTACGGCGCACGCGCGGACGACAGAAGCTGGTACCCGCGGCCCTTCATGGAGCCCATCTCCGAAAACCAGCCGCGCCTGGACGACGCGATGGTCGCGATCGCGGCGGCGATCGCGACGATCGGTAACGATGGCTTCGAGCCAGGCAGGATCGTACTCTGGGGATTCTCCCAGGGCGCCTGCCTGCTCTCGCATTTCATCGCGATACACCAGCCGCGGATCGGCGGCGCGATCTTGTTCACAGGCGGCTACATCGGTCCTGATCCCCTCGACGTTCCCCGCGGAGCGCCGCTGGCGGGAGTGCCCGTCGTCGTGCGCAGCGTCGAGAACGACCCCTGGGTGCCGCGCGGCAGAGTTGAGGCCACTGCCGACTTGCTGCGATCTTCCGGCGCGCTGGTGGACGCGGAGATCGCACCAGGCACCGAGCACATAGTGACCGAGGAAGCGACCGATGCGGGCGGAAAACTACTCAGCCACCTGGTTGCCCTGGGAGCCGATCTCCCTACGCCCTCATGAGAAACCCAGTACATGCGGATCTGGCCCGGCGCCCGCCCTGCTCATGGCCGCTACAGCGGCGACTGGTAACTGCCGATCCAGTGAATCTTCAGCCAGATCATGGCCGTCGCCCACGCTCCGCTTACCTCGAGCACGCCGACGACGACGAGCATCGCGCCGCCGATGGCGGTGATCAGCCTGGCATGCCGCCGGGCGAAGCCGAAGATGCGCATTCCCCGCTGAACGGCGAACGCGACGATGAGGAACGGGATACCGATGCCGAGCCCGTAGACGAACGCGAGAAACGCGCCACGGGTCGCGGTCCCTGAGGTCGCCGACAGCGATAGCACGACCCCTAGCGTCGGCCCCACGCACGGCGTCCATGTCACGCCGAACATGACGCCAAGCAGCGGTGCGCCAGCCAGGCCGGCCCGCGGCCGCCACGAGGGGCGGGCTATCCGCCCGGTCAGCGTGAACCGGTCCAAGACGCCAGCGAACATGAGGCCAAGCAGGATTGTTACGCCGCCGAGAATCCGGGTCACTATCTGCTCGTGCGAGAGGAGCCGTTCGCCAATACCGCCGAGCAGCACTCCCTCGCTGGCAAACAGGGCCGAGAAGCCGAGCACGAACAACCCTGCGCCCGCGACGGTCCGGCCCCGGCCCGGCACCTGGACGGCCGCCGCCCTGGTAGCCGTCGCGACAGCGCCGGCAGCTGCCGGACCGCCCAGCTCCGCGTCACCCGCCGCAGCGCCGCCCACCGCTGCGGCTGATGCCGCCTGCCCTCTGGCCCGGGTCGCATCGGTGCCCGACATCCCGGTGATGTAGGACAGGTAGCCCGGCACAAGCGGCAGGCAGCAAGGCGAGAGGAACGTGACAGCACCGGCCGCAAGGGCAACCGGAACCGCGACAATCAGCGGCCCGGATGCCACCAGGTTGCCGACCCCGCCGAGCATCTGTGTCTCCTTACGACGCTGACCCGGCACCAACCTATCCGGCCCGGCCTGACGGCCGCTTCGCGGTCATGGCCTAAGGCCCGCGCGGCGCGGCAGCCCGCGGCCCGGCAGCCCGGCAGCCCGGCAGCCCGGCGGCCCGGCGGCCCGGCGTTGATCCGGCGCCGGCCTGCTGCGAGGATGGCCGTCATGCGAACCACGCCCCCGTTCCGGGCTGATCACGTCACGTCGACGGCAGAATCCGGCTGGATCACACGATCTTCGCCGAGGACTTCCGCTACCTGAAGTCGGTCGCGACCACGGCAACGCCCAAATTGACCATCCCGTCGCCGAACATGGTCCACTACCGCGGCGGTCCGGCCGCGCTCGATCCGGACGTCTACCCCGACATGGCGGAGTTCTGGCACGACCTGTCCGCCGCCTACGCCGACGAGGTGCGCAGGCTCGGCGAGCTTGGCTGCAGCTACCTCCAGATCGACGACACCAGCCTGGCCTACCTGAACGACCCCGCGCAGCGCGCCGAGATCGCCGGGCGCGGCGAGGACGCCGAGCACCTGCACCTGCGCTACATCCGCCAGGTCAACGACGCGCTGGCGGGCCGCCCCGCCGGGATGGCGGTGACCACGCACATGCGCCGGGGGAACTTCCGTTCCTCATGGGCTGCGGAAGGCGGCCACGACTTCGTCGCCGAGGCGCTGTTCAGCGAGCTGGACGTGGACGGGTTCTTCCTGGAGTACGACGACGAGCGGTCCGGCGGCTTCGCGCCACTGCGGTTCGTGCCCAAGGGCAAGCTGGTCGTACTCGGCCTGGTGACCACGAAGCGCGGTGCGCTCGAGGACGCCGACGACCTGAAGCGGCGGATCGACGAGGCGGCCAAGTTCGTGCCGCTCGACCAGCTCTGCCTCTCGCCGCAGTGCGGCTTCTCCTCCACCGTGGAGGGCAACGCGCTGACCCGCGAGGAGCAGTTAGCGAAGCTCCGCCTGATCGCCACCGTCACGCGGGACGTCTGGGGCTGACCGGGCCCAGGCCGCGGGTCAGCTCAGGTCCGCCAGCGCGGCCTCGACGGCGCGGTGGAACGTCGGGTACGCGTAGATCATCTCGCGCAGCCGCCGGGTGGGCACGGCGGCGTGCACGGCCAGGGTGAGCATGCTGAGCACCTCGCCGCCGTCCGGCCCGACCGAGGTCGCGCCGACCAGGACGCCGCGCCCGGCGTCCTCGACCAGCTTGATGAACCCGTCGTTGCCCGCTTTGTGTATCCAGCCGCGGGCCGCGCTGGGGATCTGGGTCATGCCCACCCGGACGGCGATGCCCTGCCCCCTGGCCTGGGCCTCGGTCAGCCCGACCGAGCCGACCTCCGGGTCGGTGAAGGTGACTCTCGGCACCGCGTGGTACTCGGCCGGGTGATGCTCCTGCCCGAGGATGTCGGCGACGATGATGCCCGCGTGATACATCGACATGTGCGTGAACGCGCCCTTGCCGACGACGTCGCCCAGCGCCCACACGCCGGGCGCGGCGCGCATGCGCTCGTCGACGGGAACCGCGTGCGCCTCCTCGTCGATGCCGGCTGCCGCGGTCCCGAGCGAGGCGAGATCGGCGCGGCGGCCGGTCGCCACCAGCAGGCGCCGCGCGGTGATCTCGGCGCCGCCCGCCAGGCTCACCGTGAAGTCCGTGCCGTCGTGGCGGATCCGCTCCGCCCGCCCCCCGGTGAACGTGATGATGCCGTCGCGGCTGAACACCTCGGCGAGCAGCGTGCCAGCCTCCGGCTCCTCGGCGGACAGCAGCCGGCCAAGTGCCTCCACGATGGTGACCCGGGATCCGAAGCGGGCGAAGACCTGCGCCAGCTCGGCGCCGATCGCGCCGCCGCCCAGCACGATGAGGGATTCCGGTACCGCCTCGGCCTCGATGGCCTCGTGGTTGGTCCAGTAGGGAGTGCCGGCCAGCCCGGGGATGGGAGGGATGGCCGGAGCGGTGCCGGTCCCGATGACGATCCCGCGCCGCGCGCGCAGCACATCGCCGCCGACGGTGACCTCGCCGGGCGCCGTGATCCGGCCATGGCCCCGGAACAGCTGGCCGCCCTTGCCGGTGAACCGGTCAGCCGCGACCGTGTCGTCCCAGTTGTCGGTCGCCTCCGCCCTGATCCGGTGCGCCACCGGCGCCCAGTCAGGCGTGACGACGGAGCTGCCCGCCATGCCGGGAATGCGGCGGCCCTCCGCCAGCAGGTCGGCCGCGCGGATCATCATCTTGGACGGGATGCACCCCCAGTACGGGCACTCTCCGCCGACTAGCCTCGCCTCCACGCCCGCCACGGCGAGTCCCGCCTCGGCCAGCCGGCCAGCCGTTTCCTCGCCGCCCGGGCCAAGCCCGATGACCACCACGTCGACCTCATGCACGCTCAATTCGACCTCCTGGTGGTTTTGACTGGTACCTGCGGGCATGAATTGTCCGGTACGCGAGGGCATGAAACGTGGAATTACGGCACGGGCGAGCCGGTTGGGAGTCAGAGGGGCCGGCGTCATCGACCGAAGCGGACGGGGAGCTCACATGACGGAAACCCGTGCCTGGGCGCAGCGATCGCCCGCACAGCCGCTCTCCGAGCGCGACGCCGAGGAGCACGTGCACGGCATCTGCTTCAAGACGGGACCGCCCGGCCTGGTCGGCGTGGAGCTTGAATGGCTGGTCCGCGACGACAATGACCCGGCCGCGCCGGTGGACCCCCGGCGGGTCACCGCCGCGCTGGCCGGCCTGGACGCCGCCGGCGCGCTGCCCGCCGGCGGACGGCTGACCCGCGAACCCGGCGGCCAGGTGGAGATCAGTTCCGCTCCCGCCGCCGGGATCGGAAACTGCGTCACGGTGGCCGGCCGCGACCTCGCCGCGATGCGGCGCGCTATCGAGCCAGCCGGGCTGAGCCTGGCCGGCCTCGGCATGGATCCTTACCGCCCCCCCGCTCGCATCCTTGACCTTCCTCGCTACGCGGCGATGGAGGAGTTCTTCGACCGCCGCGGGCCCTGGGGCCGGGTCATGATGTGCAGTACCGCGTCCGTGCAGGTCTGCGTGGACGCCGGGCTTGACGAGGACGGCCCGGACGGATACCGCTGGCGATGGCGCCTGCTGCACGCGCTTGGTCCGGTCCTGGTGGCCGCCTTCGCCAACTCGCCACTGCGGGAAGGGCGCCGCACCGGCTGGAAGTCCACCCGGCAGGCCGTATGGGCCCGTCTTGATCCCGGCCGTACCCGCTCGCCGGCCGGCGCCGAGCCGTGCGGGCCCGACGGCGAGCCGCCGGCCGACGCCGATCCCCGCTTGGCCTGGGCGAAGTACGCGCTCGATGCCGAGCTGATGTGCATCCGCCGGGATGAATCGCGGTGCTGGACCGCGCCCGCCGGGCTGACCTTCCGGAACTGGCTGCGCGGCGCGGGCGAGCGACCGCCGACCCGCGACGACCTTACCTACCATCTCTCGACGCTCTTTCCCCCAGTGCGACCGCAAGGGCACCTCGAAGTCCGGGTCATCGACGCCCAGCCTGGTGACGGCTGGATCGTGCCGGCCGCTGTCGTCGCTGCCCTGCTCGATGATCCTATTGCCGCGGCGGCAGCTATGACCGCCGCCACGGCCGTGTGGCGGGAACCGGGCCCGGGGCCGACCGCGAGTGCCGCAGGCAGGCTGACCTGGGGCGGGCTGGCCTCAGGCGGGCTGACCGGGCCCGAGGGCGGCCTGGCCGGGCCATGGCTGCGCGCGGCCCGGCGCGGCCTGGACGATCCCGGGCTGGCCGGCGCCGCCCGCGCCTGCTTCGAGGCGGCCGGATCGGCTCTGGTCCGGGCCGGCGCTCCGGCCGCCATCCGCCGCCGGGTAACCGATTTTGCCGACGCCTACGTGCTGCGGGGCCGCTGCCCCGCCGACGACACGCTGGATCACCTGCTGGAGGAAAGCCGATGACATCCGAATCCGAGTTGCTCCGCGACCGGATCGCTGAGCTGCTGACAACGGCACGAGAGCGCACCGCGGGCCTCACCGACTGCGTCGATGAGGACGACCTGATGCGGCAGCACTCGCCGCTGATGTCACCGCTGGTATGGGACCTGGCGCACGTGGCCAACATGGAGGAGCTCTGGCTGCTCCGTGAGGTCGGCAGCCGGGAGCCGATGCACCCGGAGATCGACCCGCTCTACGACGCGTTCGAGCATCCTCGCGTCGAGCGGCCCACCCTGCCGCTGCTGCGGCCGGCCGAGGCCAGGACCTACGCCAGGGAGGTCCGGGGACGGGTGCTGGACCTGCTGGAGCGGGCGCCGCTCGGCGGCGAGCGGCTGGTGGCCGGCGGGTTCGCCTTCGGGATGATCGCGCAGCACGAGCAGCAGCATGACGAGACGATGCTGGCCACCCACCAGCTGCGGGCCGGGCGGCCGGTGCTGGCGGCGCCGCCGCCAGGGCTGGCGTCCGACGCGGCTCGGCTGCCAGCCGAGGTTCTGGTGCCCGGCGGCCCGTTCACCATGGGCACGTCGGCCGAGCCCTGGGCGCTGGACAACGAGCGGCCGGCGCACACCGTCGACGTGCCGCCGTTTTACATCGACACGAGCCCGGTGACCAACGCCGCCTACGCGGAATTCATCGCCGACGGCGGCTACGACGAGCGGTCCTGGTGGACGGCGGCGGGCTGGGAGCACCGGCAGCGCGCTGGCCTCTTCGCCCCCCAGTTCTGGCGGCGCGATGGCGGCCAGTGGCTGCGGACCAGGTTCGGGATCACCGAGCGGGTTCCGCCTGCCGAGCCGGTCATGCACGTCTGCTGGTACGAGGCCGACGCCTACGCGCGCTGGGCGGGCCGCAGGCTGCCGCGCGAGTCGGAATGGGAGAAGGCGGCCAGGTTCGACCCGGCGACCGGGCGGTCGCGGCGCTACCCCTGGGGCGATGACGACCCGACGCCGTCCCGCGCCAACCTGGGCCAGCGGCATCTGCAGCCAGCCCCGGCCGGCTCGTACCCGGCGGGCGCCGCCCCGTGTGGCGCGCGCCAGCTGATCGGCGACGTGTGGGAGTGGACGGCGAGCGACTTCCTGCCCTATCCGGGGTTCGAGGCATGGCCGTACAAGGAGTACTCCGAGGTGTTCTTCGGCAGTGACTCCAAGGTGCTGCGCGGCAGCGCGTTCTCGGTAGGAACGGTGACCAGCCGCGCCACCTTCCGCAACTGGGATTACCCGGTGCGGCGGCAGATCTTCGCCGGGCTGCGCACGGCCCGCGACGCTGCGGCTCCCGGGGATCTGGGCGCGCGCACGGCCCGCGACGCCGCGACGTCAGGCGGGCTCGGCTGATGTGCCGCCACCTGGCCTACCTGGGCGAACCCGCGGCACTGCGCGCGCTGATCGCTGATCCGCCGCACGGCCTTCAGACGCAGGCGTGGGCGCCGCGCCGGCAGCGGCACGGCGTGGTGAACGCCGACGGATTCGGCGTCGGCTGGTACGCCGACGGCGATCCGGTGCCGGCCCGCTACCGCCGGGCCGGGCCGATCTGGTCAGACCCGTCGTTCGCTGATCTCGCCAGGGTGACCAGCAGCCGGGCGGTGCTTGCCGCGGTCCGTGACGCTTCCGACGGCACCGAGCCGGGGGAGGCGGCGGCCGCGCCCTACACGGCGGGCCGCTGGCTGTTCAGCCATAACGGGATGCTCAGCGGCTGGCCGGAGGCGGGGGCCAGGCTCGCGGCGGGCCTGCCGGCCGGCGATCTGATCGGCCTCGAGGCGCGTTGCGACTCGGCGGTGATCTGGGCGGTCGTGCTCCGCAGGCTGCGGGCTGGCAGCGGGCTGGCCGGGGCGCTGACCGGGACCATCGGCGAGCTGACCGCCCGCCAGCTCGGCGGCCGGTTCAACTTCCTGCTCACCGACGGCGAGGCGATCGCGGCGACCGCGGCGGGGGACAGCTTGTGCTACCGGGCCGGCCCGACCGGGGTCGTGGTCGCCTCCGAGCCCAGCGACGACGAGCCCGGCTGGATCGACGTGCCCGACCAGAGCCTCGTCGAGGCGACAGCCCGGTCTGTATCGGTGACCCCGATCGGCGCCGCGAACGGGACAGGGGCCAGGGCAGCCACCTTGAGCGGACCGGGACGAACGACATGAGCGCGGGCGGAGCGGGCGAAGTCAGGAGGGTGGCGGGCCGGTGACGAAAGACGGGCAAGTGACGAAGGACGAGTCAGTGATGCAGCCGACGATCGAGCGGTGCCTTCCCGACGGATTCCTCGCGGACTCGCTGCGCGCGGACGCCCGGGCGGGCCTCACCGCCACGCCGAAGTCGCTGCCGCCGAAATGGTTCTACGACGAGCGCGGCAGCGAGCTGTTCGACAAGATCACCTTGCTCGACGAGTACTACCCGACCAGGGCGGAACGCTCGATCCTGAGCGCTGCCGCCGCCGAGATAGCGACCGCGACCCGGGCCAGCACCCTCGTCGAGCTGGGCGCCGGGTCCGCTGACAAGACTCGGCTGCTGCTCGACGCGCTGCGCGACGCGGGCACGCTGGACCGGTACGTGCCGGTGGACGTGAGCGAGGCAGCCCTGATCGCCGCCGCCAGGCGAGTTCTCGGCAGCTATCCGGGCCTGGCGGTGCACGCTGTCGTCTCCGACTTCGAGGAGCACCTGGGCCTGCCCGAGGGAGGCGGCCCCCGCCTGGTCGCCTTTCTCGGCGGCACGATCGGCAACCTGCTGCCGGCCCAGCGGGCCGGGTTCCTGGCCTCGGTCCGCTCGCGGCTCGCCGACGGGGACGCCCTGCTGCTCGGCACCGACCTGGTGAAGGATCCCGCCGTGCTGGTCGCCGCCTATGACGACGCAGCCGGTGTGACGGCAGCGTTCAATAAAAACATCCTGTCGGTCCTGAATGCCGAGCTCGGCGCGGATTTCGACCTGGACGCCTTCGACCATGTGGCGGTGTGGGATCCGGCGCAGGAGTGGATCGAGATGCGGCTCAGGTCGGCGCAGCGCCAGCAGGTCAGGCTGCCCGCCATCGGCCTGACCGTCAGCTTCGCCGAGGGCGAGGAGATGCGCACCGAGGTGTCGGCGAAGTTCCGCCGCGAGCGCGTGGCGGCCGAGCTCGCCGCGGCCGGCCTGGCGATGCGGTCCTGGTGGACCGACGAGGAGAGCCGCTTCGGCCTGTCCCTGTCAGTCCCCGCCCCGCCTTCATGATGGTGGAGGATCCGCACGTTCAGCTCGGGCGGATCCTCCGCGCTATTGCGCAACGGGGTCCGCAGCGGCGTAGTGGTCCTGGCCAGCCGCGTTTGGCGAGGACCGCGCCGACCTCGGCGGCGACGGCGCACGGCCCGGTCGTGACGTCGGACCAGTTGTAGCGCAGCGTGATGATGCCTTCGGTCGCAGCGGCATTGTCCCTGTGCACGTCATTCCACCGGCCCTCCGCCGGGTGCGCCACGCGGCCGTCGGTCTCGACCACCACGAGATACCTGCGGTAGAGCGAGTCCAGGTACGCGGTGCGCACGCCGCGGACCACCCGGACCTGACGTTCGGCGCGGGGCAGCCCGTGCGGCCGCTCGACGTTATGCAGGTAGCGGTATTCCAGGACGGTGTGCGCCCCGTCGGCAACGTCATCGAGCGCCAGCCGGATGGCTTCCCGGTAACGCTGCCTGGCGCGCTGGCTCATCGCGTCAGCGATCCGCCTCGGCGTGGTCAGCCGCCCGCCGCAGGCGGCGGACAGCCAGCCAAGTGCCTCGTCAAAGGTCCGCGCCGCGTGGCTGAGGTCGAGCACGGTCTCCTCGATCCGGGTGCGCGGCGGCGTCTGGGACGGATGGCGGGCCGCAAGGACGCGCGCCGATCGGTGGATGACGAGACCGGGCGCGGGTTCAACCCGGCGGGCGGAGGGCACCGTGACATGGATGAGCCCCGCTGTCTTGCGGGTCAGGCCGTTCAGTTCGGCCGCGGTCTGGTGGCTCAGTGCCGCGGCCGGCCCGGCGCGCAACACCGCCGCCCACAACAGAGTCGCGCGGCCAGGCTCGCCGCTGAACACGGCGAGGACGCCGGGGTACAGGCGCTGCCACCGTCCGCTGCTGACGCGGTAGCAGATCGCGCTACTGGCCAGGCCTGCCGCGAGAGCCTGCTGGCGCGTAATGACCCCGCGCTGGTACTCGGCAAGTTCCGCAAGGGACCCGGGCAGCCTGGACACGCCCCTCAGCGTGGCTCAGGGAACCGGCATGCGGCCATGCAAGCCTCCCTCTCTGTGGATAACCCCCGTTCTCTTGTCCTGTAGCGAGCCCCGACTCCTTAACGCCCTGTGGATAACCCCCGGGTCGGCTCGTCGGCAGGGCTGGCCGAATCCGCCCTCGGCGGGGGCAGCTCAGCAGCGTGGAGGATCCTCACGCTCTGGCCGGACGAATCCTCCACGATCACGCAGCCGGATGCGCCATGCGGGGGTTACTGGCCGGACGGCGGCATGATGCCGCGCTGGACGCGGCGGATGGCGACGTTTTCCAGCGACAGGGCGCGGGCGAGATCGGCCACCACGGCGTCGCCGTCGATCGCACCGCAGCTGAACAGGTCGATCGCGATCAGGTCTTCCTCGGGCCAGGTGTGAATGCTGAGATGCGACTCAGCCAGGATCAGCACGAGGGTGACGGCGTCGTTCGGGAACGCGACGTGACTCACCTCAAGGACATGCCCGTTGCCGGCCCGCACCGCGGCCGTGGCCAGCTCCGTGAGCTTCACCACGTCGGCGACTGGCGATGATGTCGTGAACGTCGCGTCGACGGCGTAGAGGGTCTTCGGCGTCCGTGCTTCCTGCCGCCGCAGGTCGGCGTACCTGCTGGCCACTCCGTCGCCTGGCATGATGTGGGAGGATACCCTACGGCCTACCGGCCGGGCAGCGATGACCAGGCCAGCCAGGCAGCGATGGCCGGCAGCACGGCCGGGCCGGGCGACCAGGACGACCGGGCCAGCCGGCCCGCGTATCGGGAGGCAGAGAACCTCAGCATGGATGTCGACGCTGTCATCGGCGAAGTCGCGTCGGCGGTCGGGCTGGCTGAGGGCACCTCGGGCGTCCGGGATGTGATCCGCGCGATCGCCCGAGCTGAGCCGGTCGCTACCCGCGAGATCAGCCGGATGGCCGAGCTGCCCGTCCCCATCGTCACGGCCGTCTGCAGTGAACTGCGCAAGCGCGGCGTGGTGGACCATGGCCGGCCAGTCCGGCTGACCCAGCCGGGCCGGGATGTCTTCGCCGGCGGCCAGCGCGGACTGGACGCGCGGTGCCCGGCGTGCGACGGCCGGGGAGTGGCCAGCGCCGAGGTCACGACGGCTCTGCAGGGCGACCTTGAGCGCGCGGCGACCGCTGCGCCCGAGGCCAAGCCGGAACTCGACCAGACGCACTGCACCGTCGCCACCAAGATCAACCGCGTGCTGGCCATGCACGAGGCCGGGGCGCTGGCGGGAACCCGGATACTCATCCTGGGCGACGACGACCTGGTGTCCGTCGCCATCGCCAGGTTCGCGGCACTGGCCGGGATGCCGGGCGAGATCAGGCGCCTGACCGTGCTGGACTCCGACGCCGACGTGCTGGCCTGCGTGGCGGCGCAGACCGCAGGCACCGGAGTTGCCGTCGAGCTCGTGCAGCACGATCTGCGGGCGCCGCTCCCGGAAGCCCTGCGGGGCGCCTTCGACGTAGTGTGCACCGACCCGCCTTACACGGTCGCGGGCGCCGAGCTGTTCCTGTCCCGGGCGGTGGCCGCGCTCGGCGGCGAGGCCGGCCAGCACGTGTTCTTCTCGTTCGGGGCCCGCAGGCCGGAGGAGACCCTGCGGACCCAGGAGCTGATCTCTGGCATGGGACTGACCGTGCGCTCGATGACGCCGAACTTCAACTCCTATGCCGGGGCCGGAATCCTGGCCGGCACCAGTCACCTGTACCACCTGCGCACCACCGCCGCGCTGGCCCCGAGCGTCTCCGGCGACTATCCCGGGCCGCTCTACACCGCCGACCTGCGGGCCGCCGTCACGAGGCCGTACCGGTGCGCGGGCTGCGGGGCCGTGCACGCGGTCGGGCCCGGCGCGCAGTGGACAAGAATCGCCAGCCTGCAGGCCGCTGGCTGCCCGGACTGCGGCGCCGCGGTGTTCCGCCCGATGCCCCTGCGGCAGCGATGACGGGCACCGGGTCGTCGGCCGGCCCGGCGGGTTACCTGATCCGCGGCGCCGCCGAGGGTGACCTGGACGCGATCGCGCAGTTCGAGATCGACATCGCGCGGGTGTCCTTCAGCGACGACGCCATCGTCGATCCAGCCCTGCACCGCAGGCGGGTGTCCGGTGCGCTCGGCAAGCCGGGGGAGGTCATGCTGGTCGCGGTGGCACGACCGGCCGCGGGAGCCTCGGTAGCGCTGGTGGGCTGGGCCTGGATGTCGCCTCGCACCAACTCGCTGACCGGCAGCAGGTACGGCAACTTCCGTTCGCTCGCGGTGGCCGACGTGCCCGGCCGGAGCCAGATAGGGGAGATGCTGCTTGCTGCGGTGCTGCAGGCGGCCGCCGACGCCGGCCTCAGCCAGCTGACCGGCAAGGTGCACGCCGGGAACCTGGGCATGCGGTCGCTGTACCGCAAGTTCGGCTTCGAGGCGGCACACCTCACGATGGAGAAGCGGCTGCCGCCGGGCGGCCCGGCCTCACCATGACGACGGCAGGCCAGCCGGCCGGCGATCCGGTGACCGGGAGGATGGTCGGTCCGGCAGTGGGGAGCACCGCCGGTCCGGCAGCCGGGCCGGTGGCAGGGACCATGGTCAAATGCGTGGCCTGGGACATCGACAACACCCTGCTTGCCGGGACCTTCATCGAGTCGGGAGCCCGCCGGCCGCCAGCGGACCCGGACATGGCAGCCGTCCTCGCCGAGCTGACCAGGCGCGGCATCGTGCACGCGATCGCGAGCAGGAATCCGCCGGCGGCCGCGGCTTACGCTGCCGAGGTGACGGGAGCCAGGTTCGTCGCGGCTGAATGCGGCTGGGACCGGAAATCAGCGGCGATCGGCCGCATCCTCGCGGACCTCGGCATCGCCGCCGACGCGCTCGCCTTCGTCGATGACGATCCGTACGAGCGGGCCGAGGTATCGTTCGCGCTGCCGGATGTGCTCGTGCTGTCTCCGGAGGACATGACAGAGGCACTCGGCTGGCAGGCATTCAGCCCTGCCGTGGTCACGGCGGAGGCCAGCCGGCGCGGCGAGCTGTACCTCGACAGGAGGCGGCGGCAGGCCGCCGAGCGCGAGTTTGGCGGATCCAGGGACGACTTCCTGCGTTACTCCCAGACCAGGGTCACCATTGCGCCCGCCGGCCCGGGAGACGTGGACCGGCTACAGGAGCTTTCCGTCCGCACCCACCAGTTCAACACTGCCGGGAAGGGGACGACCGAAGCCGCGTTCCGCGCCATGATCGCCTCGCCCGGGCAGGATGTCGTGACCGTACGGCTCCGGGACCGGTTCGGTGATGACGGCATCGTCGGCGGCTGCGTCACGGAGCAGCGCGAGAACGGCCACCGGTCAGTCCGGCTGCTGATGATGTCGTGCCGGGCGATGGGCCGCGGCGTGATCGACGCATTGCTGGCCTGGCTGATCCGGGCTGCGGCCGATGACGGGGCGCGTGCGCTTGACGTGCCGTCGGTGCTGAACGACAGGAACGTGCCACTGCGGCTGGCGCTGGCCGCAGCCGGGTTCCGCGCGGCCGATCCGGATGCCCCGGAGCCACACGCGGGCGCCTCCGGGACAGGGCCAGCCGAGGCTGCCGCGCTGGCCGGCCGGCCGGCGGCAGCGGACCCGGCCGGGCGCGCGGACTCGGCGGCTGGCCAGCGGGTCGTGTACCGCAGAGCGCTGGCCGGCCCGCTCCCGGCACTGCCCGGATGGATCACCGGGCCGGCTGAGCCCCGCCCGGATCGCCCGCTGCCGCCGGAGGCTGAAACCGGCCCGGATCGCCCGCTGCCGCCGGCGGGAGGCGTGCCCTGATTCTCGATGAGCTGCGCCAGATCCTGGCCGACGTAACGCACCGCCCTGACCTGGCCGACACGCCGGCCGATACGGCGCTGTTCGGCTCCGGCATCGGGCTGGACTCGCTGACCGGCACACTGCTGCTGCGCGAGGTCAGGCACCGCTACGGCGTCGACGTCGCCGGTGAGGACATCAACCTCGACGCCCTTGCGTCCCTCGCGACGCTGGCTGATTTTATCGAGCTTCGAAGGGCTTGAATCGCTCAGCTGGCTGCGGTGCTCGCCGCGGGCGTCTTCGCGCCTGACCCCAGTTCGGATCGGACGGCCGGCGCCACCTCGGTGCCGAGCAGTTCGATGGCCCGCATCAGATCGGCGTGGCCGACGCTGCCGATGGCCAGCTGAAAGAGCGTCCGCTGATGGCCGAAGATCTCGTGCTGAAGGAGGATCTTCTCGACGACCTGATCCGGTGACCCGACGATGTAGGGGCCGCCGGGGAGGATCTTCCGGTCGAACTCCGGCCTCGAGGTGGGTCCGAAGCCCCGTTCGCGGCCGATGCGGTTCATCACCTCGGCGTCGGCCGGGTAGTAGATGCCGACGGCCGCCTGGGTGGTCCGGGCCACGAAACCATGCTGGGTGATAGCCACCGGAAGCAGCGGGTGCCCGTAGTCGCTGAGAATCCGGCGGTACTGATCGATGGCGGGGGCAAAGCGGGCTGGAGCCCCTCCCACGATGCCCAGCGCCAAGGGCAGACCGAGACGGCCGGCCCGGACGAAGGATTCCGGGCTGCCGCCCACGGCCAGCCACACCGGGATCGGCTGCTGGACCGGGGCCGGGTGGACCGCCACGCCGTCGAGCGGGGCGCGGTGCTTGCCGGACCACGTCACCCGACGGCCACTCCGAAGGGCGAGCAGCAGGTCGAGCTTCTCGGCGAAGAGCTCGTCGTAGTCGTTCAGGTCGTAGCCGAATAGCCCGAACGTCTCTGTGAAGGCGCCCCGGCCGGCCATGATCTCGGCCCGGCCACCCGAGAGCGAGTCGAGCATAGAGAACTGCTCCATGACCCGGAGCGGGTCTTCGGAGCCGAGAACGGTGACCGCGCTCGTGAGCCGGATGCGTGAGGTCCGGCTCGCGGCGGCGGCAAGCAGGATGGGAGGTGCCGGAGCGGCAAAGTCGGGACGGTGGTGCTCGCCGATCCCGAACACGTCCAGCCCCACCTGATCGGCCAGCTCGATCTCTTCCACGAGCTCGGGGAGGCGCTGGCCCGCGTGCACCCCGCCCGGGTCCGGGCTCACGTCAGCAAAGGTGAAGATTCCGATTTCCATTCTGTTTCCTCAGCCGGCGGGGGTGAGCTGCTGCATAAACCCTCCGAGGTCCGAGTCCGACCAGTGCTCGGCGATTTTCTCGTCCTCGATGCGGTCAAAGGCGGTCCCCGTGAGCGTCGCTACGGCGCCGCTCGGGGCGACTCCGTAGAAGTCACCCGTCTGGGTGCCGGTCATCGAGAATCGGGTGGCCACCCGGTCGCCCTGCGCAATCTGGTCGAGCACCTCGACACGGAGGTCCGTGAAGGCGGCAAGGAGCCCCTTGTCGGCTGCCAGCCAGCCCTCCCAGTCATACGCACCTCCGAAGGCATGGTTGATCAGGCCGTGGGAGACGTACTGCTCGTAGGTCTTGTCGAGATCCCGGTCGTTGTAGCTCTCGTAGAAGTTCCGGACGACTTCGTCTGCGGTCATTGTCGCTTCCCCTTCTTGCGGTCGGTTCTAAGTGGCAGTTGCCTGCCACTTTCCACCTGCAGGCGGGGATTGTCAAGTGGCATGGACCTGCCAGTTACATGCGAGGCAAGTGGTAGCTACCTGCCAGTTGAGTCGCTACACTGAGGTGATGAGCCCGTCCAGGACCGAGAAAGAACGCTCCCTGCGCGCCGACGCCGAACAGAACCGGGAACGCATCGTCGAAGCAGCTCGGGCCCTGTTCGCTGAGCGCGGTATCGACGTCACGAGGGAGGACATCGCTCGGCGAGCGGGCGTCGGCATGGCGACCCTCCGCCGCCGGTATCCGACCCGGGCCGACCTGGTCGCCGGTGCCTTCGAGGAGAAGATGTGGCTGTTTGCCACGGGGGCACGGAAGGCCCTGAAGGACCCCGATCCATGGCACGGCTTCTGCCGTTACGTAACCTCGCTGTGCGCCATGCAGACCAGCGACCGGGGCTTCGCCGACGTGCTGACCATGGCCTTCCCCTCGGCTGCCAGGTTCGAAGCGGCGCGCGATCAGGCTTACGAGGACTTCTCGGAGCTGATGAAGCGAGCCAAGGCTGCTGGCGCGCTGCGGGAGGACTTCGTCGCAGAGGACCTCATCATTCTGGTCATGGCCAGTGCCGGCGTCGTGGCCGCCGCCGGCCAGGCCGCCCCCAGATCGGCACCGCGGCTGGTCGGTTACCTCCTCCAGGCGTTCGCGGCACCTGGAGCGCCGCCGATGCCGCTGCCGCCGCCTCCATCCAGCCGTCAGATGTACAAGGCCGTAACACGACTCCATGACGGGACGAACTGACAGACAGCCGGCTTCGCTCCCGCGTGCCGCCTATGCCAAGGAGCGATGCCCATCGAGGACCTTCTCGACCGCGCCATCGAAACCATGAGGAACGTGACCCGCTACCTGCCGGGGGCAGATTCTCCTGCTAGTCGCCAGGCCCGCCCGCGCGAGCTGGTCTGGTTCCGATGACGACGGTGGCATTCATCTCCGCAGAGCTGGCCACCCTCGCGTTCAGCCCGGCAAGCGCGACGATCTCGACCGCCCGCTGTGCCTGCCGCTCGCTTGTCTCCGCCAGCAGGTGGCCACCCGGTGCCAGCCAGCGCGCCGCCGCCGCGGCCACCCGCTGCAGTACCTCAAGGCCGTCAGCGCCACCATCGAGCGCCACCCGCGCCTCGTGGACGCGGGCTTCCGCCGGCAGCAGCCTGACCTCCTGAGTCGGAACGTAGGGAACGTTGGCGGCCAGGATCTCCACCCGGCCCCGCAGCCCGGCCGGCAGCGGCTCGTAGAGGTCGCCCTCGTACACCCGGCCGCCTGCGGCGACGACGTTGCGGCGCGCGCATGCCGCCGCGGCCGGGTCGATGTCGACGGCGTGCAGCTCGACCTGGTGGAGGGCGGCTGCCAGCGCGGCGCCGACCGCGCCAGAGCCGCAGCACAGGTCCACGACCACAGTCCGCTGCCGGGCGCCCGCCTCCCCGGGCAGACCGCCCGCCTCCCCGGGCAGACCGGCAGCCTGGCGGGCGAGGGCGGCGGCCTGGCTGACGAGGAACTCGGTGCGACGGCGGGGCACGAAGACCCCGGGGTCCACGGCGATCCGCAGGCCGCAGAACTCCGCCCAGCCGACGACGTGCTCGAGGGGGACGCCGGCGGCCCTGCGGTCCACCATGGCGTCGAGGTCGGCCGGGGTCCGTGCCGAGGAGACCAGCAGCATGGCCTCGTCCTCGGCGAAGACGCAGCCGGCGGCCCGGAGCCTGGTGATGACGGATCGCGTGAGCGGTGACGGTGCAGCTTGCATAGTGAGACGGAGATAGTACCTGAGTCGTCATGACCGGGTCAGCTCTCATCGCGGAGCCAGCTCGCCAGCGGTCCGTCATCGACGCCGGCCTCGCCGGCTGAGCCCCGCCCGGGACCCTGAGCTGGGGGCACCGCCCGGGCCCTGAGTTCGCGCTCGACCATCTCGACCAGGTCGGGATAAGCGCTCAGGCCGCGCAGCAGGCCGGGCGGGAGGCCCAGCAGGCGGCTTGCCTCCGCCACGACGGGCTGGATCATGCCCAGCGCCGCCGCCAGGGCGTCGTCCCGCCTGAACTCCGGGGGAAGGTCGTCGAGCTGCAATTCGGCCGGGCGGCGGAACGTACCGTCCGGGCCAGGCAGCCACGCGGCCGCAGCCGCCGCCGAGCCGGCCGCTGACTTCAGTTCCTCCCGGCTGGAGTCGGCGAACTCCAGCCGGACGGAACGCTCGACAACCCCGGCCAGCAGCTCCCGGCTGGGCGGGAGCAGCACGTTCCAGACGTACTCCGACCGGCGCAGGCTGGGATGGCTGAGCGCGAAATCCAGGCCGTCAATGGCGGCGGAGGGATCAAATCCGTGCAGGCCTCGCTCGTGCCAGGCGAACTCATCCGTGATGACGACGTGCCCGTGATCGCCCGGGCTCCGCGCCCGCAAGGCGACGGTGTCCCGCACGCCCATCTCGCGCAGCTGGGCGAGCCAGGGCCCGTAGCCGTCCCGGGCGAACCAGGCATCGGGGTTCCCGGCAAAGTAGAGTTCCAGGTCCGCTGTCCGCTGGTACAGGCTGACCGGCGTCATCAGGCGTTCTTCGCCGCTGGCCGCGTTCTCCCCGACCAGGAAGGCCGTGTCCCGCAGCTTCTCCGCAAGCCGCTCCCGCCCGCCGGGCGGAGCCTCCGCGAGCGCGCGCGCCACCCGCTCAAGATCACCTTCGTGCTGCGCCGCGTCCAGCCGCGCGGCCTCCAGGCCCGCGT
Source organism: Streptosporangiaceae bacterium (assembly GCA_050013415.1). Taxonomy (GTDB): domain Bacteria; phylum Actinomycetota; class Actinomycetes; order Streptosporangiales; family Streptosporangiaceae; genus Palsa-506. Next base: position 5,249 of record JBEKFH010000009.1, on the reverse strand, counting down.
ACCGGGGCAGCACGTTCTCCAGCACGTCGGTCACCGCGTCCGGCTCGCCGAGCTGCAGTGCCTCCAGGAAATGCCGGGCGTCAGCGAACCGCGCGATCGCCCGCCGCACCGTAGGAAGGCCGGTTCCGGCCGGGCCGGGAGTGTGGGCAGGCCCCGGCAGGGCGGCCGGGCCTGGCAGGTCGGCGGTCCCCGCCAGGTACGCGGCCGGGCCGGGCAGGTCGGCAGGCTCCGCCAGCGCGCCCGGCCCTGGCAGGTAGACGGCCGGCCGGCCGGCGTCGTCGAAGGGCGCCACCTGGCTGCCGTCCTCCAGCCGGATGATCGGCTTCGACCTGGCAGGACCCGGCTCCTCGCCGGGATGCTCCGGCGCTCTCCACAGGGCCAGGTGCTGATGCAGGAACGCGTAGAGGCGCCGTATCCAGTCATCGGGCTGCGCGGCCAGGAACCCGCCGGTGAGGCTCGCCACGGCGGACTCCGGGGTGATCTCGGCGACGCCGATCTCCTCGCGCAGATACCGCCAGAGCGCTGGCGTCCCGTCGTCGGTGATGGACTCGCGGGCGAACGCGCGCCCCCGGCCGGCGCCGCCGAGCTCGTCCAGCTGCTCGGGGGACAGCAGCTCACGGAGCCCGGCGCCGCGGGCCAGCACAAGCTCGGCCGCGCGGCCGTAGCCGCCCCCGGCCGCGGGTATGAGCGACCCGCTGGCCAGCGCGTCGCGGGCGCTCTCGAACATGCTGCGCAGCATGCTGCCAGGGCCGAACCGCGCGGTGTCCATGGGCAGGCCGCCCAGCACGTCAGCGGTCAGCAGCCCGGTGTCGCGCAGATCGTGCAGGACAGCCGCCAGCAGCGCCGCCGTCTCGCTGACCAGGAACTGGTTCCAGGGATCGTGCTCGGGGACGTTGTCGCGAGCCGGCGTCGTCCGGTAGGGCCCCTGGATCAGGAAGCCGAGAAAGGTCTCCTTCTCGGTCGGGAAGAACACCACGAGCGGCGACTCCCGGCACGTGCCCAGCTCCGGCCCGATGATCCCGGCGCGCAGCGGGAACGCGATCTCGATCCGCTGACCGGGCCGGCCGTCCGCGTCGATGTCGCGGTGCCAGGCAAGCCATTCCTCGGCGGCGCCGTCGCTGGACCGCCGAAGCCTGATCCGGCGCCGGGCGGGCGCACCGCGCCGGGCCGGCGCACCTGTCCCGTGTCCCGCGTCGCGGTGCGGCGCCGGCTGGGCGCCGACTGCGCGCTCCAGCACCGCGGCGGGAACCGCGGTCCCGCCGACGGCCACCCGCTCGATGCTCCGCAGGAACAGCAGCGTCCCGAGTCCCAGCCCGGCCAGGGCCGCGGATATCTCCGCCACGGCGACGGCCGGGAGGACGTCCGGGCGGTCGAAGGGAAAGACGAACAGGGTCTCGTCCGGCCCGCCGTCCGGCGCGATGGCGGCCGGGCGGACATAGTTCTCGATCCGGAAGTGCTCGCCCGGGCTGTGCACGCTGGGCGTCCGCGTGTACGCGTAGACCGACTTGAACCCGATGCCGAAGGCACCGATTGCCGTCAGGTCCCCGGACTTCGCGGAATTGCCCACGCCGCAGATGCCGCGGACATCCGCCTCGGTGAACGGCCGGCCATCGTGCCGTACCTCAAGGCGGTCATCGAAGAGCTCGAACTCCACCTCCCGCGCGCCGGCGTCCTCGGCGTTCTGGATGAGCTCGAAGATGAAATGAGCCCGGTCGCTGTACAGCTGCCCGAGCAGGTCGAGCACGGCCAGGTCCGTGCCGTACCTAGTGATGTTCTCCGCGCGGATCGTGGCGTAGTCAGCGGGCACCGGCGACCTCCGGGCGCAGCTTACGGCACCGTCACGCCAGACATGGAGAACGGAACCGTCCTGCCAGCTCCCGCCAGCACTGAGAACTGCCTGCCGGGCGGATCAGAAGCTGGCCGCCACCCGGGTCCCGCCAGCCACGGCGAGCGCACGGGTGGCGCACCAGCCGGGGCGCGCGCACATCTCGCGTGAGCTCCGCCCAGGTAGGCTCGTCCTGGCCGGATGTGGCGCGCAGCTGGAGGTGCCGATGAGCGCGGTCTTCGCGGTGGACGCTTGCCGGACGCCCGTGGGGAAGATCAAGGGTGCCCTGGCCGGGGTCCGCCCCGACCAGCTCGCCGCCGAGGTGATCGGCGCGCTTGTCAAGCGCAACCCGTGGCTCGACCCGGCATCGATCGACGACGTGTACTGGGGCGCGGCCAACCAGGCCGGGGAGGACAACAGGAACGTCGCGCGGATGGCCGTCCTGCTGGCAGGACTGCCCGTGACCATCCCCGGCGCGACGGTCAACCGGCTGTGCGGCTCGGGCATGGAGGCCATCGCCGACGCGGCCAGGACGATCGCGGCCGGGGAGGCCGACATCTGCCTGGCCGGCGGCTCAGAGTCGATGACGCGCGCTCCGTTCGTGCTGCCCCGCGCGGAGGACCCCTTCCCGCGGGACGCAGGGCTGGCCGACACGCGGCTTGGCTGGCGGCTGGTGAGCCCGCGGATGCGCGAGCTGTACCCGCCCATCAACCTGGGCGAGACCGCGGAGAACGTCGCCGAGCGCTACGGCGTGAGCAGGGCACGCCAGGATCAGTTCGCGCTGCTCAGCCACCAGCAAGCAGGCATAGCCCAGACTTCCGGGCTGTTCGCGGAGGAAATCATCCCGGTCACGGCGCCGTATGGCACGGTGCGGCTGGACGAGGGGATCAAGCCGGACCTGACGCTGGACGAGCTGGCCGCCAAGAAGCCGGCCTTCCGCGCCGGCGGCACGGTGACCGGAGGCAATTCCTCACCGCTGAACGACGGCGCGGCCGGCCTGCTGCTGATGTCGGAGCGCGCCGCTGCCGCGGCTAACGCGGAGCCCATCGCCAGGTACGCGGGCACCGCAGCGGCCGGCGTGCACCCGGACTACATGGGCATCGGCCCGGTGCCCGCGATGACAAAGGCGCTGGCGCGGGCCGGGTGGCAGGTCGGCGACCTGGACCTGGCCGAGGTCAACGAGGCGTTCGCCGCGCAGGCCGTGGCGGTGATCAACGAACTGAAGCTTGACTCCGAGCTGGTGAACGTCAACGGCGGCGCCATCGCGATCGGGCACCCGCTCGGCTGCTCAGGCGCGCGGATCAGCACCACCCTGCTGCACGAGTTCCGGCGCCGCGGCGCCCGCCGGGCGGCCGCCACCATGTGCATCGGGGTGGGCCAGGGCATCGCCACGCTCTGGGAGGCGACCTGACCGCCGGGACGGGCGAGCCGCGGGCACCCGCGGCGGCGGAGCGCGATCCGCAGGCCCGGATCATCACGATTCCGAACGCACTGAGCGCGGCCAGGCTCGCGGGCGTGCCGTTCTTCCTGTGGCTGATCCTCGGGCCGAGAACCACGGCCGGCGACACATGGGCGGTCATCCTGCTGTTCGCGGCCGGAGCGTCCGACTGGCTGGACGGGAAGATCGCCAGGGCGCTGAACCAGCAGAGCAGGCTCGGCCAGGTGCTCGACCCGGCGGCGGACCGGCTGTACATCGTGGCCACCATCGTCGCGCTGGCCGTCCGGGCCATCATTCCGTGGTGGCTGGTGGGGCTGCTGGTCGCCCGCGAACTCGTGCTCGCGGCAGCGCTTCTCGTGCTGCGCTCGCGCGGCTGGGAGCCGCTGCAGGTGAGTTTTGTCGGGAAGGCCGCGACGCTCAACTTGCTGTACGCGTTCCCGCTCCTGCTTCTCGGCTCCCACCAGGGCATATTCGCTGAGGTCGCAAAGGACGTTGGTTGGGCGATGGCGATCTGGGGAACTGCATTGTACTGGTGCGCCGCCGGACTTTACCTCGTGCAGGCCCAGCGCCTGCTCGCTGCCGGCGAAGCCGACGAAGGGGACATTACGGCGTAGTCTTGGCTGGGCGGGCCAGATTTGGCTGGGCGGGACAGGTCGGACCAGGACATTCCGGAAGGGAGTTCAGCCACGTTGTGAAGGCCGTTGTGATGGCCGGCGGTGAGGGCACCAGGCTGCGCCCGATGACCGCCAACCAGCCGAAGCCGCTGCTGCCCGTGGCCAACCGGCCGATCATGGAGCACGTGCTGCGGCTGCTGAAGCGGCACGGATTCTCCGAGACGGTCGTCACCGTGCAGTTCCTGGCCTCCCTGGTGCGCAATTACTTCGGCGACGGCGAGGAAGTGGGCATGAGCCTGCAGTACGCCACCGAGGAGATACCGCTCGGGACCGCGGGCAGCGTCAGGAACGCCGAGGACGCGCTGCGCGACGCGCCGTTCCTGGTGATCTCGGGTGACGCCCTGACAGATATCGACCTCTCGGAGATGGTCCGCTTCCATCGCGAGAATGGCGCCCTGGTGACCGTCGGCCTGACCCGGGTGCCGGACCCGCTGGAATTCGGGATCGTCATCGCCGACGACGGCGGCCGGATTCAGCGGTTCCTGGAGAAGCCGACCTGGGGGCAGGTGTTCTCGGACACGGTCAACACCGGTATCTACGTGATGGAACCCGAGGTGCTGGCCGAGGTGCCGGCCGGCGAGTTCGTCGACTGGTCAGGTGACGTCTTCCCGCGGCTGCTCAAGCAGGGCGCCCCGCTGTTCGGCTGGATCGCGGACGGCTACTGGGAGGATGTCGGCACGCACGAGAGCTATCTGCGGGCCCAGGCGGACGTGCTGTCCGGCCGGGTGCAGGCGGACATCGCCGGATTCGAGGTCTCGCCCGGCCAATGGGTGGCCGGCGGGGCCGAGGTGGACCCCGATGCCATCCTGACCGGGCCGCTGTGCATCGGGGAGTACGCCAAGATCGAGGCGGGAGCGCAGCTCCGCGAGTTCACCGTGATCGGCAACAACGTGGTGGTCAAGGAGGGCGCGTTCCTGCATCGCGCGGTGGTGCACAACAACGTCTACATCGGCCAGGGCGTCACGCTGCGCGGCTGCGTTATCGGGAAGAACACCGACGTCATGGCGAAGGCCCGGATCGAGGAGGCCGCCGTCGTCGGCGACGAGTGCCTGGTCGAGCCCGAAGCCTATGTCTCGGCAGGAGTGAAGGTCTATCCGTTCAAAACCATCGAGGCCGGCGCGGTGGTCAATACCAGCGTGATCTGGGAGTCGCGCGGCCAGCGGACCCTCTTCGGGCCGCGCGGCGTCTCCGGGCTGATCAACGTGGAGGTCACGCCTGAGCTGTGCGTGCGGCTGGCCAGCGCGTACGCCACCACGCTGAAGAAGGGCGCCGTTGTCACCACCTCCCGCGACGTGTCCCGTGCCGCCCGCGC
>JBEKFH010000008.1:0-35714 GCA_050013415.1 Streptosporangiaceae bacterium | reverse complement strand
TCAGAGGGCCCGCCAGCGGGGCCGGCGCACGCTCGCCGGCGCCGTTCTCGCAGGCCGGGCTACCCGGAGCACAATACGCGAACCGGCGATCCGGTGACGGCCAGACGCCAGGCTTCGGGCGGCCCCGGTTGGCCGCCTCGCCTATACCGCCTCGCGCTTCAGCCGGCGGCGCTCGCGCTCGGACAGCCCGCCCCAGATCCCGAACCTCTCATCATGGGAAAGGGCATAATCCAGGCACTCGGCACGGACGTCGCAGCTTCTGCACACCCGCTTGGCCTCGCGGGTCGAACCACCCTTCTCGGGAAAGAATGCCTCTGGATCGGTCTGCGCGCAGAGGGCCTGATCCTGCCAGCCCAGTTCCCCGGCATCATCCTCGCCCATGCCGAAAGCGTCGTGCACCAGCGAGACGATGACGTCAGCCACAGCGCACCTCCATCCCTCCAGATCCCCGCCGGCTCGCCCGGTTCCGGCGGCGCGAGAATTACATACCTGAAATTACACGCGCGTGTCTTGCCGTACGTCAAGAGCGATACGTGATAATGGCCGACGGGATGGCCGCTGATGACGGGAAAGTCCGCGGCGAAATCCCGGGGTCGCGGCCTCGCGCGCGCGGCCCGCGCGTCCCTGCCAGGCCCCAGCCTGGGCATGCCGGCCCGCGGCGGGCACCCGGCCTGCGAGACTTGCCCTCATGCGGATAACCGTGCTCGCCGGCGGCGTGGGTGCCGCGCGATTCCTGCGCGGGCTGAAGGCCGCCGCGCCGCGGGCCCACATCACCGTCATCGGGAACACCGGCGATGACATCAGCCTGTTCGGGCTGCACGTGAGCCCGGACCTCGACACCGTCATGTACACGCTCGGCGGCGGCATCAGCGAGGAGCAGGGGTGGGGCCGGGCTCAGGAGACCTTCACCGTGCTGGCGGAACTCGCCGCCTACGGCGCCGGGCCAGGCTGGTTCAGCCTCGGCGACAAGGACATCGCCACCCACATCGCACGGACGAAAATGCTGAACGAGGGCCTGCCGCTCAGTGCCGTCACCAGGCAGCTGTGCGAGCGGTGGCAGCCTGGCGTGACCCTGCTGCCGATGTCGGACGACCGGGTCGAGACCCGGGTGCTGATCGACGACGGCCAGGGCAGGCGCACCGTGCACTTCCAGGAGTGGTGGGTCCGGCTGCATGCCGCCGTGCCCGCCGCCGAGATAACCGCCGCCGGCGCGGCGGCCGCGCGGCCGGGCCCCGGGGTGCTCGAGGCGATCGCGGCCGCGGACTTCGTCCTGCTTCCCCCGTCGAATCCGGTGGTGAGCGTCGGCATCATCCTCGCGATTCCCGGCATCGCCGAGGCGGTCAGCGCCAGGACCGTGGTCGGCGTCTCCCCGATCATCGGCGGCGCGCCGGTGCGCGGCATGGCGGACGCCTGCCTGGCCGCCATCGGGGTGCAGACGAGCGCCGCGGCCGTCGCGGCGCACTACGGGGCCGGCCTGCTGGACGGCTGGCTGGTGGACGAGCAGGACAAGGCCGCCGCGGACGCCCCCGAGCTCGCCGGGATCGCCGTCCGGGCGCTGCCCCTGTACATGACCGACCTGGCCGCGTCGGCGGAGATTGCCCGGGCCGCGATCGAGCTGGCCGGGGAGCTGAGCCGGTGACCGGCGTTACCGTGACTCCGGTGACCGGGCTGCCGGAGATCGCGGCCGGCGACGACCTGGCCGCGATGATCGCCGCCGCCGTACCCCGGCTCGCCGACGGCGACATCGTCGTCATCACCTCGAAGATCGTCAGCAAGGCCGAGGGCCGGGTCGTCCGGGCTGACCGGGAGCAGGCGATCGACGCGGAGACCGTCCGGGTCGTGGCCCGGCGCGGCCCGACCACGATCGCCCAGACCAGGCACGGGCTGGTGCTGGCGGCGGCCGGGGTGGACGCCTCTAACACCGCCCCCGGCACCGTGGTGCTGCTGCCGGAGGATCCCGACGACTCGGCCCGCCGGCTGCGCAAGGGCCTGCGGGACCGGCGGGGCGCCAGCCTCGGCGTGATCATCACTGACACCATGGGGCGGCCGTGGCGGACGGGCCAGACGGACACCGCGATCGGGGCGGCCGGCCTCGTGCCGCTGCGCGACCACCGGGGTGAGGCCGATACCTTCGGCAACCCGCTGGAGGTGACCGTGGCGGCCGTGGCCGACGAGATCGCCGGGGCCGCCGACCTGGTCAAGGGGAAAACGCGGCAGGTGCCGGTCGCGATCGTGCGCGGCCTGGCGGATCTTGTCACCGACGCTGACGGGCCTGGCGCGGCGGCGCTGATCCGCCCCGCCGCCGAGGACATGTTCCGGCTGGGCGCCGCCGACGTGCTGTCCGCCCGCCGGACGGTGCGCGAGTTCACCGACGCCCCGGTCAGCCCCGAGGCGATCCGGCGCGCGATCGCGGCAGCGCTGACGGCGCCGGCACCGCATCACAGCGAGCCGTGGCGATTCGCGATCGTGGCGTCCGCGCGGGCCAGGACCGCGCTGCTCGATGACATGCTCGGCGCCTGGACCGCCGACCTGCGCGGCGACGGGTTCAGCCCGGAGCAGATCGCCCGGCGGGTGCGCCGCGGCGAGCCGCTGCGCCGGGCGCCGCTGATCATTGTGCCCTGCCTCGTCACCGAGGCCGCGCACGCCTACCCGGACGCGCGGCGGGCCGCGGCCGAGCGGGCCATGTTCGTCGTCGCCATCGGCGCCGCCGTGCAGAACCTGCTGGTTGCCCTGGCCGTGGAGGGACTCGGCTCATGCTGGGTGTCCAGCACGCTGTTCTGCCAGCCGCGCGCGGCCGCCTCGCTCGGCCTGCCCGCGGGCTGGGAGCCGATGGGAGCCGTCGGCGTCGGTCACCCCGCTGGCGCGCCCTCGCCGCGCCCGCCCCGTGATCCTGAGCAGTTTCTGCTGACATTGTGAGGAACGGCCGCGTTACCGCTCAAAGGGGGGCCTCCGGATTACAAGATGCTGACAAGGGCATCCTGGGCTCATGGTCGCAGCGCCGCTATCGGTTGTCTCGCTCATGGCTTGCCGCCATGAGCCGCTGACGCCGAGCCGGTTCAGCATGGTCATGTGAGGCAGTGGCCGCCGTGGAGTTCCGCATACTCGGTCCGATCGAAGCCGAAGACAACGGATTGACACTCGATCTTGGCGGGCTGCGCGAACGAGCGCTGCTGGCCGTGTTCCTGCTGTCGGCGAACCGGGTCGTTTCCCTCGACCGGCTCATCGAGGATCTGTGGTCGGGTAGCCCGCCAGCGCACAGCATGGCCACCCTGCGGGTCTACGTTTCCAGGCTCCGCCGGGTCCTGGGCGCCCGCGCCGGCATCCTGCTGACCCAGGCGTCCGGTTACCAGCTCAACGTCGAGGGCGACCAGCTGGATGCGGTCCGCTTCGAGCGCCTGGCCAGGGCGGGCGAGGCGGAGCTGGCCGCGGGCCGGGCCGACGCCGCCGCCGTGACCCTGCGCGAGGCGCTTGGCCTGTGGCACGGCCCGGCGCTGTCGGACGTGGCCGAGATGGCCTTCGCGCAGGCGGATGCCTGGCGCCTGGAAGAAGCCCGGCTGACAGCGCTGGAGAACCGGATCGATGCTGACCTGATCTGCGGCCGGCACGCCGGCCTGGTCGCCGAACTGGACAGCCTGGCCGCCCGTCATCCGCTCCGCGAACGGCTCACCGGGCAGCAGATCCTGGCTCTGTACCGGTGCGGCCGCCAGGCAGAGGCGCTGAGCGCCTACGCAGACCTCAGGGCCAGGCTCGCGGAAGAGCTCGGCATCGATCCCAGCCCGGATCTGCGGCGGCTGCAGGAACGGATCCTGCGGCAGGATCCTGACCTTGACCGGCAGGAGGCCGACGTCAGGGGCGGCGGAGATGACACCGGCATGGTGGCGCCTGCGGGCACCCGTGCGAAACCGCCAGCAGGCAGCGCCCGCGAGGGCAGCACCCGCGAGGGCAGCACCCGCGACGACGGCACCCGCGACGACGGCGCCGCGTCCCGGCAGCCGGACGCCGCACCCGCGGCGCGGTTGCCGACCGAGACCACATCATTCGTCGGCCGGGAGGCCGAGCTGGGCACGATCGAGGAACTGCTTCGCCTGTCCAGGATGCTCACCCTGACCGGGCCAGGCGGATCCGGAAAGAGCCGCCTCGCCCTCAGGTCGGCCGCGCTGGCATCCGGGCGATACGCCGATGGGGTGTGGCTGGTCGAACTGGCCCCGATCGGCCGGCCGGACCTGGTCGTGCCCACCCTTGCGCTGGTCCTGGCGGCCAGGGAGGAACCTGGCCGGACCTTGCTGGACGGCATCACCGCCAGGTTGCGGGACGCCGAGGCCCTGCTGATCGTGGACAACTGCGAGCACGTCATCGATGCGGCCGCTGACCTGATCGCGACGCTGCTGCGCTGCTGCCCCCGGCTTCGGATCCTGGCGACCAGCCAGACCAGGCTCGGCGTGCCGGGAGAGGCGAGCTGGCCAGTCCCTCCGCTGACGGTGCCCGCGGCGGACGCGGTGGATCCGCAGGCCGCGGCCGAGGCGGAGTCCGTCAGGCTGTTCTGCGACCGCGCCGCGCTGGCCCGGCCAGGCTTCCGCCTGACCGCGGACAACGCCGCAGCGGTCGGCGACATCTGCCGCCAGCTGGATGGCATCCCGCTCGCGATCGAGCTCGCGGCAGCCCGGGTCAGCGCGCTGACCGAGGAGCAGCTGGCCGCCCGGCTCGATGACCGGTTCAGGCTGCTGACCGGCGGCAGCCGGGTCGGCCTGCCGCAGCACCGGACACTCGAAGCGGCCATCGAGTGGAGCCACGACCTGCTCAGTGAGACCGAGCAGGTGTGCTTCCGCCGGATGGCCGTCTTCGCCGGCGGGTGCACCATCGACGCGGCCGAGGCGGTCTGCCCGGATCAGGCGCTGCCGCTGGAGGTGATGTTCGAGACCGTTACCGCTCTTATCGACCGGTCCCTGCTGACGACCGAGGAGCGGTTCGGCAGCATGCGCTACGGCATGCTCGAATCCATCCGCCAGTACGCGCTTGGCCGGCTGGCAGCGGCCGGAGAGGCCGCGGACCTGCGCGGTCGTCATCTTGCCTGGCTGCTGGACTTCGCCGGGAAGGCGGATCTGGCCGGCCCGGACCAGGCCGCCTGGCTGGACCTGCTGGAAGCCGAGCTTGACAACTTCCGGGCCGGCCTGGACTGGTGCCTCGCTCCGGGGGGCAGTGGCTCGCCGGGCGACCCGGCCCTGGCGCTGAGGCTGGCCGGGGCCCTGGCTCCGTTCTGGATGGTGCGGGGCCCGGTCGCGGCCGGCCGCAGCGTACTGGACGCGGCGCTGAACGCCGCGGGACCTGGGTCGGACGGGCGGCTGCGCGCCATCGCGCTCGACGGAGCAGGGCGGCTCGCCGCCGTCCAGGCGGACCAGGAAGCCCAGCGCGCCTACCAGCAAGAGAGCCTGGCGATCTGGCGGAAGATCGGCGACGACGTCCGCGTCGCCAGCTGCCTCGGCGATCTTGGATCGGTGGCGCACATCCGGGGCGAGTATCCGGCGGCGCAGTCCATGTATGCCGAGGCACTCGAGCTAGCCGGCCGCGTGGGAGACGCCCAGCAGATGGGCCAGGCACTCAGCGGCCTCGGCCGGCTGGCCCTGCATCAGGGCGACCTGGACACGGCCACCAGGTACTACACCGAGAGCATGGCCCGGTTCCGCGACATCGGCGACCTGCGCCGGGCCACGCTCATCCTGGGCAATCTCGGGGTGGTAGCCACCACCATGGGCGATCTCGCCCTGGCGGAGCAGCGGCTCGCCGAGCATCTGGACAACGCCCGGCGGCTGGGCGACCACAAGCTGACCGGCGGCGCGCTGACTAACCTCGGCCTGGTCGCCTACAAGGCCGGTGACACCGATCGCGCGGCCGAACTGCAACAGCGGGCGCTGGAGCTGGGCGGGCAGCTGGGCGACCGGAGGCTCGAGGTCGCGGCGCTGGTCAATCTCGGCATGGTCGCGGCGCTGCGCGAGGACCACCCGGCCGCCGCGCAGTTCTACCTGCGCAGCCTCGATCTGGCCGAGGCGGTCGGTGAGCGGCGCGCGGTCGCGGAGATCCTGGAGGAACTCGCCGCCGTGGAGTCGGCCGCGGGCAACGCCGTCCGGGCGGCCACCCTGCTCGGCGCGTCTCAGGCGATCAGGGACGACATCGGCGCGCCCATACCGGAACCTGACCTGGCCAGGCTCAGCAGCGCAATGGCCGCGGCGGTGTCGGCCCTCGGCGACGGAGCGTTCACCGCCGCGCGGCTGGCCGGCCAGCAGATGCCGGTCGGGCATGCGGTGACGTTCGCCAAGGACGGGCCCTGGCCACCGGCTCCGGCCAGGCCGGACGGCCGGCGCTGACAGGAGCCGGCTAACTCCTTGCAACCAGGAGCCGGCTAACTCCTTGCAACCTTTTTGCAATCGAGATGACCGATGATCGAAATATATCCCCCAGCAGTGCCCAAACCGGGTACTCGTACCGAATCACACGGAGACCCCCATGTCCCACTCTCACGCGATGCGCCGCGGCCTCGCCGCTGGCAGCGCCCTTGGCGTGCTGGTCGCGCTCGGCGCGGCCGGCGCAGCGTCGGCGTCGGCTTCCGCCGGTGCGCCGGCCGGCTGGGTACCGACGGCCACCCAGGCCACCTCGATCAAGGGCGCCACGCTGACCGGCGACGCGCCGGCCTCCGCGCCGGTGCACCTGGCCGTGACGCTCAAGCCGCAGAATGCCACGGCCGAGCAGGCGGCCCTGCGCGCGATGTACCAGCCGGGCAGCGCCACCTACCGCAAGTTCCTCACCCCGGCCGAGTGGGAGGCTGCCTACGCGCCGACCAGCGCCCAGGCCGGCGCGGTGACCAGCTACCTGAGCAAGAACGGCTTCACCAGCCTGTCCGTCCAGGGTGACCGGCTGCTGATCACCGCCAATGGCACCGCCGGGGACGCGGAGAAGGCGTTCAACACGACCATCGGCACGTTCGCGATGCCGAACGGCGGGACCTTCACGGCGAACATCGGCGCCGCCGAGGTACCTTCGGCCCTGGGCGGGACGGTGCAGGCTGTCGTCGGGCTGTCCGACTGGCGGCTGCCGGCCCCGCACCCGGTCCTGACGACGAAGAAGGCGTCCGCGACGCCGTCCGCCGGCAGCCCCGTGATCCCCAACGAGGTGCCGCCGGAGGACTTCCAGAACACCTACGACGCCGCGGGCACGCCCAGCGGCGCCAAGACCGCGGTCGCGCTGTTCACCGAGGGCTCGGTCACCGGGGCGATCACGGACCTGCGCCTCGCGGAGAAGGCGAACAAGCTGCCCCAGGTGCCGGTGACGATCATCCCCGTCGGCCCGCAGAGCACCGATACCTCCGGCGCCGATGAGTGGGACCTGGACACCCAGAGCTCCAGCGCGATGGCGACCACGCTCAAGCACATCTACCTCTACAACGTGGGCGCCCTGGACGACACCGACCTGGACACCGCGTTCGCGGCGTTCGTCTCCCAGGACAAGGCAGTCGCCATGTCGGCCAGCGTCGGCGGCTGCGACATCGGCCCCTTCCTCGACGGCTCGATGGTCAGCTCCGACAACGTGCTCGCCGAGGGAGCCATGCAGGGCCAGACCCTGTTCGCCTCCTCCGGGGACAACGGCGACGGCTGCGCCTTCGTCGCGGCCACCGGCGCGCCCAGCTCGTTCCCCGGCACCAACTGGCCGGCCTCCGGCATGTACACCACGGCGGTAGGCGGTACCAGCCTGATCTCCGACGCGTCCGGAAACCGGGTCGAGGAAATCGGCTGGGTCGGCAGCGGCGGCGGGGACAGCGAGACGGAGGAGCCCGGCTTCTGGACCGCCGACAGCGACCCCTTCTACGACCAGCAGTTCACGCAGGGCGGCCGCGCGGTTCCCGACATCGCGATGGATGCGGACCCCAACGCCACCGCGGCGGAGATCTACGTCGATGGCGCCCTGGAGGGAGTCGGCGGCACCAGCCTGTCCTCGCCGCTCGCGCTGGGCTCATGGGCCCGGCTGCAGTCCGCGCACGGCAACAAGCTCGGCATGGCCGCGATCGACTTCTACGCCCTCTACGACGCGGTCAACCCGGCGCTCGGCGACACCAGCCCGGTGCCCGGCTTCACCGACATCGTCGGCGGCAACAACGGCCTGTACACCGCCACCCCCGGCTACGACGAGGTCACCGGCATCGGCGCCCTTGACGTCGCCGCGCTCAACAAGGTGATCGCCAAGTCCTGATCGCCATCAGTGCCCCGCGGCCGGGGCGGGTTCGCCGACGGGGCGAGCCCGCCCCGGCCGCTGCGGCGTTGTGACGAACGGACCGGCGCGAGTCATTCAGCAGATCATCGGTCGTGACATAGAGAGCGGTCGCGAGGAGTCCAGCTCTGTCGTCACGCACCGACGTTGGATTCCCTCCCTGGACGGCGACTCAGGCGCCTACGGTCCCGTCGACACCCTCACGCAGGAAGTCCGCGTGCCCGTTATGGCGGCCGTACTCCAGGAGCACGTGCACCATCACCATCCGCAGCGACACGTCCTCACCCCATCCTGGCTGATGCCCGGCCAGGTCCAGGGACCCGGCCTCCCGCTCAATGCGGCGCGAGTTCCCGACCTCCGCCTCCCAGGCCGCGAACGCCTCAGCCCTGGTCGACGCGCTCGCGTCGTACGCCGCCTGGAAGTCGATCTCCCCGGACCAGACCATTGGCGCGTCGTTGTCCTCGAACACCCGCCGGAACCAGGCACGCTCCACCTCCGCCATGTGCCGCACCAGGCCAAGCAGCGAAAGCGTCGACGGCGGCATCGACCGCTGCCGCAGCTGCGCATCGGTGAGCCCGCCGCACTTCATGGCGAGGGTCGCACGGTGGTAATCGAGGAAGCCCCGCAGCGTGTCACGCTCGCTGCCAAAGCTGGGTGGACCCACCCGATTGTCGGCGGTCACTGGTCGTCCTCCTCGTCCGTACCTGTGTTCAGGCCAGAATCCACTCCGGCCTGTCGCCCCGGACTCAGCTCGACCGTCGGAGTCCTCGCCCCAAAGGGTCGCTAGGCACCGACCAGCGGCAGCGGCGCCCTGGGGCCCCGCACGGAGGCGCATACCCCGTCGCTGGCACTGGCCGCGGCAATCCGTTCCGCTGAAGGGCGTCCGTAGGTCGTGGTGCGCTGCGTCAGCGGCCGCCCGGTCGGGGCGACCAGCTCGGCGAGCTGGCTGATCGTCTTGTAGGAGCCGTTCTGCGAGCCCGCCATCCGGCTGATGGTCTCCTCCATCAGGGTGCCGCCCAGGTCGTTGACGCCGCCGGCCAGCACGTCGCGGCAGGCATCCTCGCCGAGCTTGACCCAGGAGCACTGGATGTTGGCGATCGCGCCGTGCAGCAGCAGCCGGGACACCGCGTGCACGGCCCGGTTCTCCCGCCGGGTGGGGCCAGGGCGGGCCAGGCCGGCCAGGTAGATCGGCGAGCTGGAGTGCACGAACGGCAGCAGCACGAACTCGGTGAAGCCGCCGGTGCGCTCCTGGATGCCGCGGATCACCCGCAGGTGCGCGACCCAGTGCGCCGGGGTGTCCACGTGCCCGTACATCATCGTCGAGGACGTCCGGAGGCCCAGCTCGTGCGCCGTGGTGATCACCTCGATCCAGGCGGCGGCCGGCAGCTTGCCCTTGGTCAGCACCCAGCGGACCTCGTCGTCCAGGATCTCCGCCGCCGTGCCCGGCAGCGAGCCCACGCCCGCCGCGCGGGCCCTGGCCAGCCATTCGCGGATTGGCAGGCCGGTGCGGGACGCCCCGTTCATCACCTCCATCGGCGAGAACGCGTGCACGTGAATATCCGGGCAGCGCCGCTTCACCTCGGCTGCCAGCCCGAAGTACGCGGTGCCCGGCAGGTCCGGGTGGATGCCGCCCTGCATGCACACCTCGGTGGCGCCGGCCTGCCACGCCTCGGCGGCCCGGTCGCCGACCTGCCCGAGCGACAGCGTGTAGGCGTCGGCGTCGGTCCGGCGCTGCGCGAACGCGCAGAACCGGCAGCCGGTGTAGCAGACGTTGGTGAAGTTGATGTTCCTGGTGACCACGTAGGTCACCTCGTCGCCGGCCGCGTCCCTGCGCACCGCATCGGCCAGTGCCGCGAGCGCCTCGAGCTCGGGGCCGTCGGCATCGAGCAGCGCGAGCGCCTGGGCGTCGGTGAGCCCGGCCGGGTCGTCCTCCGCGCGGCGCAGCGCCGCGAGCACCTCGGCGCGCAGCCGCGGCGGGGCGGCGGCGGGGGCTGCCTGGCCTGCAGGCACCGGCGCCTGGCGGCGGGCCGACGGCTCGATCCTGGCTCCCACCTCGCCCCAGTCGCCGTACACCTCGGCGAAATCGTCCCTGCGGTCGCTGGTCCTGCCGGTGGTGTCGATCGTGACGTGCAGGTCGGTGCGCCCGGTGGCGTCGCCCCAGCCGCCGTCGGGCTCCTGCCACGGCAGCCCACGCGGCATCGCGGTCTCGCTGGCCAGCCCGGTGGCCGGGTCGGCGAGCGCGGACACGTGCGCCGCCAGCCGCGGGTCCAGCCACGGCTCGCGGATGTACCCGGGATAGATGGTCAGCCGCTCGCGGAGGGTGAACCCGGCCGCCGCGGTGCGGGCCGCGAGCTCGTCGATCTGCGGCCAGGGCCGTTCGGGGTTGACATGGTCCGGGGTCAGCGGCGACACCCCGCCCCAGTCGTCGATCCCCGCGTCCAGGATCAGCTGGTACTGATCGCCGATCAGGTTCGGCGGCGCCTGGATCCGCGCGCCCGGGCCGAGCACCAGCCTGGCCACGGCGATCGTGGCGGCAAGGTCGTCGAGATCCGCGTCGGGGACGCCGCGCATCGGCGTGTCCGGCTTGGCGCGGAAGTTCTGCACGATGACTTCCTGGACGCCGCCGTACTCGCGGGCCACCTGGCGGATCGCAAAGATCGAGTCGGCCCGCTCGGCCAGCGTCTCGCCGATCCCGGTCAGGATCCCGGTGGTGAACGGCACCGAGCTGCGGCCGGCGTCCTGGAGCACCCGCAGCCGGACCGCCGGGTCCTTGTCCGGGCTGCCGAAATGCGGGCCGCCACGGTCGGTGAACAGCCGGGCCGCGGTGGTCTCCAGCATCATCCCCATGGACGGCGCGACCGGCTTGAGCCGCTGGAAGTCCCGCCAGGACAGCACGCCGGGGTTGAGGTGCGGCAGCAGCCCGGTCTCCTCCAGGACCCTGATCGCCATCGCCCTGACGTAGGACAGGGTGTCGTCGTAACCGTGCGCGCCCAGCCACTCGGCTGCCTGGCGCCACCGGGCCTCCGGCCGGTCACCCAGGGTGAACAGCGCCTCCTTGCAGCCGAGCGCGGCGCCCCTGGCCGCGATGCTGACGACCTCGTCCGGCGACAGGAACGGGCTGGCCAGCCGGCCGGGCACGGTGGCGAAGGTGCAGTAGCCGCATCGGTCCCGGCACAGCCTGGTCAGCGGGATGAAGACCTTGCGCGAGTAGGTGATGACGCCCGGGCGGCCTGCTGCCGCAAGACCAGCGTCCCTGACCCTGGCGGCATGGCCGAGCAGCCGCTCCAGGTGCTCGCCGCGGGAATGCAGCAGCGTCGTCGCCTCCGCCTGGTCCAGCGCCTTGCCGTCCCTGGCCCTGGCCAGCGCGCGGCGCAGCGCGCTGTCGCCGGGAAAGGCCCGGGCGGACGGCCTGGACGGCCCGGACGGGGGCACGCCGGGGGCACGCGCATCATCGGTCATGAGGCAACCCTAGGCGGCCGGCTCGCTGAGCCTAGAAGGCGCGGTAGTCGCGGACCGCCATGCGCGGGCCGCGGCGGGGCGGCCGCAGGCCGCTCAGCTCGACGAGCCTCGTCGCCCGGTACCGATGGCCCGCGTACGGCGCCAGCAGTTCCAGCATGCCCGCGTCGTCGACCACCTGGCCGGCCAGTGCCCAGCCGACGTCGGCCGGCAGGTGATAGTCACCGACCGATACGGCGTCGGCGTCGCCGCAGGCACGCTGCCTGACCTCGGCCGAGGTCCACGGGCCGACTCCCGGCAGGGCCCGCAGCCTGCGGTCGGCGTCGGCCGCGGCCATCGCCGCGATCTCCTCGATCCGGCCGGCCGCCCGCGCTGCCGCGATGATGGTGCGGGCCCGCACCGCCTCCACGCCCGCCCGGTGCCATTCCCAGGACGGAATCCGCGACCACGTCCGCGCGTCAGGGAAGACCCGCATTCCGGCCGGCGCCGGCCCGGGTGCCGGATCGCCGAACCTGGTCAGCAGTATGCGCCACGCGCGGTGCGCCTCGATGCTCACTACCTTCTGCTCAAGGACCGCGGGAACGAGCGCCTCGAGCACCCGATCCGATCGCCCGACCCTGGCACCGCGATGGCGGCGCGCGAGCTCCCGCAGCAGCGGATGGGCCGGCGCAAAGCCAGCCGGGTCATCCAGCGCCCCGAGCAGGCCCGGCAGGGTCTCGAGCAGCCACGCCGCGCCGGGCCCCCATGCGGTCGCGCTGACCACGGTGACGGCCGGGTCAGCGGCAGCGTCGGCCGCTCCGGCGACGGCCGCCTGGCCCGGAGCCGGGGCCGGGGCCGGGGCCGGGGCCGGGGCCGGGGCCGGGGCCGGGGCCGGGGCCCGGGTCCCCGTTACCCGCAGCGTGCCCGGGCCGTCGGGCGTCCGGGACGTGCGCCATATCGCGCCGTCGGCGGCGGCACGGAACGCAGGATCGCGCGGCCCCCTGCGGTGCACGGAGAGAACCAGCCGGACGTCAAGGGGGAAGGGCGCACGCCACTGCCGGGCGAGCGGCGCGCCCGGGGCGGCGGCCCGTTCCGCCTCCCTGGCCGGCCCGCCCGCAGATCGCCGGCCCGGCTCCCCGCCGGCCCGCGGCATGCTTCAGGCTTCCGGGGAGAACCGGACGGAGGTCGGCCCGAGCTCGATCCCCGGCCACACCCGGGCGCCCTCGCGCAGCTCGTTCCCGGCGGCGATGCGCGCCCCGTCGCCGATCACCGCTCCGTCCAGGATGACCCCCTCGCCGATGCTGGCGCCGGCGGCGATCACGCTGCGGGCGATCCGCGCCCCGGCCCCGATCGTCACGCGGTCGAACAGCACCGATCCCTCGATGCTGGCGCCGCGGCCGACGTGGCTGCCGGCCCCGATCACGGTGCCTGCCGCGGCCCGCGCACCCGGCTCGACCACGGCGCCCGGCAGCACCAGGGCCTGGCCGCACGGCCCCGGCAGCGCGGCTGACGGCAGCCGGCCGAGCACCAGGTCAGACGAGCCGCGGACGAACGTCTCGGGGGTGCCCACGTCGAGCCAGTACGAGGTGTCCAGATAGCCCATCACGACCTGTCCTGAGCTGATCAGGGCAGGAAAGGTGACGCGCTCGACCGAGACGACCTCGCCCGCTGGTATCTGGTCGATCACCTGCCGCCGGAAGACGTACGCGCCGGCGTTGACCTGGCAGGTCAGCGGCCGGGCGGTCTTCTCCAGGAAGGCGGTGACCCGGCCGCCGGAATCGGTCGGCACGCTGCCGAACCTCGCCGGGTCGGGCACCTCGACCAGGTGCAGCGTCACCGCCGCGTCCTCCTTGCGGTGCAGGTCGAGCTGGGCGCGCAGATCGTGGCCAGAAAGGACGTCGCCGTTCAGGACCACCACCGGCTGGTCCGGGCCGCCCCGCAGCCTGGCGGCCGCATGGCGGATGCCGCCGCCGGTGCCCAGCGGCTCCCGCTCGTGAACGCAGATGAGCTCGAGCCCGAAATCCGACCCGTCGCCGAACGCCGCGGCGAACATCTCTGCCCGGTACGCCGTCGCCAGTACCACCCGGGTGATGCCGGCCGCGGCCGCCCTGGCCAGCTGGTGCGCGAGGAACGGCACCCCGGCGGTCGGCAGCAGCGGCTTGGGCGTCGTGATGGTCAGCGGGCGCAGCCGGGTGCCCTGGCCGCCGACGAGGAGTATTGCCTCGATCTCGCCATTTCCGCCGCCATGCCCGGCTGACTCCCAGGACGGGCCTGCATCACTCGGCATGTGCAGCGAGGCTACTCCCGCCCGCTGGCTGCCGCACGCTGATAGGAGGCCATGTGCGCCTCGGCAGATGCGGCCCAGGTGAACTCCAGCGCCCGGGCATGGCCGGCAGCGCCGAGTGCCTCCCGGCGCGCCGGATCATCGAGCAGGGCGCGCAGCGACGCCTGGATACTGCCGGCGTCGGGCTCGGTGTAGGCCACGGCGTCGCCGCCGACCTCCGGCAGTGACGTCATGTGCGTGGTCAGCACCGGCGCGCCGCAGGCCATCGCCTCAAGGGCGGGCAGCCCGAATCCCTCGCTGGTGCTGGGGAAGGCGACCACCAGCGCCCCGCCGAGGTAACCGGGGAGGTCGGTGAAATGCAGGTAGCCAGGCCGGACTAGCCGCAGGTGCGCGGGTACGGCCGCGATCGCGTCGTTGACCTCGTCGCTCCAGCCGCTGCCGCCGGCCAGCACCAGGGCGGGCGGCTCGGCGAGATCCGCTGCCGCGGCGGCCCACCCGGCGATCAGCGCCGGGATGTTCTTGCGCGGCTCCAGCGTGCCGAGATAGGCGACATACGGCTTGCCGTGCAGGCCGAGCCGGGCGGAGACCTGGCGCACCTGGGCGGCGTCCGGCTGATGGAAGAGCGAGTGATCCACGCCGTGATAGGCGACATCGATCCGGGTCGGATCCGCGCCGAGGGCGCGGACCAGCTCATCCCTGGTGGCCTTGGACGGCACGATCAGCCGGGTCGCCCGGCGCGCCGAGGTGCGGATGGCCGACTTGTAGAACGTCGCAGTGACCGGATTGTGCGCGTCGGGGTCGGTGAAGAAGGTCAGGTCGTGGATGGTCACCACGATCGGCATGCCCGGGCGCAGCGGCATCGAGTAGTGCGGCGCGTGGATCACGTCGGCGCCGACCTGCTGGGCGACGAGCGGCAGGCCGCTCTGCTCCCAGGCGAGCCTGGCCGCCCGGTGCGCGATCGCCGTGGGCGCGGCCACCACCTGGGCATGCGGGATCAGGCGGGCGTACCGCTCCTCATCCGCGCGCTGGCAGGCGACGGCCAGATCGGCTCCGGCGGCCTCCAGCGCGCTCATCAGACCGTCGACATAGCGTCCGACGGCGCCGCGATCCGCGGGCACGGCGGTCGCGTCAACAAGCACACGAGGCGCCACGACCAGTCTTTTTCCTTTCGTGCGTGGGCCCTGCCCGGGGCGTAGCGGGGAGCAGGTAGGTGAGCTTTGCTCTGGATGTCCCGTCAGCACCGAGCGTACGCCCTCGGCGTGAGCGGCGCGGACTCGCGACCGGGCCCTCCGTGCCCGTCCTGGCCGCCGCTCGCTGCCGGTGATCAGCCAGACGGGCTCGCGCTCGGCGACGGCGACGGTGACGGCTTGGCCGACGGAGCCGGTGCGGCCTGCGCGGCCTGCCGTGCCTTGTCCAGCGCCCCCTTCACCTTGGCGATGTCCCTGGCGTAGGCACCGAGGTCGCCGGTCTTCAGCGCCGCCTGCGCCTGGCGGTAGAAACTCTCCGCCTGCCCGAGGTATTTCAGCACTGCCGCGCTGACCTTGCCGGTGCCGGGCTTGGTGGTGGACGGGTGCGTGCCCGAGGTGCCCGTCTTGGTCGAGACCCCGGTGAACACCTGGGAGAGGGCGACCTGCAGGGTGTTTCCGTACCCGATCCTGCCGTCGTAGTACACCAGCACTCGCTGCAGCGTGGGGTAGGCACCCGAGCTCGTGCTCGCTGACTGGGAGACGTAGACCGGCTCGAAGTACACCAGGCCGCCACCGACCGGAAGGGTGATCAGGTTGCCCTGGGTCACCTTGGACCCGCCCTGCCGGAGCAGGGTGAGCGAGGACGCGACCGTGGTGTTGGACTCGAAGGCGTTCTGCACCTGCTCCGGTCCCAGGATGGCGGTGTCCTGCGGCAGCTGCAGCAGCCGGATCGTGCCGTAGCCGGGGCTCTCCGGGTTGCTGTTTACCGCCATGAACGCAGAGATGTTGGCCCGGCCGCGCGGCGTGAACGACGTGGTCAGGGAGAACTCCGTCTGCCGGTACCCCGGCATGGTCATCGTGATGTAATACGGCGGCTGGCTGAACTGCTTCGGCGTTATCCCGCTCGGATCGGTGGGCACGGCCCAGAAGTTCTGGCCGCCGTAGAACTCCTGGGCGGGCAGGACGTGGTACTGGGCGAGGATCTGCCGCTGCGCCTCGAACAGCACCTCGGGATAGCGCAGGTGCGGCATGATGGCCGCCGGGATGTCCTTCCGCGGCTTGATGATGCCCGGGAATGCCTTCATCCAGGTCTCGAGCACGGGATCGTTGCTGTCCCACTGGTAGAGGTTGACCGCGCCGGTGTAGGCGTTCACCGTGGCCTTGACGGAATTGCGGATGTAGTTGATCTGGCCGTATGCCGACCCGCCGGGGCTGTAGCTGTTGGAGGTGGCCGACTGCAGGCTCAGCCGCTGTGAATAGGGATAGTTGTCCGTCGTGGTGTAGCCGTCGACCACCCACACGATCTGCCCTTTATAGATCACCGGGTAGGGATCGCCGTCCAGGGTGAGGAAAGGCGCGACCTTGGCGACGCGGGACAGCGGGTCCCTGATGTACATGATCTTCGACTTACTGTCGATGGCGCCGGAGAGCAGGATGTTCAGCTGGCGGTACTTGATCGCGTACAGCAGCCGGTTCAGGGTGGAGCCGACCGGCACGCCGCCGCTTCCCGTGTAGGTCGTGTTCTCCTGGCCGCCGGTGCTCTCGTTCGGGTAGTCGAGTTCCTGCTGGTGCCCGCCGACGATCGCGTAGCTCGTCTCCTGCTCGCCGAAGTACACCCGGGGGCCGTTCGGCGCCTCGAGACCTAGCTCGCCGGTCGGCGGGATGTCGCTCTCGGTGAAGGCCGGGTCGCCGTCGGACTGGGCCGTGCTGGCCGGCGCGGCGACGACGCCGTACCCGTGGGTGTAGACGAGATGGGAGTTAATCCAGTTGGCCTGGCCGGCCGGCGGGCCGTTCATGTCGCGGACGCCGATCAGCGTGTCCTGAGGTGTCGTGCTGCCCGGCAGCACGTACCTGTCCACGGACAGCACGTTGGGGAACTTGTAGTAGCCCTTGACTTGCTGGAGCTGCTGGAACGACTGCGAGACCACGGCGGGGTCCATCAGCCTGACGTCCGGGAGGGCGGTCACCTGCTTTGCCAGCTCGGCCGGCTGCTCGGTCGAGGTGGCCGAATAGGGAATGACCTGCACCCCCGTCACGCCGTAGGCACGCCGCGTGCTGGAAATCTCGCGGGTCAGGTAAGGAGTCTCCTTCACCAGCTCGTTCGGCTTGACCACGAACTGCTGGATGATGGCGGGGTAGACGCCGCCGATGATCACTGCGGAAAGCACGAGCAGGCCGAAGCCGACCGCGGGCAGCAGGGTGTTCCTGCGCAGCGCGCCGGCGAAGAAGAGCGCCGCGCAGATCACCGCGATCACCGCGAGCACCGTCTTGGCCGGCAGGATGGCGTTCACGTCCGTGTAGGACGCGCCGGTCTGCACGATCCCGCGCTGCGAGAAGTCGATCCCGTACCGGTCCACCCAGTACGCGGCAGCCTTGAACAGCATGAACACGCCCACGAGCACGAACAGGTGGGCCCTGGCCGACGCGGTCGCCCGCTGGCCCTTCACCTGCGGCCGCAGCGCCCCGTACAGGTAGTGCACCAGGATTGATACCAGCAATGACAGCAGGACGGCCGCGAACAGGTACGTGAGAACCATCCGCAGGAACGGGTAGACGAACACGAAGAACGAGATATCCAGGTGGAACTGAGGATCGGTCTGGTGGAACGAGGTGCGGTTGGCGAAAAGCATCCAGGTCTGCCACGAGCCGGCCGCGGTCAGCCCGGAGATGAGCCCGATCAGGCCGAGCACCAGGCCGAGCAGCAGCCGCCGGTGCGGGTCGATGACGGTCCGGTAGCCCTCCAGGCTCTGCTGGTCCGGCGCGACCGGGCGGTAGGCGGGCCGCAGCCGGTACGCGACCCACGCGTTGACGCCGACCACAGCCGCCATGAAGATCGCGGTGACCAGGAAGAGCAGCCACTTGACCCCGTAAGTCGTGCTGAACACCGAGGTGTACCCGACCGAGCGGAACCACAGGAAATCGGTCCAGACGCCGGCTGCCACCGAGACGACGATGATCAGGGCGATGATCCCGGCCACGATCGGTATGAGCCTCTTCGGCCACCGGGGCAGCACGATGGGACGGCCGACTGGCGGCCTTGACTGGCCAGGAGATCGGAAGGTCACGCCTTCCCCCTTAGATGACCTCGGGCACGGGACCAGATGACCTCGGGCACGGGACCGCTTGACATTTTCGCGGACGGGCGGCACGCGGCTGCTCCGGCGCGCCGGTACATGCTCCCAGATGGCAACTTACCGGCAGCGGGCAAGGTTCCCGCGGGCGCACCCCGCCCGTGATCATGTCGTGATCCCGCGCCGCTGTCCGGCATTCGCCGTAACGCGGCCGCCGGGCCGCGGTCAGTCCCGCGGAATGGCCGGGTCAGCAGGACGGAACGGCCCGGCCAGCTTTCAGCGCTGTCAGGTCACGAATCGCGCCGGACAGGCTGCTGACCTTGATCAGGCGCATCCCGGCCGGCACGGCGCCCGCCGTATCCGGGCAGTTGGCAGCCGGGGCAAGGAAGACAGTTGCCCCCGCCGCCCGCGCGCCGGCCATCTTCTGCTGAATTCCACCGATGGGCTCAACCGCGCCGTTCGCCTCGATCTCCCCGGTTCCGGCGATGAATTTCCCCGCGGTCAGGTTCATCGGCGTCAGCTTGTCGATGATCCCGAGCGCGAACATCATTCCGGCGCTGGGGCCGCCGATGTTCGTGATATTGATCTTTATGGAGAATGGGAACACGAAGCTTTCCTCCACATCCACCCCGATCATCGCCTCGCCCTGCACCGACCTGCTCACCAGGCGGACGTTCTTCTTCGTGCCCTTCCTGATGATGGTGAGATCCAGCGGGGTGCCGGGACGATGCGACCTGATCAGCGTTCCCGCGTCGGCACGGCACGTCACCGGGGTGCCGTCGACGGCGTAGATGACATCGCCGGGCAGCAGCACTCCCCTGGCCGGCATCCCCGGCTCGGTCGCCGCGACGGTGTCGACGGTCCTGAACTTGATCTTCAGCTGGCACAGCGCCGCGGCGGCCGCGCTCTGCTGGGAGTCGGTCATCTCCTCGGTGTCCTGCTGGCTCACCTGCTGCTCGGTCTGGCCCGGCGTGAAGACCTCATTCTCGGGAACCACGGCTTCGTGCGGGCTGAGCCACGCTCGCAGTGCGGCGAAGATGTTGAAGTCGCTGGTCGGCCCGCCGATGATGGACACCGTCACCATGTTGAGATGCCCGGAAGCCGGGTAGGTCCGGTGCCCCCGGATCTGGATCAGTGGCTGGCCGCCGGATTCCCCGAGGGTGTTCAGGGTGGGCCCAGGAGCAAGGGCCACGTAAGGAACGGAGGCAACGGAGGCAACCACGAGCGCCAGCGCCACTCCGGCAGCAGCGACGATGATAGTCATCAGGCGCCGGGAGCCTCGCGGAAAGCTACGCACTGTTCACCCACTCGATGCCGCCGTCGCCGAACTCCTGGTGCTTCCAGATCGGAACGGCGGCCTTGAGCTCGTCGATGAGGGCGCGGCAGGCGTCAAATGCCTCGCCGCGGTGCACGCAGGACACCGCCACGACGACCGCCAGGTCCCCGATGCCCAGCTCACCGAGCCGGTGCAGGACGGCGAGCGCCCGGATCTCCGATCCTGCCGCGACCTTCTCGGCCACCCGGCGGAGCTCGGCCCCGGCGGACGGGTGGGCGCTGTAGGACAGGCGCAGCACGCCGCGGCCGTGATCGTGATCCCGGACGACGCCTGCGAACAGCGCGATGCCTCCGGCGGCGGGGTCCTTGACGGCATGCAGGACCTCGTCCAGCGACAGCGGCCCGTCTCTCAGCTCGGCCAGCCTGATCACATTCACGCTGCAAAACTACCTTCCGGATGACCAGTGCTACTTCCGGGATTCCCGGATGACCAGTGCTACCTCCGGGATCCTCGGCTTGTCAGGTCACGCGGCGGCGGCGGCGGGCCCGCCGCACGATCGCCGCGGTGCCGATCACCGCGACTGTCGCGCCGGCTGCGGTGATCGTCGATTCCTTCCTGGCCAGGCGGCGCCCCGCGACGGCGAGACGGCCGGCCCGCTGCTGCAGCAGGACCCCGAACGCGGCCGCGTTGTCGAACTCCGGCTGCCAGCCGGCGTCGCGCAGGGTCCGGCAGTCGACGACCCACGGGTAGACGACGAAGTGCAGGTCGGTCACCGGGGTCGGCGAAATCCCGGCCCGGTGCAGTCGCTGCGCCGCGCCGAACGTCAGCCCGGCGGGCAGCTCGATGCTGCGCAGCCCGGAGAGTTCCGCCACCTCCTCCTGCTCCAGCCATCCGTCGCAGCCGACCGCGAACTCGCCGCTCACCACGCCCGCGGCGGCCAGTTCCAGCGCGGACACCAGGTCGTCGCTATGGCAGAACTGCCAGCGCGGCGCGCAGCCTTTCACCGTCAGCAGCCGCGGCGCCTCGAAATGCCTGGTGACCATCGTCTCCACGCCTTCGCCGACCAGCGCGGCGGGCCGCACCACGGTGACGGCCATGCCGAGATGGGTCCGCGCCGAGCGATGCGCGAGCTGCTCGATCTCGAGCATGTCCCCGACCACCCCGCCGTCGGGATCGGCGCCGAGCGGCGCCGCCTCGTCGAGCGGGACCGGGTTGTCCGGCCGCGCGCCGTACACCATCGAGCTGGTGACCAGGACGACCCGCCCGACTCTCCCCGCCGCCGCGGCGGTGAGCACCGTCTGCGCGCCGCGGACGTTGAAGGCCCGTCGCGCGCGGAAATCCGAGTCGGGCGCCATGTCGAGATCCGTGTGCACGACGACGTCCACTCCGGCCAGGCGGCCGGCCAGCGCCGGATCCCGCACGTCGACGACGCGCCAGGTCACGCCGGTCACGTCACCGCGGTGATCGTCGATGGCGACCACCCGGGCGACTCGCGCCGAGGACGCCAGCCGGACCGTGAGCGCGTGGCCGAGTCCCCGCGCGGCGCCGGTGACCGCGACGACAGGCCCGCGCCCGCGTGCCGCCAGGCCCGCCTCAGCGCGGCCGGGACCGGCCGCCGGAGCGGCGGCGCGGCTCAGCCGTCGGCGAACCTGGCCCTCTGGAGTGCTCAACGTGCGACGCTCCCGGATAACGTGGGCGGACGTGGACCCTTCCATCCTGCCTGAGAGGCAGCCGTGATGACTGATCCTCCCTTCGGCTTCGGCCCGCCGGGCAACCGCGGCGGCTCCGGCGACCCGGGAAGCACCCCGGGCGGCGGGCCGCTGGGCCCGCTCGGCGACCCGCAGCAATTCGCTGACGCCCTGCGCCAGTTCGCCGACCTGATGTCCTGGCAAGGCGGCCCGGTGAACTGGGACCTCGCCAGGAACGTCGCACGGCAGACGGTCGCGGCCCAGGGTGATCCCAGTGTGCTCGACATCGAACGCAAGCAGGTCATTGATGCCATCAGGGTCGGCGACCTGTGGCTGGAGGATGTCACGAGCTTTCCCACCGGGATCCGCGCGGTGCAGGCATGGAGCCGCTCGGAATGGGTGGAGGCCACGCTCCCGGTCTGGTCCAAGCTGTGCGACCCGATCGCGGGCCGCGCGGTCGACGCGATGGGCGGTTTGCTGTCGGAGGATCCGGACGGGCTGGGCGGCGAGCTACCGCCGGAGATGCGCTCCGCGATGACGGCGCTGACCGGCGGCATGGGCGGGCTCGGCGCTCTCGGCGGGCTCGGCCCTCTCGGCGGGCTTGGCCAGATGATGCGCAGGATCGGCGGGATGATGGTCGGCGGCCAGACCGGCGCCGCGATCGGCGCGCTCGCCCGTGAGGTCGTCAGCTCGACCGACGTCGGCCTGCCGCTCGGCCCGGAGGGGACGGCCGCGCTGCTGCCAGCCGGAGTCACGGCCTTCGGCGAGGGGCTCTCGCTGGACGCAGACGAGGTACGGCTCTTCCTGGGCATGCGCGAAGCTGCCCACCACCGGCTGTTCTCGCACGTCCCCTGGCTCCGCTCCCGGCTGCTGGCCGCGGTCGAGGATTACGCGCGCGGCATCACGGTGGACACCTCGGCCCTGCGTGACGCGATGCCGCAGCTCGACCCGGCAAACCCCGAGGCGCTGAACGAGGCCCTGGCCGGTGCCGCGCTCTTCCAGCCGGAGGACTCCGAGCAGCAGAAGGCGGCGCTGGCCCGGCTGGAAACCCTGCTCGCGCTCGTCGAGGGGTGGGTTGCGACCGTGGTCGACGCCGTGGCAGCAAGCAGGCTGCCGCAGGCCAGCGCTCTCGCCGAGGCGATCAGGCGGCGGCGGGCCACCGGCGGGCCGGCCGAGCGGACCTTCGCCACGCTGGTCGGGCTCGAGCTCAGGCCGCGCAGGCTCCGGGAGGCCGCGGCCATCTGGCAGGGACTCACCGACGCTCGCGGCGTCAGCGGCCGGGACGCGATCTGGGCGCATCCTGACCTGCTGCCGACGGCCGACGACTTCAACGACCCCGACGGGTTCGTGCGCGGCAGGCCCGAACTGGACATCTCCGATCTCGATCCCGGCGACCCTGCCGACCCCTCATCATCAGGGTGACGGCTTCTGGCGACGACGAGGCGCCACCGCGCGCGAGCCCGAGGCGCGTCCGCTTTGTCGAGCTGACCAGCGCGGCCATGACGGCACTGCTGGACAGCGACCTGCCAGCCGCCAGTGCAGCCGCAGGAGTCCCGCTGACCGGGTACTTCACGACCGACCAGGCACGGTGGCTCTGGCGGCTGCGGATCGGCCAGGTGGCGGCGGATCCGGCCAGCGCACAGTGGATCGCGCGGGCCGCGGTGGCGGAGCCGGAAGGCCTCGTCGTCGGCCACGCCGGCTTTCACGGGCCGCCCGATGAGGCGGGGATGGTCGAGATCGGCTACTCGGTGGCGCCCGAGCACCGGCGCCAGGGGTACGCCAGGGCCATGCTGGCGGAACTGCTCCGCCGGGCGGCCGCCGACCCTGCGGTGCGGACCGTGCGGGCGAGCATCAGCCCCGGCAATGCCGCGTCGCTGGCGACGATCTCCGGATTCGGCTTCGCCAAGGTCGGGGAGCAATGGGACGACGAGGATGGCCTCGAGCTTGTCTTTGAGGTCCCCGCCAACCGGGGACCGCACCCGGCCTAGTTCGTGCCCGGCAGCTCAGGCTGTTGCCGAAACTGTCAGCGGAGGCTGCCAGTCTTGGCCGCGTGAGACCAGCACTCAAGCCCGGCCTGCTGCCCGTGTGGCGAGATCGCGACACCCTGCAAATCGGCATTGACCCACGCCGGGCGGTCGCCCTCACCGGAATGAGCGAGGCAGCGTGGGTGATCAGCCTCCTCGACGGAAGCCGGGACCGGGCGCAGGTGATCGCCGCCGCGGGTGACCGCGGCATACCGGAGCAGGTGACCGACCGGGTGCTCACCCTGCTCGCCGCCGGTGGCGCCCTGGACGACTATCCCGCGGGCCTTTACCGGGCGCTGCCCATGGAGCAGCGCAGGCTGCTCGCCCCTGAGATGGCCGCCAGCTCGCTGGCGCACGGGGACGGCGACGGTGGCGCGCGAACTCTCGCGCGGCGGCGCGCGGCACATGTTCGCCTGCATGGCGGCGGGAGGCTCGGGCGATGCATGGCCAGCCTGCTGGCGACGTCCGGGATTGGCTGGGTGGTCAGCGCGGACGCCGAGCAGGAAGAATCGGCGGTCACCCCGCCTCACCCGGACCTGGTCGTACTGACCGGAACGCCGGTCCCGGAACTGACCAGCATGCTGATGCGGGACCGGATACCCCACCTGGCCGTCTCGGCCAGTGAGGCGATCGGCGTGGTCGGTCCGCTGGTCGTGCCCGGCCAGTCGGCATGCCTGCGCTGCCTGAACCTGAGCAGGACTGATCGCGACCCGGCCTGGCCGCTCATCCTGGCCCAGCTGACGGGCCGCCAGGCTGATCCGCCCGCGTGTGACGCAGCTCTTGTCGCGGCGGTGGCCGCCCTGGCCACTACGCAGGCGCTCTCCTTCATCGACCGGCCGGCCCGGACCGGGCCGGTAACCAACGGGACCCTGGAGCTCGTCCTCCCGGCCTGGCAGTGGCGCCGGAGGACCTGGCCGCCGCACCGGGACTGTGCATGTGCGAGGAGCAGTCCGGGATAGCGGAGAATAGGGATCATGAGCGATCTGCCCCGTCGTGCCATCACCCGGACGGCGAAACTGGCCACCCTGCCGGTCGGCCTTGCGGGCCGGACCGCGCTGGGCTTCGGCAAGCGTGTTGGCGGCCGGCCGGCCGAGCTGGTGGCTCAGGAGATCCAGCAGCGAACGGCAGAGCAGATCTTCAAGGTCCTTGGCGAACTCAAGGGCGGCGCCATGAAGATGGGCCAGGCGCTGTCGATCTTCGAGGCCGCGCTGCCGCCGGAGATCGCCGGGCCCTACCGGGCTACCCTGACCCGGCTGCAGGAATCCGCGCCGCCACTGCCCGCCCGGGCCGTGCACAAGGTCCTCGCCAGCGACATGGGCGAGGACTGGCGGGCCAGGTTCGCCGAGTTCGACGACCACCCGGCGGCGGCCGCCTCCATCGGGCAGGTACACCGCGCGGTCTGGCAGGACGGGCGGCAGGTCGCGGTCAAGATTCAGTATCCCGGTGCTGGCAAGGCGCTGATCAGCGACTTCAACCAGCTAAGCCGCGTCGCCAGGCTGTTCAGCGTGCTCATGCCCGGGCTCGACGCCAAGCCGCTGCTCGCCGAACTGCGCGACCGGGTGACCGAGGAACTCGACTACCGGCTGGAGGCCACCTCCCAGGAGGCATTCGCCGACGCCTACCAGGGCGACCCCGACGTGTATATTCCCCACGTCGTCGACGCGACGGACCATGTGCTGGTCAGCGAGTGGATGGACGGCACACCGCTGTCCAGGATCATCTCCGACGGCACCCAGGAGGAGCGGAACCGGGCCGGGATCCTGATCGTCCGCTTCCTGTTCTCAGGTCCGGCCAGGGCCGGCCTCCTGCACGCGGACCCGCACCCGGGCAACTTCCGCCTGCTCGCCGACGGACGGCTCGGCGTGCTCGACTTCGGCGCGGTGGACCGGCTGCCTGGCGGCTTCCCGCCGTTCTTCGGCAGGCTGCTGCGGCTCATGCACACCGAGGGTGACCTCGCGGAGGTGGAGCACGAGCTCCGGGCGAACGGCTTCCTGCGGGAGGGCGTCAGCGTTGACCTTGCGGCGCTGACTGCCTTCCTGGCACCGCTGGCAGAGCCGTCCAAGGTGGAGACCTTCAAGTTCAGCCGCGAATGGATGCGAAGCGAGGCGACGCGGTTTACCGACCTGCGCTCGGCGGGGGTCGCGCGGCGGCTCAATCTCCCGCCCTCCTACGTGCTGATCCACCGCGTATCGACGGGCGGTGTCGGGGTGCTCTGCCAGCTTGAATGCGAAGGGCCATTCCGGGCCGAAGTGCTCAAATGGATGCCCGGCTACTCCGAACCAGGGGACCAGGCGGAGGCGATCTCACCAGCAGCGCCGGAACTCTAGGCAGGCACGTCCCCGCGCCGTCTGGGTCTGCCGCTCAGCGGATGTACAGTTCGTCGGCGTCGTACTCGGTGAACTCCATGTTCGACGTCACATCGGTCATGCCGAGCGACTGGAACGCGGGGAAGAGCTGCTCGGCTGACCACCGCTCCTGGTGCGCCTTGGACTGCCACACGGTCACCACGTGGAGCCCGCTGGAGTCCGTGCCGGCCGCCCACGCGAGCAGGCCGTCGATGTCCTGGGGCGGGCTGTGCTTGGCGGCGACCGCGCGGAAGCCGTCGATCGTGACTCCGGGCGTCGAGGCGATATGGATGTGTGCCATTTTTGTCCTGCCTTTCCTGAGTTTGTGCTGGCAGGAAGGACGCTACGGGAAAGCCCGGGGCCGGCCATCGGGGGAATCACTCACCGGAGTACTCAATCGCCGGCGACCTGGGTACTCACAGACGGCTCGCGCCGTGCTCGCTGCTGGCCCAGGCGGCGATCTGGCTGCGGTTGCGGAGCCCGAGCTTGGTCAGGATGTGCTGGACGTGGTTCTCGGCGGTCCGCTCGGAGACATACAGGGTCTGGCCGATCTGCTTGTTGGTCAGTCCCCGGCCGACCAGCCGGGCCACCTCGAGCTCGCGGGGGCTGAGGGGCGAGCCGCCGGCCGCGGCGGCCGTCAGCTCGGCTTGCAGCCGTCCGCTCCATTCGGTGAACGGGACCATCCCGAGCTGGTCGGCCTCGCGCGCGGCGGCGGCCAGCGCGGCCAGCGCCTCGTCCCGGTCGCCGGGCGCCTGCCGCCGGGTGAGCGCGGCGGCGAGCTCGACGCGGGCTTGCACGGCGTAGCCGCGGGCGCCGTTGGTGTCGCAGATCGAGGCCGCCGTCCGCAGGTCCTCGACCGCCGGGCTGAGGTGGCCCAGCGCGGCGGCCGCCTGGCCGAGCGGCAGCTCGACCGGGCCCATGTAAACCCCGGACCCGGCGCCGTTCGCGACGTGCTGGCCGCGGAACGGCTCGAACTGCGCCGCCAGGAACTCGATGTCCGCTATCCGGCCGAGGCCGATGGCGACAGCAAGCCCGTGCGCCCAGGCCGCCATGCGCATTGCCGGTACCGGCGTCCAGGACCGGGCCGGGCCGGCCAGGGCATAGGCGGCCTCAGCGGCGGCCCGGTCGCCGGCGTGCAGGCGGATCAGCGCGAGGGTCAGCGCGGGGAAGACGGTGGCGATGCCGCGGGTGGTGTCCACGTCGTCTACCCGCAGGTGCGCGGGTATCTGGTCCCATAGCTCGATCAGGCCGGATCTGCCAGACCCGAGATGCAGGGCCGCCTGGCCGAGGATCACCGAGCAGCCGCCGAACGCGAACGGGTGTCCCATGTCGCTGAACACCTTGTACGCCTGCCAGGCCAGCTGCGCCGCCTCGGTGAAGTGCCCGGTCGCCAGCGCGAGCGTCGCTGAGGTCTCCAGGAAGTGCCATTGCGCGAGCGGGCCGGGGAGCCGTTCCACGCAGCCTTCGAGGTCGGCGAGCTCACGCCGGACGCTCCTTAGCTGACCCGTCTCCAGCAGGGTGTCGATCCGCCACAGCCGGCCCCACATCTCGAGCCAGGCGCTGCTCGCCGCTCCGGCGGCCTCGAGCATCCGGCTCGCCAGCACGGCCCGTTCGGCTACTCCGTCGGGTGCGCAGCAAGCCAGCTGCCGGGCCTGGAGCGCGTCCACGAGCGCCACCGGATCCCCAGCCGATCCGGCAACGGCGAGCGCGTCCCGGCTGACCTGCCCCGCCCGGTCGTACTCGCCGCGGTACACCAGCGCGCGGGCGTACCGCGAGGAGACACGGGCCTGCTGGCCATCGGGAAGTTCTTCCCCGGCCAGGGCCTGCTCGCAAATGCGGCAGATCTCCCCGTCCCATTCCGGTACGCCGCTGGCCTCCATCACCAGCGCCGCGGCGGCCAGCAAGCCCCGGTCACGCCGGCGCTCGGCCCGCCGGCCGACTCCGGCCGCCATCTCCTGCGATCCTGGCAGGTCGCCGCTGCGGTGCAGGGCCGCCGCCAGGGCGAGTTCCAGCCGGGAGCGGTCGTTCTCGCCGATCTCGTCAGCACCGACCGAGAGTGCCTGCCGGTACAGGCGGACGGCCTCCTCGAACGCCAGCGACTGCGCCGCCACGCCGGCGGCCGCCTCGCACGCTGCTACCGCGTCCGCCCGGTCACCGGGCAGCGATGCCTCGACCCGGTGCCGGGCGACCTCAGCCAGGTGCAGTTCCAGCTGCCCCTCGTAGAGAGCCTCGATCGCGTCCGCCGCGGCGGCATGCAGCCGCCGTTCCTCCGCGGCGCTCAGCCCGGCGGCCACCGCCGAGCGGACCAGCGCGTGCGAGAACCGGTGATCACCGGGACGGTCCCCGGCCACCAGGAACCCGGCGGCCCGGCACTCGTCCAGCGGGCCCAGCAGGGCCAGCACAGGCACGTCCAGGATCCTGGCCACCACGCCGACCGAGAAGCTGCTGCCTGCCACGGCGGCGGTCTGCACCAGCGCACGGGCCGGATCCGACAGCTGCGCGAGCCGGTGGGCCGTTGCCTCTGCCACCCGTCCCGGCACCAGCACCGGCCCGCCGCGCCGCTGCCCGGCGAGCATGCGGGCCAGCTCGCGGACCAGGAACGGGTTGCCCCCCGTTTCGGAGTGCACCTGGCCGGCCTGGTCTGCCGATGCCGGCAACCCGACGGCGAGCAGCATGTCCGCGACCGCGCTGGCCGGCAGGCCACGAAGGTCCACCCGTTCGGTGCTGGCATCCACCGACAGACGCGGCAGCAGCCCGGCACTCGTATCACCGGAGGCCGCCGACTCCCGGTAGGTCGCCAGCACCAGGATGCGCGTCCCTCGCAGCTGGCGCACGACATCGGCGAGCAAGACCGCCGACGCCTCGTCCGCCCACTGCAGATCGTCGAGCACCAGCAGCAACCCGCCCGGCCCGGCCGCCTGCGCCAGCCGCCGGCGAACCTCCGCGAACAGCGCGAACCGCTGCGCGCTGCCGGAATCGGCGCCATCAGCCAGCGCCGGGCGTTCGGCATCACCGAACACACGCGACCACAGGCCAACGCCGGACGGGTCATCATCGGCGGCCCGGACGGCGGGCTCATCCAGCACCAGCCGCCACAAGCCGTACGGCGGCAGGCTGCCGGCGTCGGCCGCCCGGGCCCACGCCACCGGCACGCCCCGCGCAGCGGCCGACGCGGCGGCCTCCTCCGCCAGCCGGGTCTTCCCGATCCCGGCCTCACCCGTGCACAGCACCAGACGGCCGCCACCCGCCAGGGCATCATCCAGCAGCAGCATGACCCGAGCCAGCTCGCGGTCACGGCCCACCATCGGCCCTGCGGCCCCGCCCTGCGCATCCCCCACCAGGCAACCATAAAGCCGCTAGCCATCGGCGCCCTAGAGGTGAATAGCATCATCGGCGGCCCGCGTGATCACAGACAGCCCCGACAGATCACAGACAGCCCCGACAATGGTGGCGAAGTGCCAGGCACGTCCCGGCACCCCGGCCAGGCCGGGGTGCCGGGACGGTCAGCGTCGCGGTCAGGAATCCAGCCGCAGGGCCAGTTCCGCGCGCAGCCGCATGGCGTCGCAGTGCGCGCGGGCCAGATTGCGCTCCGCTCGCGCGGCCCGGCGGGCTGTCCTGCTGAGCGCGCGCAGTCGACGCGCCTGACTGTGCTGCTGGGCCGCCTCCAGCATGCTGAGTTGTCGTTCCCTGGCGAACTCATGCTCGTGATACATCCTGCACACCACCGTTCTCGTCCTAGGCTGCTACCTCGGTCTTGCGCGGGCGCCCGCGCGGCCTTTTGCGCGGCACGATCTCGCCGCGCAGGAACAGTTCGCCGCCCCAGACGCCCCATGGCTCGCCGCGCTCCACTGCCCCGGAAAGGCAGGCGAGCCGTGCCGGGCAGCCCCGGCACAGCGCCTTGGCGCACTCCACGTCCTGCGGTGACTCGGCGAAGAACAGCTCCGGATCGCCGGTGCACGGCAGGTCCGGGCCTGCCGGCGTGATCGCTGCCGCTCGCTCGGCCGCTGCCTCGAACCCCGCCGGACCGTCCAACACGGCGGTGGTGCCGGGCCATTGCATCGGTGCCAACCCCTCTCAGCTGCTACTCGCAGCGTCTCCTGCGCGTCTGACAAAACGTCGGCCTCGCATGACAAAGGCCGCGAACCCGGTCCTCGGGTCCGCGGCCTTGAGGGGATCAGGCCGGTCGTTCTAGACCGGATCCCTCGCCGGATGCGGACCCGAGATGCCGCCGCTAGCGGCAGCACCGCGGGCCTTGATCAGGTAGGTCTTGCTCAGGTACTGCTGGCGGACAGACGCCTGCCCCTGCGGAAGCCTCAGGGCGGGGATCTCAAGATCCCTCCCCACGACACGGGAACCCGTGACGGGGCGCGGGCGCGCGAACACCATGAGGCCGCCGCGGAACTCGCGAGCGGCGGCAACGCGGCCGGACGGGCAGGCAGCCACGGCCAGCTGGTTATGAGCCATGCGCGTACCGGCGTCAGCCGTATCGCTGGAGATCATGCTCAGCATCCCGGGCACCTCCTTCCGTGCGTCATCGCGCCCTTAGACATGCCAGCAGCCTATGTAGCCGCGGCGGGACGGGGCAACTCTTTTTTCCGTGCGAACTCATTGGGTATCTTCGTGACGATGTAGCGAGATAAGACCGATTTTGCGATGCACTCAGGAGTCCGGCCGGGGCGGGACAGGCTAGGAGTCCGCCGGGCCGGGTCCTCCGGGCGGGCGGGACTGGCTGCGGATCAGCCCCTCCTGGACTACCGATACGACGAGATCCCCGTCGGCGGTGAATACCTCGCCGCGGGCCAGGCCCCTGGCGCCGGATGCGATCGGCGAGTCCTGCGCGTACAGCAGCCACCGGTCCGCGCGGAACGGCCGGTGGAACCACATCGCGTGATCCAGGCTGGCCCCCGTCGTCCGCCCATCCGCCCAGGACAGCCCGTGCGCGAGCAGGACTGAGTCCAGCAGCGTCATGTCGGAGGCGTACGTCATCAGGCAGACATGCAGCAGCGGATCATCGGGCAGCTCGCCGTCGGCGCGCAGCCACACGAGGTTGGTAGTGGCGCGCAGCGAGGGGTCGTGCTCGGCCTCGAAGGTCAGCGGCCCGATGTGACGGATGTCGATCGGGTTATCGCCGAAGAAGTCGCTGGCCTGCGGGCCGAAGAGCGCACGCATCCGCTCAGCCGTCGGGGTCACCGACTCCGGCGGCGGCACCGCCGGCATGGCGATGGCATGAAACTCCCCCGGCTCCGGGTGATGAAACGAAGCGGACAGCGCGAAGATCGTCTTCCCGTGCTGCACCCCGGAGACCCGGCGGGTGGTGAAGGACCGGCCATCGCGGACCCGTTCCACCAGGTAGACGATCGGCACGGTGGGGTCACCCGGCCGGATGAAATAGGCATGCAGCGAGTGCACCAGCCGGTCTTCGGGCACCGTGCGGCCGGCCGCGACCAACGCCTGCCCGGCCACCTGCCCGCCGAACACCCGCTGCCTGCGCTCCCCCGCCGGGCTGCGGCCGCGGAAGATGTCGACCTCGATCTGCTCCAGGTCGAGCAGGGCTACAACGGCGTCCAGTGCCTGGCTCATGGTCACCCGCCGCCCGTCTCCGCCGGATCCGCGCACAAACGTCAGTACCGCGGCACCGTATCGGCCCGGCCTGGGCGGGCCGGCACCGGGGATGGCTGCGAGCTCCCCGCGGCGGCGCGGCCCTGGCCGGCGCGGCCCTGGCCGGTGCGGCCCTGGCCGGTGCGGGCAGCCCGCGCCGCCCGGCCGGCCGGGCGTATCCCGTCCAGGAACCTGGACGCCGTCCTGGTCCCGCGGCCGCCAGCGGCCCGGGCCGCTGCCCACGACAGGTACAGCCGCAGCCGGGCGCGAGTCACGCCGACGTAGAGCAGCCGCCGCTCCTCCTCGATGGCATCCTCGGTCCTGGCGTAAATGATCGGCAGCGTCCCGTCGGTCAGCCCGGGCAGGAACACCACCTCCCACTCAAGCCCCTTGGCGGCGTGCAGCGAGCCGAGCGTCACCCCGTCCATCGCCGGAGACTGCCCCATCGCGCTGCGATGGGCGAGCTCGGCGGCGAGGTCACCGAGCGAGGCTCGCGGATTCGCCGCGAAGAAGTCGTCGGCCAGCTGAGCCAGAGCCTGCAGCGATTCCCAGCGTTCCCGTGCCTTGCCGCGGCCGGCCGGGCCGTCGGCGGTCAGCCCGACGCCGGACAGGATCGGCCGCACCTGGCCCGCCGGATCATCCGCCGCCGACGCGGATCTGGCCGCAGCCCGGATCAGGCCAGCCGCCTGGCGGACCTCGCCGCGGTCGAAGAACCGCTCGGCGCCGCGGACGGCGAAGGGCACGCCAGCCTCGGCGAGCGCCTGCTCGAAGGCCGGCGTCTGCGCGTTGATCCGCATCAGCACGGCGATCTGGCTGGCTGGCGTGCCCGCCTGGATCAGCGCCGCGGCGCGGCGGGCGACCGACTGCGCCTCCGCGGCCTCGTCGGCGAACTCGTCGAACTCCGGTTCCGGCCCGGCCGGCCGCTGCGCCACCAGCGGGGTGCCAGGCATGGCCCTGGTCGGCCGTCTCGCCAGCCCGCCGGGCGCCAGCCTGCCGCGCGGCGGTCCGCCGGCCGCCCCGCTTACCCGGTTGGCCAGGGCCACGATCTGGGGCGTGGAGCGGTAGTTGCGCACCAGCCTGATGACGGTCGCGCCGGGGAACTCGGCGGCGAAGCCGGTGAGGAACGCGGGCGTGGCGCCGGTGAACGAGTAAATGGTCTGGCGAGGATCGCCGACCACGCAGACGTCGTCGCCGTCCCCGAGCCAGGCATCGAGCAGCAGCTTCTGCAGCGGGTTGACGTCCTGGTACTCATCCACCACGAAATAGCGGTACCTGGCCCGGACCGAGGCTGCCGCCACCGGATTGTCGGCCAGGATCGCGGCGGTGAGCTCGAGCACGGACTCGAAATCCACCAGCTGACGTTCCCGGCGCAGTTCCTCGTAGCCGGCATAAATCCTGGCCAGGTCGACTGGGGTGAACGGCCCCGTTCTACCCGATTGTGAACTTGCCTGCGGATAATCGTCCGGGCGCACCTGGCTGACCTTCGCCCACTCGATCTCCGCCGCCGCATCGCGCAGCTCGGACACGCTGGGGGCCAGCCGCAGCCGCCGGGCCGCTTCGCTGACCAGGCTGATCTTGGAATCGAGCACCCGCGGCGGCGGGCCGCCCACGGTGGACGGCCAGAAGTGGGTGAGCTGGCGCAGCGCCGCCGCGTGGAAGGTCAGCGCCTGGACGCGCTGCAGCCCGGCAGCCGGGACCGCCGTATCGCCGAGCTGCCGCAGCCGGCTGCGCAGCTCACCGGCGGCGCGGGTGGTGAAGGTCACGGCCAGCACGCGCCCGGGGTCGATCACCCCGGTCGCGACGGCATAGGCGATGCGGTGCGCGACCGCGCGGGTCTTGCCAGTGCCCGCCCCGGCGAGCACGCAGACCGGGCCGCGGCTGGCAAGAGCGACTTCGCGCTGCTCGGGGTCGAGGGAGGCGAGCACCGCCTCGGGCCCGGTGAGCCCAGACGCGGGCAGGGAGTCCACTGTGCCTCCTTGTCCTGGGCAACTTCGTCCGGGCCATCTTCGCGTATGGCGCCGACACCAGCGGGAATCCGGCGGCAAGCTGGGACGTTATTAGGTCTCGGCGTCCGGCGAGCAGCGAAGAGGAGGTGGCGGCAGATGGAGCAGCCGCTCACCATGTACACCACCACCTGGTGCGCGTTCTGCAGGCGGCTGAAGAGCCAGCTCGCGCGGGACGGTATCGAGATGGTCGAAATTGACATCGAGCGTGATCCTGCTGCGGCCGACTACGTCATGCTCGTCAATGGCGGGTTCCAGACCGTTCCGACCGTCGTCTTTCCCGACGGGAGCGCGCTGACCAACCCGTCGGCAGCGCAGGTAAAGGAACGGCTGAACGAGCTGGCTGTCAGCTGATGGCCGGCGACGGGGGCCGGACGGCCAGCGACAGCGGCCGGATGGCCGGCGACAGCGGCCGGACGGCCGGCGAGCGCGCCGGGGGCGGCAAGTCCTCGGCTACCTCCGCTACGTCCACTCCCGCTACCTCTGCCCCCGCTGCCGCCACTCCCGCTGCCTCTGCCCCCGCTGCCGCCACTCCCGCTGCCTCTGCCCCCGCTGCCGCCACTCCCGCTACCTCTGCCCCCGCTGCCGCCACTCCCGCTGCCTCTGCCCCCGCTGCCGCCGCCCTCGCTGCCTCCGGCCCTGCCGCCGCCGCCCCCGCCGCCCGGTCAGCCGCCGTGCCCGAGGGGCCTGTTGTCCGCCGGACCGCGGCCGGGTGGAGCGTGGGCGACGAAGACATGCCCGACCTGACGTGCGCCATGGTGCTGGCTGACCTGATCGCGGCGGAATTGCCTGACCCCGTTCCGGAGCCGCCTGGCCGCTCCGGTGCAACGACCGCGACCGCGACTGCGACCGGGAGTGATCACGGGGGCGGCGCGGCGGGTGGCCGCCTGGCCGCGGACGGCCCTGGCGGCAGTGCGGCGGCAGGGGCCGGGGAGGCGGCGCGGAACCATGCGGCTGGCAATGACGGGAGCCCCGATGAGACGCGGCGGCTCCGGGCCACGGTCGGTCAGCTGGAACGCGCCCTCGCAGTCCGGATCCGGGTCGAGCAGGCGATCGGGATACTGGCCGAGCGGCACCGGATCCGGCCGAGGCAGGCATTCGAGCAGCTCAGATCCGTCGCGCGCGGACGAGGCCAGCGGGTGATCGATATCGCCGGTGACGTCGTCGCCAGCGCGACGAACCCGCTGCTGCCACTTCCCGAGGAACTCTCCAGGCCCAGTCTCGCGCCGCGCCAGCGGGCCAGGAGCCAGCGCCGGACCCGCGACGTCAGCTGACCGGCCAGGAGCCCGTGCCAGGCCCCGCGACATCAGCTGACCGGCCAGGAACCAGCACCGAGCCCCGCGACGTCAGCTCACGGGCTGGCCGGGGCACGCCGATCGCTACGCGAGCGGCAACAGCGGGGTCGGTCGTCGCGATCGGCGGACGGCGCAACTGGCGCCGCATGCCCGCACCGGACCCGGCCAGCCGCGCTGGGCCAGCGCGGCACCGACCTCGGCAGCGACGATGCAGGGCCGAGTGGTGACATCGGACCAGCTGTAGCGCAGCGTTATGATCCCGTCGGCCGCTGCGGCGTTGTCCCGGTGCGCATCCCACCATCTGGCCTGGGCTGGGTGCGCCAGCCGGCCGTCCGTCTCGACGGCGACCAGATACTCCTTGTAGAGCGCGTCCCGGTACTCGCTGCGGCTGCCGCGGACGACCCGGAACTGGCGTTCGGCGCGCGGGAGACCATGCGGACGCTCGACGTCATGCAGGTAACGGTGCTCAAGAACGGTATGTACTCCGCCCGATATATCGTCAATCGCCATCTCGAGCGCCGCGCGGAAACGCAGCCTGGCACGTTGCGACATGGCCGCGCCGATCAGCTGGGGCGTGGTCAGCCGTCCACCACAGGCGGCGGA
This sequence comes from Streptosporangiaceae bacterium, assembly GCA_050013415.1. Lineage (GTDB taxonomy): Bacteria > Actinomycetota > Actinomycetes > Streptosporangiales > Streptosporangiaceae > Palsa-506. The sequence goes on along the minus strand of JBEKFH010000008.1, from coordinate 652 downwards.
CACCCAGCCGAGCGCGTCATCAAAGGTCCGGGCCCCCTGAGCGAGATCGAGCACAGTCTCCTCCACCCGGGTGCGCGGCGGTGACTGGGCGGGATGGCGGGCCACCAGGATCCGCGCCGACCGATGAATGACGAGGCCGGGGACACGCCGAACCCGGCGGTCGGCGGGCACGGTGACATGCAGGAGCTGTGCTGGCCTGGGTGCCAGCCCGTACAGCTCAGCGGCCGTGTGGTGGCTCAGCGTCGCGCCGGGCCCGGCCCACAGCACCGCCGCCCACAGCAGCGCGACGCGGCCTGGCTGCCCACTGAAGACAGCGAAGACCCCGGGGTGGACCCGCTGCCAGCGACCTCCATCAACCCGTGCCCGGATGGCACCCCTGGTGAGGCCAGCACCATAAGCCTGCTGAAGCGTGATCACGCCCTGCTGGAACTCGGCCAGTTCCACCAGCTGCTCGGGCAGATAAGACATGCCTTTCAGCGTGAGTCACGGCGCTATAACCCGGCCACGCCAATCTCGTCGCTGTGGATAACCCTGACTTTGAATAAGCGTGACTGTGGATAACTCCGGGCCAGCGGCCCGGCCATCCGTGCTATTTCGTGATCACGGAAATGATGGGTTGCTCTAGCTACCCCTGATTTCCGTGATCACGAAA
>JBEKFH010000007.1:0-39334 GCA_050013415.1 Streptosporangiaceae bacterium | reverse complement strand
ATCGGAATCATCTGATTAGAGTACCTGAAAGGTGAACAGAAGATGAACGATAGGTGAATAGCAGACTTCGGCGGCGGTCGCCGCCGGCGAAGTCGGCCAGCAATCCCAGCGCGATCGGCAGCCGGGCACGGCCGGCACGATACGGCGGGTGCCGGCCTGCTCAGGTGACGACAATGACCTTGACGCCGACGGCGTCATAGGGTGCCTCGTGCCCGCGCGTCCCTGGTCGCGAGGGCTACCTCGTGCTCTTTGGCGGCAAGCGCCACGAGTGCGTCCTAGACAGCACCGCCGGCCGAGACGAGCACGCCGTCCTCCCCGACCAGTCGTGCCGTCCGGCCGGCCGGCACTACAGGTAGTACATCCGTGCCGCGCAGAACTGGTGCCCGGCTAGCCGCCGAGATACCGGCCGGCGAACTCCGCGACTCGTGATGGCCGGCCGGTCCGCGCCTCCTGGTGGTCGGCCAAGCTCATCGCCCGCAGGCCCGCGTTGGCCCCGAGCCAGCGCAGCGGCTCGGGCTCCCAGCGCGGCGAGCGGTGCCCCACCCAGGGCAGCCGGGTGATGCTGGTGTCCCTGCCGAGGACCAGGTCAGCCAGGGTCCGGCCGGCCAGGTTCGTGGTGGAGACGCCGTCACCGACATAGCCGCCAGCCCAGCCGAGACCAGAGACGCGATCCAGGCCGACCGACGCGCACCAGTCCCGCGGCACGCCGATCGGGCCGCCCCAGGCATGCGTCACCGGAACGTCGCGCAGCGCGGGGAAGAGTTCGGCGAGCGTATCGCGCAGCGCGCTGAACACGCCGGGCGCCCGATCAAACGACGGCCGGACCGACGAGCCGAAATGGTAGGGAGCCCCCCGGCCGCCGAACGCGAGGCGCCCGTCGGCGGTCCGCTGCCCGTAGATGATCAGGTGCCGGAGATCACCGAACGTGGGTCTGCCCGCGAGGCCGATCTCGGCCCAGGCCGAATCCGGCAGCGGCGCCGTCGCGATCATCAGCGAGTACACCGGCGCGATCGCGCGCCGCAGGCCCGGCAGTTGCGGCGTGTAACCCTCCGTGGCGCGGATCACGTGCCTGGCCCGGACCGTGCCCATCGGCGTGACCAGGCGGCCGGGCTCGATCCGCGTCACCGGCGTGCGCTCGAACACCGCGACGCCGCGGCGGCGCACCGCCTCGGCCAGCCCGCGGACTAGCCTGCCCGGGTGGATGGCGGCGCAGTGCGGCGTGTACGTCCCGCCCAGCACGCCGCTCGCGGCCGCTAGGTCGCGGGCCTCCGCCGCGGTCAGCAGCCGCAGGTCGGCGTCGCCGAACCCGAACTCCCTGGCCTCCGCCACCTCCGCCCTGGCCCGCTCGAGCTGCGGGCCGGACCGGGCCAGCTGCACCGTCCCGCCCTTCGCCCAGTGGCAGTCGATGCCCTCGGCGGCGGCCGCGGCAGCGACCTCGTCCACGGTCTGCTGCATGGCCCGCCCCATGGCAATCGCCGCGTCCCGCCCGGCCATCCGGGCCAGCTTGCCGAGCGACGCGGGGAACAGGGCCGAGCACCAGCCGCCGTTGCGCCCGGAGGCGCCGAACCCGGCGATCTCGCGCTCGCAGACCGCGATCCGCAGGCCGGGCTCCGCGCGGGCAAGGTAGTAGGCCGCCCACAGCCCGGTATATCCCGCCCCGGCGATCGCGACGTCAATGTCGAGGTCACCGGACAGAGGTTCGGCAGGAACGAGGGTTCCGGGCACCGTGTCCAGCCAGAGCGACAGCTTCCGGTAGTTACTGCTCGGCGACATGCGGTCCATCGTGACAGCCCGCCGCGGCAGGCGCGCACCCGCCCGGTCCGGCCCGCCCGGCCAGGTAAGGACTGGTGACGCCGGCGCATGCGCTGCCCTGGCCGGCCAGCCTGGTGACCGGGCATCCGGCTGGTCGGGCATCCTGGTGAGATGCCCGCTCATGAGCTCGCCTGGGAGCCGCCACCGGCACCTCGCGATCCGTTCGGCCCGTATCGTGTCTCGCTGGTCTGCCTGGGGAACATCTGCCGGTCACCGACCGCCGAGGTGGTGCTCCGCGAGGAGCTGGCGCGGGCGGGCCTGTCCGGCCGGGTCGAGGTGGACAGCTCGGGCACCGGTGACTGGCACCTGGGCGGCCCGATGGATCCGCGGGCGCGCGCGGAACTGGCCGCCCGCGGGTACGACGGGTCGGGGCACCGGGCCCGCCAGTTCGACCGCGCGTCGTTCCGGCGCTACGACCTCGTGGTCGCGATGGACCGGCAGAATCTCGCCGACCTGCGCCGGATGGCACCGGATCGCGAGACGGCCAGGGACCGGATCCGGCTGCTCAGGTCGTTCGATCCGGCGACTGCCGCTGCCGGTGCCGGTGCCGCCGCTGCCGCGGGCGAGGCTGGCGGTGCGGGCAAGGCTGGCGGTGATCCTTACGACGGCGACGTCCCCGACCCCTATCACGGCGGCGCGGAAGAGTACGCGCTCGCGTTTGACCTGGTGCAGGCCGCGGCCAGCGGGCTGGCTGCCCAGCTGGCCGTCCTGGTCGGGGACAGCCCGGCCGCTGGCGGCGGTGACCGCGTGGCCGGGCGGTGACCGGGCCCGCGCCAGCGGATCCGGACGTCGCGGCCAGGCTCGGCCGGCTGGCCGGCGCGCCGGTGCGCGAGATCCGCCGTGTGGGCGGGCAGCACCAGTGGGGCCATTACCAGGTCAGGCTGGCCGGCGGGCGGCTGGCGTTTGCCAAGGCGGCGGCCCGCGGCGCCGGCGGCGTCTTCGAGGCCGAGGCCCGCGGGCTGCGCTGGCTGGCCGATGCGGCGGCGGTGCCGGTGCCCGAGGTGCTGGGCTGGGACGCGGGTGCGCTCCTAGTCTCATGGATCCCGGGCGAGGCGGCGGCCGCGGCCGCGGCGGAGCGATTCGGCGGGGATTTGGCTCGCCTGCACCGGGCCGGATCCGCCGGCTTCGGCGCGCCGTGGCCGGGGTTCATCGCCAGCCTGCCCCTCGGGAACGATGGTGGGGACTCATGGCCCGAGTGGTATGCCCGCGAGCGGCTGCTGCCTTATGTCCGGCGCGGCTTCGACGCCGGCGCCCTGGCCGGGGCCGATGTCCGGCTGCTGGAGACGGTCGCCGCAGCGGCGAGTGAGCTGGCCGGCCCGGCCGAGCCGCCCAGCCGCATCCACGGCGACTGCTGGGCGGGGAACCTGATCTGGTCCTGCGGCCGGGGATGGCTGGTCGACCCCGCCGCGCATGGCGGCCACCGGGAGTCCGACCTGGCCATGCTGGCGCTGTTCGGCGCGCCGTTCCTGGACCGGATCATGGCTGCTTACCAGGAGGTCGCGCCGCTGGCGGTCGGCTGGCGGGCCCGGGTGCCGCTGCATCAGCTGCATCCGCTGCTCGTGCATGTCTGCCTGTTCGGCGCCGGCTACCGGGACGCGGCGCTGACTGCGGCCCGGGCAGCGCTCGCTGCGGGCGGGTAAGCGGCCCGGTCGGGCCGGGCAGCGCTCACCGCGGGCGGGCAAGCGCCCCGGCCCGGCCTGCCTGCCCGGCCGGGCCAGCTGCCCGGCCGCCTCCAGGGGTGCGGGCCTCAGCTCGCGGTATGGCCGCGCGCCTCTGGCGCCATCGGGAGCGCGATGCGGAACGTGGCGCCACTGCCTGGTGATGTGTCGACCCGCACCGTGCCGCCGTGGGCGGTGACCAAGGCGGCCACAATCGCGAGGCCAAGGCCGGTCCCGCCCGCTTGCCTGGTCCTGGCCTGATCGGCGCGGTAGAACCGCTCGAAGGCGCGTTCTGCCTGGTCCGGGGTAAGCCCTGGGCCCTGGTCGGCCACCTCCAGGACGACGGCAGGCAGCGCGGCGGCTGCCATGCTTGCGGCCGGGGCCGGGACTGCAGCCGGGGGCGGGCCGGCGGGCGGGGGCGGGACTGCAGCCGGGGCCGGGACTGCGGCCGCAGGCGGGGGCGGGACTGCGGCCGGGGCGGGGACTGCGGCCGGGCCAGCACCTGGGGCTGTTTCGTCCAGGAATCCCGACCGGATCCGCACCTGCACGGGCGTGCCGTCCGGGGTATGCACGAGCGCGTTGCTCATCAGGTTCCCGATCACCTGCCGGAGCCGGGTCTCGTCGCCGATGACGATCATGGCGGCGCCGGCTCCCACCGTCAGGTCGATGCTCCGCCCGGGCGCCATGACCCTGGCGTCATGCACCGCATCGGCGGCGAGCGTCAGCAGGTCAACGGGCCGGCTCTCCAGGGGCCGCTGCTGGTCGAGCCTGGCCAGCATCAGCATGTCCTCCACCAGCACGCCCATCCTGGTCGACTCCTGCTCGACCCGTCGCATGATCCGGTCCAGGTCGATCCGGGTCAGCTGGCCGCCGCGCGATGATTCAGCCGCGTCAGTGCTTGCCGCGTGGGCATCCGCCGCGTGGGCACCTGCCATGTCAGTGCCTGCCGCTGGCCCGCCTGCCTGGATCAGCGCGCCCGCCTGACCCGTGCCGGCGGTCGCGGTGCCGACGTCAGAAAGCTCGTGAGCGGGGTCGGCCGGCGCCTCGAGCCCTTCGTGACCCCCGCTCCCGCTGCCGCCCCGTCCGCCGCCGCCGTTGAGCCTGCCGTCGTCGATCCCGCCACGCTGCCGGTAGTACTCGGCGAAGCCCCTGATGGTGGTCAGCGGCGTGCGCAGCTCGTGACTGGCATCGGCGACGAACTGCCGCATCCGCTGTTCCGAGCCGCGGGCAGCCTCCTCGGACTCGGAGCGGGCGCGGAACGCCACCTCGATCTGGCTGAGCATGGCGTTGAGCGAGCGCCCGAGCCGCCCGACCTCGGTCCGCGGATCGCGGTCAGGAACACGGCGGGTGAGATCGCCGGCCGCGATGCCGCGGGCGGTCTGCTCGATTTCATCGAGCGGACGCAGGCTGGCGCGCACCAGCGCGATGCCGAGAATCGCAAGGACCAGCACGACAAGCACGCTCACCAGTATGTCGATGGCGATCAATTGCCCCAGCGTGCTGTACACGCTGGTCACGTCTAGGCCGATCACCAGAGTGCCGCTGACAGGCGTCCCGGTGGTGGTGATGAAGGGGAAGTCCGGGTACGCGGCGATGCGCCATTTGCTGTTTCCTGACGTGGCCGCCACGGTCCGGGCTTTACCGGGGTTGGCCGCGAGCCAGGAGACCTCTGGCACGACGGCGGGACCAGGAGTTCCGGTCGGCAGCAACCCGCCGGGCAGTCGGCTCACCGTGTCGGGCGGCGTCAGCGCCTCGTAGACCCACTGATCAGGTGACGGCGCGCGCGGCGCTCTGCCGCCGAACTGCAGGGCCTGGAGATAGAGGGTCTGGAGTTGCTCATCCGCACGGCTGAGCAGGTAGTGCCTGATTACGGTGATGCCGGTAAGGCTGATCACTGCCAGCGCAAGGGCGACGAGAGCAAGTACGGCCGAGATCAGCTTGACGCGCAGCGGGGTGCGGTCAGGGAGTCCCCTGGCCGCCTTCCAGAGGCGAGCGGGTCCCGAGGTCATGGCCATGATCGTCCGGCTAGGACGAGGGAAGCCTGAGCACGTAGCCGACGCCGCGGAGCGTGTGCAGCAGATGCGGCTCGGCGGAGTCGACCTTGCGCCGGAGCACGGAGACGTAGGACTCCACGATCCCGGTGTCGCCGCGGAAGTCGTAGTCCCAGACGTGGTCGAGGATCTGCATCTTGGACAGCACCCGGTTGGCGTTGCCCATGAAGTACCTGAGCAGCTTGAACTCCGTCGGCGACAACTGGATCTGGGCGCCGGCCCGCCAGACCTCGTGGCTGTCCTCGTCGAGTTCCAGGTCGGCGAACTTCAGCCGCGGCGGCGGCTCTGTCCCGTCCCCCCGGGTGCGGCGCAGCACGGCGCGAATCCGCGCGATGACCTCCTCCAGGGAGAAGGGCTTCGTCACGTAGTCGTCACCGCCGAGCGTCAGCCCGTGAATCTTGTCCTCCGTCGAGTCCCGCGCGGTCAGGAACACCACCGGGATCCTGGCTCCGCCGCCCCGCAGCCGCCTGATCACGTCGAAGCCGTCCATGTCCGGCAGCATGACGTCGAGCACGATGAGGTCGGGCCGGTGCCGCTGGGCAGCCTGCACGGCCTCGCCGCCCGCCGCGGCCGTGATGACCTCGAACCCGGCATAGCGCAGGCTGGCAGACAGCAGCTCCAGGATGTTCGGCTCGTCCTCGACCACGAGCAGCCGGGCGTCCGCCGGCTTGCGGACGTCGTTCGCCATGCTCATCATGGCCCCCATGCTGCCGTCTTTTCCTGAACGTTAGCTGAAGGCGCGCTGTGGCAGCCCTGGATGCTGGCAGCGGCGGCCGGGCGGTGACCTGGGATGCCGGAAGATCGGTCGGCTAGTCGGGCGTGACCTCGGTTGCCACCGATGACGCCGGTCCCCACTGGGAGATCGCCGCCGACCGCGAGCCAACGCCGAGCTTGGCGTAGATGCGGTTCACGTGATTCTTTACGGTCTTCTCCGCGAGGACGAGGCTTGCCGCGATCTCGCCGTTCGAGTGCCCTGCCGCGATGAGCGTCATGATCTGGGACTCGCGCGAGGACAGGCGGGAGGCGCGCGCGACGTCGGGGAGAGTGTAGGTCCTCATCTGACCTCCGGCTGCAGTGATGAGCCACGGGGAGCGGTTGGCATCGTATCGGAGAAATTCTCCACGCGTACAGATGTACGCATTGTGCGTGTTGCGTCCCAGCTGGAGGCTGGCCGTCTGGCGGAAGCCGGCCGTCAGGCGGAGGCCGGCCGTCTGGCGGAAGCCGGCCGTCAGGCGGAGGCCGGCCGTCTGGCGGAAGCCGGCCGTCAGGCGGCCGCCTGCTTGGAGCCGGTGATCAGGCTCTTCGGCACGCGCCGGTCGTACTTCAGGTCGTTGAACAACTGCGTCGCCTCGGCGCTGTTCCACTGCACCGCGTCCCCCGCGTTGGGCGTGTAATAGTTCGAGTTGGCGATCGGGACCGTCGTGGTCTCCGGGTGCCGCAGCGCGAATGCGGCCCTGATCAGCTGGTACAGGCTCGTGCCCTGGTCGACGGTGACGGTGTCGGCCACCCCGATGGCGGCCGGAATCGCGGCGAACGGGTTGAGAATGACGCCGGGGCTCGTCATCTTGCTGAGCAGCGCCCGCAGGAACAGCCGTTGGTTCTGGACGCGCTGCAAGTCCTGGTCGGCGAAATTGTGCCGGGTCCGCACGTACTCGAGCGCCTGCGCGCCGTCGAGGGTCTGGCAGCCCTTCTTCAGCCGGGCCCCGGATGCCTGGTCGTAGAGCCGCGTCTTCAGGCACATCCGCACGCCGCCGACGGCATTGACCACGCCGACGAAGCCGCCGAAGCCGATCCCCATGTAGTGGTCGATGCGCAGCCCGGTCACGTCCTGCACGGTCTCGGCGAGCAGTCGCGGGCCGCCGAACGAGTACGCGGCGTTGATCTTGTTGTCCCCGTAGCCGGGGATCGGGACGTAGGAGTCGCGGGGCAGGCTGACGAGCACGGACGGCCCGCCGTTGGAGGGGACATGCAAGATCATGATCGTGTCGGAACGCTGGCCGCCGATGTCGATGCCGGTGGCTAGCTGCCGCTCCTGCTTGCGGGTCAGGCCCTGCCGGCTGTCCGACCCGGCGATCAGCCAGTTCTGCCCGGCCGAGACCGCAGGCCGGCCGGCGTAGTTCACCAGCACGTTCTTCCTGACCAGCTGGGAGTTCAGGTAGAAGTACCCGCCGGAGGCCGCGACCAGCAGCAGCGCCACCAGGGCGCAGAGGATCGCTGCGATCCGGCGCGGGCGCAGCCACCGGCGGCCCGTGCCGCTCGTGCCGCCGGGCGTGCGGCCCGTGCCGCCGCTCGCGCCGCTCGCGCCGCCCGTGCCGCTCGCGCCGCCCGTGCCGCTTGCGCCGCCCGTGCCGCGCGCGCTGCCCGTGGCGCCCACGCGGCCTGCCCTCCGGCCGCGGGCGGCCTTGCCGGGCCTGCCGTCTCCCGGCGCGCTCCGCGAAGGTGGCTGCGCGGGCCAGGCCGCTGGCGCGCCGCCCCGCTGCGCCGCCCCGGCGGACGCTGCCGCCCCGGAAGCCGCCCCGGCGGACGCTGCCGCCCCGGACGCCGGCCCGCCGGACGCCGGCCCGCCGGACGCCGGCCCGCTACCGCCTGGCTGCTGGCCGCGCTGATAATCACCGGCCGGCCCGGCCTGGCCGCCGCCAGCAGGGAGCTTCACGGTGGGGTCCGATGGACCGCCCGGCGGGCCGCCCGACGATCCGGCCGCAGCTGAACCCTCCCTGAACCAGCCTTCCGGCCACTCGCTCACTGGCGTCCCGTCCTTGCCTCTGCTGTCACGAACGTCCTATATCCCTAGACGTTTGCCATATCCCTAGACGTTCCTGCGGCCGATGCGGTGATGTCAGATTCATCACGCGCTGCCTGCCCACCAGATCGTGACCACCTCGCGGCCGGATGAGCCGAGGTCCGCCGGGCGCCCCGGATCGATCCCGGCCCCGGCGAGCGCGTCGCCGACCTCGCCGGCCCGCTCCGGCGGCAGGCACAGCCGCCGCCGGGTGACGTCGACGAGCTCACCGAAGCTGGCGTAGTCCGGGCCGCCCGGCCTGCTCCAGCGCTCGGACCGGGGCTCCAGGCCCATGGCGGCCAGGATCTCCAGGAGATCCGCCGCGGTCGGCGATTCCGGTCGCCGGAGGCCGTGGAATTTCAGCCAGAACGGATTGAGGGCGGTCAGTGGATGCACCGCCGCTGTCTCGACCACAACCCGGCGACGTGCGTGCGCGGTGAGCTCCGCCAGGAAGGGCACCGGCTCCGGCACGTTGTAAACGACGTGATGGCAGGTCACCAAGTCGGCCGGCGGCGTCCGCGCGGCGATGTCAGGCCAGTTCCCGGCCAGCCGGCACGCCTCGGTGCCCAGGGCCGCGGCCCGGCGCGCGAGCAGCTCGAGCATGCCGGGATCGGCGTCCACGGCGGTCAGCGCGCTGGCCCGGGGGAGCAGCGGCAGGCACGCGGCGCCGGCGCCGGACCCGATGTCCAGTACGCTGCCCGGCGGATCGAGCGCTGCCCAGGCGCGCTCGAAGGACGGGCCGGCCGGGGCGCCGGCCAGCCGGTCCGCGCGGCGGGCGAAGACCTGCCGGGGGAGCACCCAGGGAGACTCGCTGACCGCCGCGGTGATGTGCCCGGGGATCGCCCAGGCGTCGAGATCGGCGTGCCAGCGCCGGGCCATCTCGGTCAGGTCAGGCATGAGCCGGAGCCTAATCGGCCCGCCGGACTGGCCAGGCCGCCTCCGCTCACCCGCGCTAGCCGGGAGTGGCGCGCTCGTTGTCCGGGTTCCCGGCATCATCATCGCGCCGGGGGGAAGGCTGACAGGTCAGATCCGTACCCGCGGAAGGAGCACAGCGGACTAGGATCGCTCACTGGGCGCTGCCGGTGGGGTCAGTCGGAAGGGGGCGCGATGTCCAGGCACGGCTCGGTCGCGCGAGTGCTGACGGCCGTAGCCGCATTAGGTCTGGCTGGCGGGTCGCTGCTGGTCCCGACGGCGGCGGCGGGTGCGTCGCCGGCGGCCGGGCCGACCCTCGACTGGTCGCAGTACCTGCATGGTCCGCAGCACAGCTCCGTAAGCCTCGCGACGGCGTTCACGCCGTCGAATGCTGCTTCGGCGACCGAGGCATGGCACTGGCAGCCGCCGGCCGTCACGGGCGATCCGGCGCCTGTCCTCGATGCGAGCCCGACCGTCGTAGCCGGGCGCGTCTACATCGGCGCGCAGAGCGGCGGGTTCTACGCGCTGAACGAGGCGACGGGCGCGGTGACCTGGAGCCGCCAGCTCGACACCGAGCCGAAGGCGACCTGCCCTGCGCGCGGGATCAGCTCGACCGCCGCCGTGCTGCCGGACCCGGTCACCGGCGTGAGCACCGTCTATGTCTCCGGCGCACGCTACCTCTACGCGCTGAACGCCTCGACGGGCGCCGTGGCGTGGAAGACCGAGATCGGCCCGGCGAGCACGCCAGGTCCCGACGCGTACTACAACTGGTCGTCGCCGATGGTGGCCGGCGGCCACGTTTACGTTGGCCTGTCGTCGAGCTGTGACGATCCGCTGATCCGCGGCGGGGTGGTCGAGCTCGACCAGCACACCGGCCAGGTGCTGCACACCTGGTATACCGTGCCCGCCGGGTCGATCGGCGGCAGCGTCTGGTCGAGCGTAGCGGGGTCGTCGGACGGCAGCGATCTGTGGGTATCGACCGGCAACGAGTGTGACCCCACCGTCGACAGCTGCCCGCCCGGCAACCAGATCGGGAACTCCCTGTCGATCGTGCACCTTTCCTCGTCGCTGGGATTGCTGCAGGCATGGCAGGCGCCGGGAACCGCCGGCCACGGCCACGACTGGGACTTCGGCTCCTCGCCGACCCTGTTCGGTAGCGGCGGCACGCCACCGGACGTGGGTGCCTGCAACAAGGACGGGAAGTACTACGCGCTGGCCGCGAATCCGCTGGGCAGCTCGGCACTGTGGATCCGGGCTATCGGCGCTCCGGCCGGCTCGCTCAGCTCGTGCCTCGCCAGCGCCGTCTGGGACGGCCAGACGGGCGCGCTCTACGTGGGCGGCGATGGCACCACTATCGGGCCAACCAGGTACGGCGGATCCGTTCGCCGCGTCAACCCCGCGAATGGCGCCTACATCTGGCAGACCGGCCTGCCCTGCGCGATCATGGGCACGCCAACGCTGGACAGTGCCGGCGTGCTCGCCGCAGGTACCTACAGCTGCGCCGGCGCCACTACTCCGGGTGCCTACCTGATCAACGCCTCGACCGGCGCCATACTGAAGACCCTGCCAGTCGGCTCGGGCCGCGTCTTCGGCCAGCCGGTCTTCGCCCAGGGCACGCTGTTCGTCGCCACCGAGGGAAACGGGCTCTACGACTTCGCGCCCTGATGTGGTCGCGGGCTGAGGGCCTTCCGGATGAGCGCGGCGGCGTGGTAGGCAATGACGACGGCGATGGCCAGCGCCACCGCGGGGTCGAGCCAGTACCAGCCGTGCGTCGCCGCGATGATCCCGCCCGTCACGGCCACGCCCGCGGCCGCGGCGGCGTCCGCGATCGTGTCGAGCAGGATGGCCGCGACGGACAGGTCCCGCTCCCCGCCCTGGCGCGCCGGATCGTCTCCGCCGCCCAGCAGGACGAGCGCGCCGGCGGCCATCCCGAGCGCGGCGATGGCGCTCACCACGAGCACCGGCAGGCCGTCCACCGCAGGAGTGCCCCTGATCAGCCGATCCGCCGCCGCGCCGGTCACGAGTAGCTCGAGCACTAGCAGCCATCCGCCGTTGACCAGCGCGGCAAGTCTCTGGGCATTCGGGTAGCCCGCCGGCCTGCCGCGGCCCGCCGGGCGCGCTGACAGCCGGATCGCCAGCAATGCCAGGCCCACGCCGGCGGCGTCCAGCAGGTAGTCGCCGCCCGCCGCGAGCACCGCGAGCGAATGGGCCGTCGCGCCCACCGTCCCCAGGCCGGCCACCAGCGCGAGGTTGAGCACCAGGACGACGGCCAGGCGCTGCGTCCGGGACAACGGGGCGGCGGTCCTATGAACTGGCTGCGCTCGGGCTGGCCGCGCCGGAGGCCGCGCTCGGGCTGGCCGCGCCGGAGGCCGCGCTCGGGCTGGCCGCGCCGGAGGCCGCGCTCGGGCTGGCCGCGCCGGAGGCCGCCAGCCGGGCAGCTACGGGTGCTGGCGCGCGCATCAGGCGGCCTCCACGGGAGGCCCGTGCTCCCCGGCGGCGGGCGGCTCAGGAGGATCGATGAAGATCACCTCGTGCGCCGCCAGGGCGAGCCTGGCGGACAGGCCGTGCCGGCGGCTGACCACGGTCACCCTGGCGCCGGCGGCGGCCAGGCTGGTCGCTGCCGGGGCGAACGCGCCGTCGCCCGACCCGATCACGACGTGGGTGAACCGCCGGGGGACGTTCTCGTTGTAGAGCACGTCGAGCAGCTCGAGATCGGCGCCGTCCGGCCCGGAGCGAACCCGGTAGCGGGCATCGGGCCAGCCGAGGGCGGCGTTCAGCCAGGCCAGGTGGCTGGAGGCAACCACGACCTGATCGAGGCCCCCGAGGCCGGGGCGCACGGCATAGAGAAGATGTACCTCGCGGATCCTGCCCAGGCTCGGCAGCGCAGCGCCGGCCAGGTTCTCGATGTCGACGAGATGCAACGTCCGCGCCGGATAGCGCCCCCGCTTGCCATCCGGCCGCCGCGGCCGGCAGCCCCTGCCGCCGCCGATCATCGTCAGCACCATGAGGCCTCCTTCGTGACGGCGCTCTCGTGCGGTATCTGCATCGTCCATGCACAGGATACATGGATTTTCCATGCGTTGTAAACATGGAATGTTCTCGCTCGTGGTCCTGACCTCTAAGTACCATGCTGACGATGCATGGAAACGTGGGTACGATGGGCGCGTGAACTCACCCGCGGTGCGCGCGGAGCTCGTCGCGACGCTGGAGGAAGCCCTGCTGCTCCAGCAGCGGCTGGTGACCGACGCCCGCGACGCCGGAGTGCCCGTTCCCGATCTGGTGGCTCAGGTATCGGTGCTGGAGCGGCTCGACGACCGGCGCGATGAGCTGATCGGCGAGCTCCGGCGCACGGCCAGCGCGGGAATCCGCGCCACCCGGCCTGGCCCGTCGATCCGCGAGGTCGTCCTGGCGACGCTGGCTGAGCTGCGCTGGCCGCAGAACGCCGGATTCCTCGAGGGGTATCTGTGGGCCACCCGCCAGCTGCAGCTGGACAGCCGCGCGTTCGCGCCGCTGCGCCGGGACGAGCAGCGCGCGTGGCAGCGCGCGCCGGGCGCCCGCGACGCCTACATCGCGCCCGCGCTGAACGCGGACGGCTCGCCGAACCCGCGCTGGATCACCAGCTCCGGCTGGGAGCTCGGGCGGCGCGTGGTGGCGTCAGCGGAGACGGAGCGATTGTTCGACCTGCAGAAGATACTCGCCCTGGCCGGGCGCCCGCCTGCCGCCGCAGTGCACGACGCCCGCCCGCGGCGGCCGACGGACGCCATGCTCGAGCGGTATGCGGAGCAGGTCCTGGGAATCGAGCCACCCCCGGCATCCGACGGCCCTGACGAGGCCAGCGCCTGGCGCGACCTAGTCCGCACCCGCGCCAGCGAGCTCATCGGGGAAATCCGCGGCCACGACGAGCCCCGCAGGAAGCAGATCGCTGCCCGGCTGGCCAGCCTGCCCGAGCGCGATCGTATCTGGGGCCGCGGACCGAGTTCCCTGGCCCGGGAAGCGGAGGAGCAGGCCACGGCGCCGGCCTAGTCGCCGGCCTGGGCGCGCCGGTCAGCCGGGGCGGGGCAGGACGGTCCTGAATCCGCGGAAGTGGCCGTTCAGCACCTGCGCGGCCTTGGCCATCAGGTCGGTCTCGGAGAACGGCTTCTCCACCAGGGCCACGCCGGGTTCCAGCCGGCCCTGGGACGCGAGGACGGGCCGGGCGTAGCCGGACATGAAGAGCACCTCGATGCCGGGCTTGATCTCCAGCATTTTCTCCGCGACTTCCTTGCCGAGCATGAGCGGCATCACGACGTCGGTGACCAGCAGGTAGATCTCACCCGGGTGTTCGTGGGCGATGCTGAGGGCTTCCGGGCCATCCCCGGCGGTGATCACGCGGTAGCCATTACGGGCGAAGATCCGCCTCGTCACCTCGCGGAGGGCAGGCTCGTCCTCGACCACCAGAACCGTCTCTCCCCGGGGGGTTCGGGTGTACGGCACGGGTTCCGCCGCGGGGGTGGCTGCCAGGTCCGTCACCGGGAGCGTGATGGTGAAGCTCGTGCCGGCGCCGGGCTCGGAATGCACCTGAATCTGGCCGTCGGCCTGGGCGACGATCCCGTAGACGGTGGCAAGGCCCAGTCCGGTCCCGGTGCCGTCCAGCTTGGTGGTGTAGAAAGGCTCGAACGCGTGCTCGATGACCTCCGGCGGCATTCCGGTGCCGGTATCGCTGACCCGCAGCCGTACGTTCAGGCCCTGCCGTGATTTCGATCCGCCAGCGACGGAGTCGCCGTCCACGGTGATGTTGCTGGTATCGATGGTCAGTGTGCCGCCGGCGGGCATGGCGTCGCGGGCGTTGAGCGCCAGGTTCACCAGGACCTGCTCGACCTGGCCGGGGTCGGCCAGCACGGGATTCAGGTCACCGGCGAGTACCGTGACCAGCTCGACATGCTCGCCGATGGTCCGGTGCAGCATCTCCTCAACTGCGGTGATGGCGGTGTTGAGGTTGAGGACCTGCGGCTGGATGACCTCGCGCCGGGCGAAGGCGAGCAGTTGGCGGGTGAGGCTGGCGGCCCGCTCGCCGGCCCGCTCGATCTGCGCGAGGTCACTGCTCGCCGACGCGCATTGAGCGGCCCAGTTCCCCTCGCTGGCGGCGTCGAGTTCCTCCTTGGCGAAGGCCACGTAGTTCAGGATCACGGCGAGCAGGTTGTTGAAGTCGTGCGCGACCCCGCCGGCAAGCTGGCCCAGGTTCTCCAGGCGCTGCGCCTGCAGCAGCTGCGCCTGGGACTTTTCCCGCTGTGCCTGCGGGGGCTGGTGATCCGCCGGCCCGTCGAGGTCCTGGGCATCCCGCTGTCCCGCGCTGCCGGGCATGCCGTCCTCCTCGCTGGCGCCCTTCTCGCGGCGCACTTCTCACTCTATGTTACCTGGGGTTTAGGATTGATAACGTTAAGTAGTTATCAAACGGGCTCAGCGCACCTTTTTCTCTTGCCTGCCTTCGACGCGCATGGGGGGTAATGCCACGGGCTACCTTGACGAGATGGCAGCCTGGCGCCGGCTGGCGGGGCCCAGGCTGCTGTCGGCGATCGTCGACTCATCCGATGACGCCATCGTGAGTAAGACCCTCACGGGGGTGATCACGAGCTGGAACCCGGCCGCCGAGCGCATGTACGGGTACGCGGCGGACGAGATCGTGGGCAAGCCGATCACGGTCCTGTCGCCGCCGGAGCGGGCCTGGGAGATCAGGGACATCCTCGACAAGATCGGCAGGGGCGAGCGCGTCCTGCACTTCGATACCGTGCGGCGGCGCAAGGATGGCAGCACGCTGCCCGTCTCGGTGACGGTCTCGCCGATCCGCGACGAGAACGGCGTGCTGGTCGGGGCGTCATCCATCGCCAGGGACATCACCGAGCAGCACAACCACGCGGCAGAGCTCAGCCGCCGCGCGCAGGAGCTTGAGCTGGCCAACCGGAACCTGGAGACCTTTTCCTATTCGGTGGCCCATGACCTGCGGGCACCGCTGCGCGCGCTGAGCGGCTTCAGCGCGGCCCTGCTGGAGGAGTACGGGGAGGATCTCGGCGCGGTCGGCCAGGGTTACGCGGAGCGCATTCAGGTCGCCAGCGATCACATGGCGACGCTCATCGATGACCTGCTGCGGTTCTCCCAGGTCGCTGGCGCCGAGATTCACCGCGAGGCGGTGGATCTGTCCGCCGAGGCCAGCCGGATAGCAGAAGCGCTCCGCGATCACGCGCCCGGCCGCCAGGCCCGGTTTGTCATCCAGGCCGCGATCCTGGTGCAGGCGGATCGCAGCCTTATCCGGACGGTGCTGCAGAACCTGCTGGACAACGCCTGGAAGTTCACCTCCGGCCAGGATGAGGCCGTGATCGAGTTCGGGACCGGCCCGGCAGGTGACGCCGGTCCCTGCTATTACGTCCGCGACAACGGCGTCGGCTTCGACCCCGCCTACCAGGCAAAGCTGTTCGAGCCATTCCAGCGGCTGCACCCGGCGCGCGATTTTCCCGGCACCGGCATCGGCCTCGCCAGCGCGCGCCAGATCGTCCAACGCCATGGCGGCCAGGTACGGGCCGAGGGCACGGTCGGTCACGGCGCGACCTTCTATTTCACGCTCGGCGCCAAGGAAAACCCGTGATGACCCGGCGGATCCTGCTGGTCGAGGACAATCCCGACGATGAGGCGCTGACTCTCCGGGCCCTCAGGAAGATCGGCATCCTGGAAGAGGTCAGCGTTGCCCGGGACGGCGCCGAGTGCCTCCAGCGACTCTTCCCCGGCGACCAGGCGGATACCGAGGCTCCCTGCCTCATCCTGCTCGACCTGATGCTCCCCAAGCTGGACGGATTCGAGGTCCTGCACCGGATCAGGGCCGATGAGCGGACCCAGCTCATCCCCGTTGTCGTGCTGACCTCCTCCGGGCAGCAGGAAGACATCCTCGCCGCCTATCTCGCGGGCGCCAACGCCTACGTGCGCAAGCCCGTGGCCGTCGGCGACTATGCCAGCACGGCCAGCGCCCTCAGCGCCTTCTGGCTGGTGGTCAACGAGCCGCCGCCCGAGATCATCCCGCGAGCCAGCGGGCCGGGACCTGCCGCCGCCGCCCGGCGCCGCGGCGAGCCCGGGGCGGGGGAACTGGCCGGATGGCAGGCCGCCGGCCGCCGGCTGCCCGGCGCAGCGGACGCGGCCGGGCGAAGTCTGCGCATCCTCTTCCTGGAGGACGATCCTGCGGATGCCGAGCTCGCGCAGCGCCTCCTCACCGGTGCCGGCCTCGATTTCACCGCCGTCGTGGTGGACACCGAAACGGCGTTCGCCGAGCAGCTCGCCGCCTTCGGCCCGGACGTGATCCTGGCTGACTTCGCCCTGCCGGGCTTCTCCGGCAAGAACGCCCTGAAGATCACCCAGGAACGATTCCCGCAGGTGCCCTTCATTTTCCTGTCCGGTGTTATCGGCGACGGGGAAGCAGATGAGCTCATCAGCCAGGGCGCGACGGACTACGTGTTCAAGGACCGTCCCGCGCGCCTCGCGTCGGTCATCCGCCGTGCCATCACCGAGGCTGACCAGAGAGCCCAGCGCGCTCAGCTTGAGGCCCAGCGCGACCAGTCACGGCGGCTGGAAAGCGTCGGCCGGCTGGCCGGCGGCGTCGCGCACGATTTCAACAACATGGTGGGCGCCATGCTCAACTACACGGAGTTCATCGCGGTCCAGGCTGCGGAAGGAGCCGGGCGGGGCATCGACAAGGAAGCATGGGAGGAAACCGGCCGGGATGCGGAGCAGATCGAGATCCTCGGCCAGCGGGTGATCCAGCGGGTCCGTCAGCTGCTCGCCGTCGGCGGCCAGGAACTGATCAGCCCTGAACTCATTGACCTCAGCCAGCTCCTGCGCCGTAACGAAGAGCTGCTGCGCCGCACGCTCGGCCCGAGCATCGAACTGCATGTTGCTGTCGCCTCGCGGCCCTGCCTCGTGACCGCCGACCGCGGGCAGCTCGGCCAGGTGCTCATGGAGCTCGCGGCGAACGCCCGCGACGTGATGCCGGCCGGCGGCACCTGCTCGGCGCAGACGCGCAACGTCACGATCGGCCCCGATGAACCGGAACCGCATCCGGGACTCACCCCGGGGAATTACGCCTGCCTGATCGTCCGCGACAGCGGCCATGGCATGGAGCCACAGGTCCTGGAGCACGCCTTCGAGCCGTTCTTCACCACCAAGCCCCAGGTATCGGGCGGTGGCCTGGGCCTCGCTGGCGTCTACGGCATCATCAGCCAGAACGGCGGGACGGTCCGCATCTCCGCAGCGCCCGGCAGCACGACCGTCACCGTCTGGCTGCCCGCCGCCCCGCCTCCTGTGCGGGGTAATGCCTGCTAGCGAGCGACTGTGCCGACCAAGCTCGAGGTGACAAGCCTTCCGGCAGACGTGCCCGCAGCCGGTGATGCTGGTTCCACTCCGCCGGGAGGGGAAAGAAACCGGGAGTTGCCTTGTCATCGCGACCGGGCCATGATTCGGTTTGTTATGGCAGAGTTGGAAGGCGGAACGGCGTTGAGCGTGATTGGTAAAGCACCCCGGCCTCGGGCCGCCCTGACGTTGTTAATAGCTGTGATTACAGTTACCTGTGGTGGCCTCATGGGAGCCCGGACGCGGCCGGCGGCTGCGGCGACCAGGATAGCTGCTGAATCTGTGGTGCAGGCCTATGTCTCCAACGACGGATCAGGCACTGTGACGCCCATTAATACCGCTACCAACAAGCCAGAAAAGGCGATCAAGGTCGGGAAAGATCCAGGAGAAATCGGGATCACGCCCAACGGTGCCACTGCTTACGTTCCCAACACCGGCGGCGATACGGTGACGCCGGTCACCACCACAACCAACACCCCCGGCGCGCCGATCAGCGTCGGGACACAGCCCGAGACGGCTGCGATCACCCCGAACGGGGCGACCGCCTATGTGTCCAATTACGGTTCGGGCACGGTGACGCCCATCACCACCGCCACCAACAAACCCGGCACGCCGATCAGCGTCGGGACCGGACCCGCTGTGATCGCGATTACCCCGAACGGGGCGACTGCCTACGTCGCCAATTTCGGCTCGGGGACGGTGACGCCCATTACCACCGCTACCAACAAACCTGGCACGCCGATCACTGTCGGTGCCGATCCGGTAGCGATCGCGATTACCCCGAACGGGAAGACCGCCTACGTGGTAAACGCAGGCTCGGATACGGTGACGCCGATCACCACCGCCACCAGCACCGCTGGAAAGGCGATCAATGCTGGCGAAGGACCCGCCGGCATCGCGATCACGCCCAACGGGGCGACCGCCTACGTTGCCGATTACAGTTCGGGCACGGTAACGCCCATCACCACCGCCACGGACAAACCTGGCATGCCGATCAAGGTCGGAAGCGAACCGCAAATCATCGCGATCACGCCGAACGGCGCGACTGCCTACGTCACCGATTACGGGTCGGGCACGGTGACGCCGATCACCACCGCCACCGACACTCCCGGCGCGCCCATCACCACCGGGACCAACCCCTTCTGGATCGCCATCACGCCGAACGGGAAGACCGCCTACGTCACGAACTACGGCTCGGGCACGGTGACGCCTATCACCACCGCCACGGACAAACCTGGCACGCCGATCAAGGTCGGCAAGGATCCCGAACGGGTCACGATCACGCCATGACCGCCTGACCGCGGCACCTGAGCGTGAGGATCAGCATGAGACTGCCGAGCGCAGCGCACGAATCCCGTCCCTGGCGCATCCGCGAAATCGCGCCGGACTTCACGGTGGAGGATGTCTGGGCCCTTCCCGCCCGCGGCGGCGCCGAGGACTTCCCGGCACTGGTCGAGCTGATCACCTCCGGCGATCCGGCCCATTCGGGTTCCCTCGCGGCTCGCTTCCTCTGGCGTTCCCGCGATCGCCTCGGCAGCTGGTTCGGCCTCGGCAGGGTCGCCATCCCGGCCGGCGGCGGCCGGGATGGCGCCGCGGGCAGGCTGCCGATTCCGGGCGCGAGCGAGACGTCACTGGCCAGCCGGCTGCCGGACGACCTGCGCGGCACGGCGGCCGATCTGGAATTCGGCTGGCTGCCTTTCACGCCCCTCTATCGCACCGATGTCGAATTCGCCGCTGAACTGTCGAACCAGACCGTGCACGGCGTAATGCATATCGCGTGGGTCGATCAGGGCGACGGCCGTTACCAGGGGCAGCTGGCCGTCTACGTCAAGCCGCGCGGCCGGCTCGGGCAGGGATACATGGCGCTCATCCGGCCATTCCGGCACCGGGTTGTCTACCCGGCACTCATGCGGCAGATCGGACAAGCATGGGTTAAACGCGGTCCTCAGTAGGCCGCGCACCGCGGGCCGTGCGGGTCTTCGGCAGTGTCCGCAGGCCGTCTGGCGGGCGGCCAGCACGCCGGTGCGCGGGGCGGCGGCAGCCACCCCGCGCACCGGCCATGCGTGGCGCCGCTAGCGCTGGATCTGGATGAAGCCGGGCAGCTGCGCGTGCGTCAGCTTCGGCTGCGCGTAGCGGTGCAACGGCAGCTTGATCTTGGCGGCATGCGGGCTGCTGAAATTGAACATGGTCATCAGGTCGCCGATGGCCGGCCGGTCCTTGGGTATGTAGACGTACGGCGTGGCGTTCGGCAGGTTGTCCTCGCTGTAGCTGGTCAGCGGAGGCAGCTTCCAGTTGGCCTCGATGAACTTCAGCAGCGAGACGTGGTCGGTGTAGGTGTGGTCGACGAAGCCGGGCTTGGCGTACGGGGAGATCGCGAGCAGCGGGACCCGCGGACCGTCACCGAAGAAGCTGAGGTGCTGGATGTAACCCGAGTCGTAGTAGCCGCCGCTCTCGTCCTCGGTGACGAAGATCGCGGTAGACCGCCACAGCTTGGTGTTGTTCTGCACCGCAGCGATTGCGCGGGCCACGAAGTTCTCGGACGCGGCCAGCGTCGAGTAGCCGGGGTGGCCGTCGTCGTCACCGGGCTTGAGGAACGAGATCGCGGGCAGCGTGCCGTTGGTCGCCTCGGAGATGAACTGGTCGGAGTTGTACTCGGTGTCCTTGCGGAGTGCCGGGTTGGTCATGATCGACGCCGAGTACTCCATCGGGTCGCAGATGTTGCAGTATTCCGAGAGCGCCCCGCCCGGTGCGCTGGCGTCGTAGCCCTCGCCGAACCATTTCCAGCTGATGTTGTGCGCGGCCAGCGAGTTGCCGATCGTCACGTAGTCGGTCTTCTGGGCCGGCACGTTGTATCCCGCCGGGTACGGCTGGCCGTTCGGCTGGTAGTAGGGGTTGTAGTTGTTGAGCAGGTAATACCGGCCTGGCTGGCAGTTGCTGAGCGGCTTGTACGGCAGCGTGGCCAGGTAGGCGTCGATCGCGCTGACGCCGGGCGCCGAGGAGTCGGCGCACTCGGAGTAGCTGCCGCCGTTGTAGGTCGGCTCTCCCTTGGAGTTGTAGGCGCCGTAGCCGTCCTGGGTGTAGTTGTTGTTCGTGCCCGGCTTGGGGTTGGGGTTCTCGATCTCGCCGGACGGCGGCGTGGCGGCCTGGCCACTGGCGTTCTGGTAGGACGCGGCGAAGCCGGTGCCGAGCGCGATGTGGTTGGCGCCGGTACCGCCCTGCACGGCCTGGTGGTAGTTGTCGCTGATGGCGTAGTGCTCGGCCAGGTCGCGGAAGATCGGGGCGTCGCCCTCGGCCATGTTGTAGAAGCCCATCTGCACGCTGCCCTGGTAGATCGTCGCCGGCGGGCTCGCGCCGTTGTCGTCGCCGGCCGTGTTGGGCACAAAGGTGGCGAGCCGGTCGTGGTAGGCAGCACTCTGCTGCCACATCTGGTAGAAGCGGTGCAGCGGGTCGCCCACGTAGGCGCCGAAGAACTCGCACTGGCCGTACTTGGCGTACTCCAGGTGGCTGTCCCAGTACGGCACGTACTTGGTGATCTGATAGGGGCCGTTCGGCAGGTTGGCCGGGAAACGCGTGTCGGCGGAATCGTACGGCAGCCCATCGCAGGCCGGCTCCACGTACGTGGTGTTCGGTATCGGCAGTGTCTTGTAGGTGCCGGTGATCTTCGGGGTCACCGTGTACTTGCCGGTGTCGCTCGCGGTGAGCTGGGAGGCCTTCGCGTAGCTCGGGCCAGGGTCACCGTTCTTCTTGACGATGCCCTCGGACAGCAGGTTCCAGATCTTCTGGTGGTCCGGCGGCTGGTAGGTCGCGAACACGTTGTCGAAGCTGTGGTTCTCCAGGATGATGATGACCACGTGCTTGATCGGCGTGGTGGTCGGCGCCTGCTCCCGGCGAGCTGCGGACGCTCCCGCCGCCGTGCTGGCTATCACGACCGAGGCCGCGAGCGCGGCCAGGGCAGGCACGCAGGCCAGCCGAATCAGTCTCCGTTTCATGAGGATTCCCTTCGCTCCGCTGACGGACGAATCCGCGGTCACCGATTGGCGGCGAACGCACTGCCAGCCTGACCATTGTCAGCATCCTCGTACCAGACCGGTACTAAATGTTCAGCGACCTTTCAGATAATGGCAAAGCCCGACGGCGGCAAGCTGGTGCGAATCTACAGAATCCGGCTAATACCGCCGGGACAACCGGAACGGCTCATCCGGCAAGATTCAGCCCGGCGGCCCGGAATCGGACATCGCACAGCACGGAGCCCCGACCGTGATCACGGTCGGGGCTCCTGAACTGGGAATACTTGGGGGTGAGCGAGGGGATTCGAACCCCCGACATCCAGGACCACAACCTGGCGCTCTAACCAGCTGAGCTACGCCCACCATGGCCGCATGGCCTAAACTCGCCCGGCGGCTCCTGGAAGCATACCGGGACGGGCTCACCGCGAGGAACCAGATATGCCCCCCGGTGCCTCGGCCGCCTGCCCCGCCGCCGTCTCGCCAGCTCCTCCAGCCGCGGTCTCGCCCGCCCCGCCCGCGGCGGCCCTGGCCGTCGCGGCCCGGGGCGCAGTGGCCGGATCCGCGCCGCCGTGCCGGGCGGCGATCTGCCGCGCGGTCGCCGAATCCGGTCCTGGCGGCGGGACGAAGATGGCCTCGCGGTAATACCGCAGTTCCTGGATGCTCTCCCGGATGTCCGCCAGCGCCCGGTGCCCGCCGCCCTTTTTCGGGCTGGCGAAGTACGCCCGCGGGTACCAGCGCCGCGCCAGCTCCTTAATGCTCGACACGTCCACCATCCGGTAGTGCAGGAACGCGTCAAGCTCCGGCATGTCCCGCGCCAGGAACGAGCGGTCGGTGGCGATCGAGTTTCCGCAGAGCGGGACCTTGCCGGGCTCGGCGACGTGCCCGCGCACGTACGCCAGCACCCGCTCCTGGGCCTCGGCCAGCGTTATCCCCGCGCTCAGCTCGGTCAGCAGCCCGGACCTGGTATGCATCTCGCGAACCACGTCGGGCATATGGTCGATCGCCTCGGCCGGCGGCTTGATCACCAGGTCGATGCCGTCGTCCAGCATCACGAGCTCGCCGTCGGTCACCAGGCAGGCGATCTCGACCAGCGCGTCATCCCGCAGGTCAAGGCCGGTCATTTCGCAGTCGATCCAGACGAGCCGGTCTGTCATGCTGCCAGCCTAGGCCCCGTTAGCCCGGCATGATGATTCAGCTACAGAACGCATCAGCCGCCGCTTACCCGCCCCGCCAGAGCGATGATGTGGTCCGGGGCGTCCAGCCCGGGCTTGAGCGCGGGGTCAGGCTCGGCCGGCCCGAAGCTGATGGCGGCCGGGACGACGCCCGCCCAGATGTCCAGCTCGTAGTCCTCCGGGTCGTCCTTCGGCGGGCCGGTGCGGACCTTGACCGACGCCTCATCCAGCGAGAGCGCGAGCACCGCGGTGGCGGCGAGCTCCTTGCGGGTCGGCCGCCGTGCGTAGTCCCACCGGCCGGGCGCGAGCTGCTCGGCCACGGCCTGTAGCGCCGTCAGCTTCTCCGCCTCGCCGGTGACCAGCCGCGGCCTGCCAAACACCACGGCACTGCGGTAGTTCATCGAATGGTGGAAGATCGCCCGTGCGCACACCAGCCCGTCCAGGTGGGTAACGGTGACGCAGGTCTCCTGCCCGTCGGCGGCGAGCAGCGAGCGGTTCGCCGACGAGCCGTGCAGGTACAGGACGTCACCGGCCCTGCCGTAGCCGGTGGGCAGCACGACGGGAGAGCCGTCGATGTTCACGCCCAGGTGGCAGACGAGCCCGGCGTCCAGCACGGCATACAGCTCGGCTCGGTCGGTGCGGCCGCGCTCGCGCAGTCGGTGCAGCCGGGTGCGGTCGGTCGGGGAAAGGGAGAGATCCGCGCTCATGGTGCTCTACGGTACAAGCTGGTACCGCCACAAGCTGGTTTCGGTGTTCGGTCCCCGCCGGTCCGCCGCGCTTGCAGGACCGGTCCTGGCCGCCGGAGGATCAGCCGGCCCGGGTGAGTGCGCGGGCCTGGCCGCCGCGCGCCGGCGGCCGGATGCCTTCCCGCCGTGGCGCCGTTCGTCCGGTCAGCCGCTCGATCTCGATTTCACCCGGGCCGGCGGTGGCGCAGTCAGGGACCTGCGACGCGCCGAAGTGACCGCCCGCCGCCCACAGCCGGCGGCTCCGGCATCCCGTGTACTCGCAGTCGAACGCCGCGGGCGGCCCAGCAGGCCAGCGCCGCGGCATTCCCCACGAGTCGAGCCAGTCCATGATGTGCCGCAGGCCGGTCAGCGGGCCGCCGGTGAACGGATCCCACGCGAACCCCACCACGCAGATCTGCACGCAGAGCCGCCCTTCGGAGTTCACCCCGGCGAGCGGGCTCGCCCCGCCCCGCCCGGCGAGCGGGCTCGCCCCGCCCCGGCCAGGCCCGGCGCCGGGGTCCTGCGCGCCAGCACGGTCCGGTGACGCCAGGCACTCCCCGCCGCCCAGCGACCGCCCGGCGCGCAGGATAGAGACAAGCTGGACGATCTCGCCGCTGCGCGGGTTCCAGGTCAGGTGGCTGGCGCGGCCGAGTTCGCAGAGGCGCTCAGCGGCGGACCTGGCCGAGACCTCCCCGGGGTCGGCGCCGACAGCCTGCCAGACAGCCCGGGGAGCGCCGCCCTGGAGAGGCCCGCCATCGGCCGCCCCCCGCAGCTGCCCGGCTCCAGGCATCCATGCATCGCTCACTGCGCTCCTCCCGGCGGAAGGGTGCAGGCCGCCGGCGTGGCTGTACCCTGCTACCTGCCTACGTCAGGGCAGTGCATTAGTCCAGCCCTGGACCGGATGGGATGCTGTGCCGGCGGCGGTGCGCCGTTGCCCGCGGAGGCGGATCATGCAAGCATGCGAACGCGGACCGGGCAGGCGAGGTGGCAATGACGAAGGACATCAGCGTCCCGGGGATCCCCGACGGTGCCCGGCTGGCCCGGTGGGTCAGCGCCGATGGCGGCCCTGCGTCCGGGCAGGAGCTGACGGGCATCGAGCTGATCGCGGGCGGGCGCTCCAACCTGACCTACCGGCTGGACCTCGGCTCCGCGCCGCGGCTGGTCCTGCGCCGGCCGCCGCTCGGTCACGTGCTGCCGACAGCGCACGACATGGCCAGGGAGTACCGCGTGCTGAGCGCGCTGCACGGGACGGCGATCCCGGTCCCGGCGCCGGTCGCGTTCTGCCCGGACGCCGAGGTCATTGGTGCGCCGTTCTACCTGATGCAGTACGTGGACGGCCTGGTCCTGCGGACCCGCGAGGACGGCGAGCAGGTGACGCCCGGCCAGGCCCGCCAGCTGTCGGAGCGGCTCGCCGAGATGCTCGCCGCGATCCACGGGCTGGACCTGGCCGCCGCGGGGCTCACCGGGTTCGGGCGGCCGGACGGCTACCTGGCCCGCCAGCTTGCCCGCTGGCAGCGGCAGTGGGAGCTGTCGACGACCAGGGACGTGCCCGGCTACCAGCGGCTGGTCGAGCGGCTGACGGCGGGATTGCCGGCCGGCGGCGACGGCACGCTCGTGCACGGTGACTTCCGGCTCGACAACATGCTGGTCGTCCTCGGTGGCCGGCCGGACATCGCGGCCGTGGTCGACTGGGAGATGTCGACGCTCGGCGACCCGCTTGCCGATCTCGGGCTGACCCTCATGTACTGGGCGGACGCCGCCGACGAGGACTTGCGGATGATCAACGTCGGCGCGGGGGTGACGTCCCTGCCCGGGTTCTTCAGCCGGGCGCAGCTGGCGAGCCGCTACGCGGAGCTGACCGGGCGGGACATTTCCGGGATCGGCTATTACATGGCGTTCGGCTGCTTCAAGCTGGCGGTCGTGCTGGAGGGGATCCACGCGAGGTACCTGCAGCACCAGACCGTCGGCGAGGGGTTCGAGCGGGAGGGACCGGCGGTGCCGCTGCTGATCGAGCGGGCGCACCTGATGCTGGACTCCGATCCGCTGGCCAGCTGACCGACGGCGAGCCGGCCACCGGCCAGCCGCGCAGGGTCGCCCGGCGCGCTGCCCTGAGGTTTCCGCGTCGTTGGGACTCCAGTGCGGTAAGAGCGACAGCGGAGTCCCAACCATGCTGTTGGAAACCTCCGGATGAGGCAAGAAGAGTGGATGAGGCCCGGCGCCCCGCTCTCGCCGGGCCTCATAAAGGATGACGCGCCACCCGGATGGCAGGTTCACAAGGGCGGTCCCGCCGGCCGGCCAGACTGGGAAGGTGCCGTCCCCGATTCCCGTCAGCGACGCCGCCGACCCGCGGCTGGCGGACTACGTCGGGCTCACCGACGTCCGGCTGCGCCGGAACATGGAGACCGCGCACGGGCTGTTCGTCGCCGAGGGCGTCAGGGTGATCAGGCGGGCGCTCGCGGCCGGCTACCCGCTGCGCTCCCTGCTGGTCACCGAGGACAAGCTGGGCAGCCTCGCGGACCTGGCGGCCAGCTGCCCCGGGCCGGTGTACGTCATCGGCTCTGCGGCAGCCGAGGCCCTGACCGGCTACCGGGTACACCGGGGCGCGCTGGCCTCGATGCAGCGGCTGCCGCTGCCCGCCGCCGCCGGCCTGGTGGCCGCCGCTCGTCGGATCGTGGTGCTTGAGGACATCGTGGATCACGAGAACGTGGGCGCGATCTTCCGCTGCGCGGCGGCGCTGGGTTTCGACGCCGTGCTCCTGGCGCCCCGCTGCGCCGACCCGCTCTACCGGCGCGCGGTCAAGGTATCGATGGGGGCGGTCTTCTCCGTGCCCTATGCCCGGATGGGCAACTGGCGCGATGGCCTCGGCGGGCTCCGCCAGGCCGGCTTCCTGCTGCTGGCGCTCACCCCGGCGGCGGACGCGACGCCGATCGAGCAGGCGCCGGCCGGCGACCGGCTTGCCCTGCTGCTGGGGACTGAGGGCGACGGCCTGTCGGCCCGCTGGCTGGCCAGCGCCGATGCGCGCGTCCGGATACCGATGAGCGGGGAGGTGAGTTCGCTCAACGTGGCCTCGGCAGCGGCGATCGCCTGCTATCTCCTCGGGCGCGGCAACCGCTGACCTCCGGGCGCCACAAGCCGCCGCGGCCGGATCGCCCTCTACGCTGACCCGGCCCGCGGCGCCGTCTACGCTGACCCGGCCCGCCGCGCCGTCTACGCTGACCCGGCCCGCCGCGCCGTCTACGCTGACCCGGCCCGCCGCGCCCTCTACGCTGGCCTGGTGGAATTCGATGAGGTCATCAGGAAGCGCCGGATGGTCCGCGCGTTCACCGCGCAGCCGCTGGACCCGGCAGTGATGGGGCGGATCCTTGCGGCAGCCAACCGCGCGCCGTCGGCCGGGTTCAGCCAGGGCTACGCGCTGCTGGTGCTGGAGGGACCGGATCAGCTCGCACCGTTCTGGGAGCTGATCCGGTCCGGTGAGGACGACGACGGCGGATCGCCGGGGTCCGCGGCCGGCCCGCTGGCGAACGCGCCGCTGGTGGTCGTCCCGCTCTCCTGCAAGCAGATCTACCTTGACCGCTATGCCCGGCCGGACAAGGGCTGGACAGACCAGGACGAGGCGCACTGGCCGGTGCCCTACTGGGACATCGACACGGGTTTCACCGCGCTGCTGATGCTGCTCGCGGCGGTCGACGAGGGGCTGGGCGCCCTGTTCTTCGGCATCGTGCCGGAGCTGTTCGGGCAGTTCCGCGCCCAGTACGGCGTCCCCGGGCGCTATGTGCCGATCGGCGCGGTCGCGATCGGGCATCCCGACCCGGCGGCCGACCCGGGCGGCTCGTCCAGGGTCATCAGCCGTCGTCCCCTTGACGACCTGGTCCATCGCGGCCGCTGGTGAGCGCGGTTCCTTGATCACGGAGGATCTGCACGTCTGGGACGGTCGGATCCTCCACGCTGACGCAGCGACCGGGCCGCCAGGCGGCTAGGCCAGGCCAGCTGCCTCGGCGACGCTCCGGCTGCCGGTGGTCCAGACGTCGATGGCGAAGTCAGCGTCGCTGACTCTGGTATGCCGCGGCAGCGTGAGCACGCTGTCAAGGCAGGCGTGCAGGGCGTCGGTGTCCTGGCGCCGTTCCGCGAAGTCGCGACGCCAGTGGCAGGCCAGCACTGTCGCGTCCGCCGCGAGGCTGGCGCGGGTGCGAGCGCACAACTGCGCCCATGCGGAGCGGCTGAGGAAGTAGCCGATCTCACTCAGCACGACGAGATCGAAGCGTGCCTCCCGCGGCCACTGCTGAGGCAGCAGCAACTGCCTGACTTCGACGTTGGGCAGGCCGGCGGTGCGCTGCCTGGCCGCGGCCACCGGATCGGGGTGAAAGTCCGCCGCGAGCAGGCGGTCACATCGCTCTGCGAGCCCCGCGGTGACCTCCCCTACCGAGCACCCCGGCTCGAACGCCGCCGCGTACCGCTCCTTTGGCAGGCAGGCGAGCAGTAGCTGAAGCTTGCGGCGCTCGTACCATCCCTCGCGCACATGCCAGGGGTCGCGATCCCGCGCGTACAGCCCGTTCAGGTAGGCGAGATCAGCCGGTTCCGTCATCGCGAGATTATCCGGTTCCGTTATCGCAAGATCAGCCGGTTCGGTCATCGGAAGAAGACCTCGCGCTCATGCAGCAGGCGGGCTAGCGCCCAGGGCGGCAGAATCGCGTCCGCGCCCGTCGACGGGTCCGGTTCGAGCTGGCTGGTGAAGCAGCCAGCGGCCGCCCTCTTGCGCTCCGCGAGGGTCTCGTCGAGATGCAGGACGGCGGTCCGCAGCGGGGCAGGCGGCATCCAGTTCCCTGAGCGCGGCGGCACTCTCCCCGCGGCGCTGCGCCCCCAGCACGCTTGCAGGCCAGAGTCGCGAGCCTGGATGGCTGCCCAGGCCGTCGGTCACGGCAACGAGCAGCTGCTCCCGGCCCTCGCGCGCGGTGGCGGCGAGCAGGCCGCCCGCACCGAGCACCTCATCGTCGGGGTGCGGCGCGACGATGACGACCCGGCGGCCAGGGGGCACGAGATCGCCTGCGCTCGCGGCTCGCTGGTCTCGCCAGCCAGGCCACGCCCGCCACTGTGCCGCCGTGGTTCCCCGTCCCTTAATCAGCCGGTCCTCCGGCGTGCCCGGATGCGGGTCACCCGCCGGCGCCTCGCTCCTTGCCGCTGAGCTCGCAGCCACCCCGCTCGCGGTCGCCAGCTCAGCGGGCTCAGCCGGAGAGGTTCCAGGGGCGGTCACAGTACCCATCCCGGCCAGGCAGGGAGGAGTCCGGGCGCGGTCACAGTAGCCATCCCGGCCAGGCACCAGCATCCTCCGCAGTCGCTCCGGTGGTCCTGGCAGGCGCGGGCTCGCGCGCGCTCAGCAGGCGGCCCAGTTCCGCCAGGTCACGTTCAGCGTGGCTCTGCCGGACGAAGACGGGCAGGTCGGCGAAGCGCTGGGCCAGCGCCGCGTTTCGGCACAGCGGTCCGGCCCCCAGGGCCCGGCCAGCATGCGCGAGCACGCTGCCGGCTGCCTCCTCGACGGCCGCGCGTGACCGCAGTGCCTGCATCTGCGCCGAGGCGAACGGGTGCTCGTCGATCCAGCTCGCGGTTTCGACCAGCAACGCGCGGGCTGCCGTCAGTGCCGCATCGATGGCGCCAAGATGCGCGGCCGCGTGCGGGTCATCGCGCCGGGCCACCACATCCGCCACGGCATCGGCGAAGGGGAGCATGCCGCCGTACCAGCACGCGGCGATCCCGCAGCCGCCTTGCCAGAAACCGGGCCGCCCGGTGTACTGGCCGGGCATTCCGATCTCGACGGCCGCTGCGGCATCGAAGAGCACGTCCCCGCTGGCAACGCGTCCCATGCCGACGGCATGCCAGCCGTCGGTGGTCACCGTAACTCCGGGCTGGCCGATCGCCACGGCTGCCAGGCACTGCCTGCCCTCGCCGTCCCACGCGGTGACTAGGGCGTGACTGACGATCCCCGCGCCGGAGCACCATGACTTGCGTCCGCTCAGGCGCGGCCCCCCGGCGCCGCGGCGCAGCTCAAGACGAGCCGATGGTGGCTCGGCTGCCCAGGTGCCCCAGACAGCGGCGGGATCCACGTCGGCCGCGCCGAGCTCGGCCATGATCGCCAGCGCGTCGGTATGCCCTTCGAATAGCTTGACCAGCGCGAGATCCTGAGCGGCGATATCCGCCAGCGCCTGCCATCTCCGCAGTGTCTGCCCGCTCCCGGGCAGTGGGAGGCGGCCTGCTCCTGAGCCCAGGATCGCGGCGAGGCTGCGCCGCAGGTCCGCGGATCTGCCGCCAGCCGGGTCCCGGCCCCGCCGCGGCGCGGCCTCGGAACCCGCCGGTCCGGCATTGCTCAGCCCGGTGCCCCCTGGTCCTGTATGCCGCAGACCGGCATGCTCGGATCT
This sequence comes from Streptosporangiaceae bacterium, assembly GCA_050013415.1. Taxonomy (GTDB): domain Bacteria; phylum Actinomycetota; class Actinomycetes; order Streptosporangiales; family Streptosporangiaceae; genus Palsa-506. Next base: position 9,447 of record JBEKFH010000007.1, on the reverse strand, counting down.
GGCGCTTCTCAACCCGGTACCCCTCTCCTATCGCGGTTGCACGGACGGTCGGCCAGCTGAGCCAGGTAGCCGGCGAAACCGCCGTCCGCGCGACTGTCCAGCCGGGCACTGGTGGTGACAGGAAGATCTGCTGCCCATACGACCTGCTCGCCGGTCCTGACCAGCCGCCGGGTCATCGCCACGTCCTCGTCGGCGCGCACCGCCGGGAAACCGCCTGCGGCCAGGTAGGCGGTGGCGGCCATCGACATGTTCGCGCCATGCACGTGCCGGTGGCCGTCGCGTGCGCGGTACCGCAGGCGGTAGCGGGGCTCGACGTGCGGCGGGTGCTGTGACCAGTCAGCGACCTGGACTGTGCCGATCACTGCGCGGGCGCCCAGGCTCGCGTGCCCGAGCTGCCGGACGATCCAGTCGGACGGCACCACGGAATCGGCATCGGTGGTCGCCAGCCATAGTCCGGCCGGATCGCGGGTCCCGATCAGGTACTGGCTGCCCGCCGCGCGCGCGGCGCCCACGCCGCGTGACCGGCACGCGATGGGAAGGAGCCGGTCGAAGGAAGACGGGTCAGCCCGGCGCACCGCCTCGAGCGTGCCGTCAGTGCAGGAGTCCAGCACCACCACGACCGAAACCGGCACCGGGGCCCGTGCTGCGGCGGCACCCAGGGCCGCGAGGCAGGCGGGCAGCAGGGCCTCCTCATTGTGCGCCGGGACGACCACGCCGACCCGCGTCACGATCAGCCCGCCGGCGGTCAGCACCGCCCGTGCCTGCCCCGATGGGCTGCGTAGCGGCCGCCCCGCTGGGCCGCCTAGTACCTGCCTCCCTGGGCCGTGTAGCACATCGACGTCCGCGAGCCGGCGTGACACCTCGACCAGTTTGCGCCGCAGCATGCCACCATCCCGTTGTCATCAGCGCGAGCGAGCTGACCGTCCCTTGCCGCCTGCCGGCCGGCGTCCCCCGGACGGGCCCGCAACTTCCCGGACGGCTGCAAACGTCCCCCGGGCGGGCGCGCAACGCACTACCCCCGGCCCTGGCCGTTAAACACCACCTGGCTCAGCCCTCTGCACTGCGCTGACAGCCGGGTGCTGACGCCGAGCGCCAAGACGGGCTGCGCGCCGCCGGGCTGATCAATGAATGGCGGTGCCGAACAGGTTCCCGACGCCGTAAGTGAAGGCAAGCCCGAACGCCCCGCCGATAACAACCCGCAATACCGCGCGGCGGACGTTGCTGCCGCCGATGCGGGCACTGAGGGCACCGGCCACGCCGAGAGCGATGAGGACTGCAGCAAAAGTGATGGGGACACGCAGCGCGGCCGCGGGCAGCAAGATCGCCACCAGCGGCAGCAAGGCGCCGGAGGTGAACGAAAGCGCCGACGCGGCAGCGGCCTGGACGGGGCTGACGAGGTCGTCGGGATCAATGTGCAGTTCAGCATCGAGATGGGCGGCCAGGGCATCATGGGCGGTCAGCTCGGCGGCGACGGTGCGCGCAGTTGCCGCGGACAGGCCTTTCGCTTCGTACAGGGCAGTCAGCTCGGCCAGTTCGGCCTCCGGGGTGTCAGCGAGCTCGCGCTTCTCCTGGCTCAGCTGCGCGAGCTCGCTGTCGCGCTGGCTGGAGACCGACACGTACTCGCCCAGTGCCATCGAGACGGCCCCGGCCACCAGCCCGGCCAGCCCGGCGGTGAAAATGGGGCCGCGGGCAGATGTGGCCCCGGCCACCCCGACGACGATGCCGGCAACCGACACTATTCCGTCGTTGGCCCCCAGCACCCCGGCTCGGAGCCAGTTCAGGCGTGCCGCGGCACCGCCGGAGTGCGGCTCGGCCGGATGAGTCGGCCGGCCCTCGGCGGCCGCCTGGACCTGAGCATCGGAGGGCATCTGGTCTTCAGGATCCATGACCTCCACTAAACCAGGCCGCCCTCCCGGCCAGGCGCTGCCAGCTGACGGGACCAGCCCTCCGGGCCAGGCGCCGCCAGCTGACGGGACCAGCCCTCCCGGCCAGGCGCCGCCAGCTGACGGGACCAGCCCTCCGGGCCAGGCGCCGCCAGCTGACGGGACCCGCCCTCCCGGCCAGTGCGGGCGGTGGGCCGCCGGCCGTTAGCCCGCTGCCGTCACGGTCAGGTAGGCCGCCCGCAGCCGCTGCTCAGCACCCGCCGGCGCGCCCAGATGATCCAGACCGAGCAGCGCGGCTCCGGCGACCGCAGGGACATCCACGATGCGGACGAACGCCGCCGGGGCGCGAGCCGCCAGCCCGTGCGTGATGCCGTCCGTCAGCAGCAGATCCCTGGCTGTCAGCAGGCCGCCGCCGAGTATCACGGGCACGGCCCGCCGGGCCAGGCCGAGGCGGCGGATCATCGTGGCCGCCATCGTGACGACCTCCTCGGCGAGCCGCGCGACCAGGTTGCCCGCGATCTCGTCCCCGAGGGCGGCGGTGCGCAGCACCACCGGCGCCAGCCCGGCCAGCTCGGACTCGTCGATCGTGCCGTAATGCACACCGATCCCGACGTCGCTCGCCGCCGGCACGCCGAAATGGGCGGCCACCGCCGCACGGAGCATGGTCTGCGGCCCGCGGCCGTCCTCGTCGCGGATCGCCCACCACAGGGCTGCCCGGCCGAGTCCTTCCCCGCCGCCCCAGTCACCGGTTATCTCGCCGAGCGCGGGAAACCGGGCCTCTCGCCCGTCTGGCGCCACCGCCACGCAGTTGATGCCGGCACCGCAGGTCACGGCCACGCCCCAGTGCCGGGGACCGGAATCGAGCCCCGGCGCCAGCCCGGCCCGCAGGATCGCGAACGTGTCGTTGACGACTGAGCACGACGTGGCCCAGCCGGCCGCCCGCAGCGCCCCGGCCAGCCGTTCCTCGTCCTCGGGAAGATCGGCCCCGGCCAGGCACGCAGACACATGCGCCGCCATCGGCCAGCCGCCGGCGGGCATGCCCGCCTGCCGTGCGGCGGCGCTGGCTAGCTCCCCGATGATCGCCATGGCCCGGCCGAGCCCGACGATGTGCGCGTTCGAGCCAGCGCCGCGGACGGCGGCCAGCAGCGTGCCGTCGGCGCCCACCAGCGCCACGTCGGTCTTGCTGTTCCCGCCGTCGATCGCCAGCACCGCGGCGCGGCCCGGCGTCACCGGCAAGCGGCCCGGCGTCACCGGCCGGCGGCCCAGGGCAGGTAAGCCCGGTTCTCCGCGATCAGCCGGTCAGCGAGCTCACCGGCGATGTCGAACTGGCCGACCAGCGGATGCGCCAGCAGCGCGCCGGCCACCCGGTGGCGCCCGCCGCGCAGCGCCGCGCCCACCGCCAGCTCCTCGTACGCGGAAACGTGCGCGACCAGGCCGCGCATCAGCGGGCTGAGCGGCGCGACCGCTACCGGCTCAGCCCCGCCGGCGCCGATCACGGCCGGGACCTCGATGACCGCGTCGTCGGGCAGGAACGGCAGGGTGCCTGCGTTGCGCACGTTCACGACCTGGGTGTCCCTGGTGTCACCGGCCAGCGCGGCGAGCAGCGCCACCGCCGCCTCCGAGTAGTACGCCCCGCCGCGCTCGCCCAGCAGCGCCGGCTTGCGGTCGAGCGCAGGGTCGGCGTACATCTCCAGCAGCCGCCGCTCCAGCTCCGCGACTTCCTCGGCGCGGGTCCGGCGGCCGCGCTGCTCCGCGACGACCGCGTCATGCGCATAGAAATACCGCAGGTAATACGACGGAACGGCACCAATTTCGCGGGTAACGGATAGTGGCAGCCCGGTGTGAACCGCGATCTCCTCCCCATGCGCGGCGATGAGGCCGGGCAGCCGGTCGGTCCCGCCCACCAGGGCGGCTCGTTCCCAGGTCAGGTGATTGAGGCCGACATGGTCCAGCATCACCTGCCCCGGCGCGACGCCGAGCAGCGCGGCAAACTCCCGCTGGAAGCCGATCGCGACATTGCACAGCCCGATTGCCCGGTGCCCGGCGTCCAGCAGCGCCCTGGTGACGATCCCGACCGGGTTGGTGAAGTCGATGATCCAGGCGCCTCCGGCAGCACGCCGACGAGCCCGTTCGGCAATGTCAAGGACCACCGGGACGGTGCGCAGTGCCTTGGCGAGCCCGCCCGCGCCAGTGGTCTCCTGGCCGACGCAGCCGCACTCCAGCGGCCAGGTCTCGTCGCGCTGGCGGGCGGCCTGGCCGCCGACCCGCAGCTGCAGGAGGACCGCGCCCGCCCCGTCCAGGCCGTCGTCGAGGCTGGTGGTCCAGCGGACCGCGGCCGGGTGCCCGTAGCTGCGCAGGATCCGCGCCGAGACCGGGCCCACGACGGCCAGCCGGCCTTCGTCCGGGTCGGTCAGGACCAGCTCGGTGACCGTGACGTCGCCGGCCAGCCGGGCGATCCCGTCGACGAGCTCGGGGGTGTAGGTGGACCCGCCGCCGACGACCGCGAGCTTCATCCGAATGCCCGCACTTCCGCGCCGGACCGGGCGACGTGGCAGGCGGCGTCGTGATCGGGTGCCAGCCGGGTGAGCTCGGGCGTCACCTGGTGGCACTCGTCGATCGCCAGCGGGCAGCGCCAGCGGAACCGGCAGCCTGGCGTGGGGTCGATCACCCGGGGCGGCTCGCCGCGGTCGGTCTCGGCGCCCACGGCCAGCGGCGCCCGGGGGTCGGGCACGGCCGACAGCAGCAGCTGGGTGTAGGGGTGCCGGGGGCTGGCCAGCACCTCCTCGGACGGGCCCTGCTCGGCGATCCGGCCCGCGTACATGATGATCAGCCGGTCCGCCACGTAGCGGGCGCTGGCGATGTCGTGGGTGATGTAGAGGATCGACACCTGCTGCTCGTCGCGCAGCTGCGTCATCAGGTTGAGCAGCCCGATCCGGATCGACACGTCCAGCATGGAGACGGGCTCGTCGGCCAGGATCAGCTTCGGCCGCAGCGCCAGTGCCTGGGCGAAGCCGACCCGCTGCCGCTGGCCGCCGCTCAGCTCGTGCGGGAACCGCTGCAGCACCTCGGCGGCCGGGGTCAGCCCGACGGCCTCGAACACCTGCTCCGCCGCCGCGCGGCGCTGCTCCGCCGACAGCTCGGGGCGGTGCAGCTTCAGGCAGCGCAGCACGCCGTGCGATACCCGGAAGACCGGGTTGATCGAGCTGAACGGGTCCTGGAAGACCATCGGAACGTCGCCCCGGTAGCGGAGCACGTCGCGGCGGGAGCGGATCGCCGACAGCGGCCGGCCCTGGAAGTAGATCTCGCCGCCGGTCGGCTTGTAGAGCCGGGCGAGCAGCCGGGCGATCGTGCTCTTGCCGCTGCCGCTCTCCCCGGCCAGGGCGACGATCTGCCGCTCGCCGATCGAGATGCTGACGTCGTCGACCGCGTGCAGGGTGCGGCGGGACAGCGCGCCGCCGATCTTGAAGTGCTTGGTCAGGCCATCGGTCCGCAGCACGGTGCTATCGGCTTGGTCAGTCATGGGCGGCGCCTCCTTCGTCGTGCAGGAAGCAGCGGACCAGGGTGCCGCCGACGCTGTACAGCTCGGGGGGCTCCTGCTCGCACCGGGACATGACCTTCGGGCAGCGCGGGGCGAACCGGCAGCCGGCCGGCGGCCTGGCCAGATCCGGCGGGCTGCCGGGGATGCCGGTCAGCGGGACCCGGGGGCCCCTGATCGACGGGAACGCGTCCAGCAGGCCGACGCTGTAAGGGTGCAGCGGGGCGTCGAACACTCCCCGGGTGGGGCCGAGTTCCGCGACCTGGCCCGCGTACATCACCATCAGCCGGTCGGAGAAGTGGCTGACCAGTGACATGTCATGGGTGACGAAGATGACGGCGAAGCCGAGTTCCTGCTGAAGCTGCTTGATCTGGACCATCAGCGAGCGCTGCGCCACGACATCGAGCGCTGAGGTGGGCTCGTCCATGATCACCAGGTCCGGGGTGAGCAGCATCGCCATCGCGATCATGGAGCGCTGCCGCATGCCGCCGGACAGCTGGTGCGGGTAGCTCGTGAGGTGGGCCGGGTCGATGCCGACCATTTTCAGCACCTCGGCCGACCGGTCGGCCACGTCGGCCCTGGCGGTCACGCCGTGTGCCCGCATCGCGTCCCTGAACTGCGCCTCGATCGACTTCACCGGGTTGAGCGCGTTCATCGCGCTCTGCATGACCACCGACATGTCCTTCCACCGGACCGTGGCCATCTGCTTGTCCGTGAGCCCCACCATGTTCTGGCCCTGGAAGATGACGCTGCCGCCGGTGATGGCGGCCGGCGAGACCAGCAGCTGGGCGATGGCGAACAGCAGCGTGGACTTGCCGCAGCCGGACTCGCCGACGATGCCGATGAACTCGCCCGGGTCCAGGTGGAAGCTGACGTTGTCCACCGCGACCACGGTTCCGCGGTCCATGGCGTACTCGACCGACAGGTCGCGGACGGTCAGCATCGCGCCCGCCCGGCCAGCCGGGGCGCGGCCGGCGACGTCGTCACGCGGGGCGCTTGACACGCTTCCCCCGCATGCTCCGCGCCGACCGCAAGGCCGGGTTGCCGATCTCGTCGAATGCATAGTTGAGCAGCGCGAACGCGGCGCCGAGGGCGACGATGCACAGGCCGGGAGCGATGATCCACAGCGGCAGGCCGATCTGGAACGCCTCCTCGTTCTCCGCCCAGTACAGCATCGTGCCCCAGCTGGTCACGCTCGGGTTGCCGAGCCCGATGAACTGCAGGCTGGAGGAAAACAGCACCGCGTACAGCGCGTTGGTCAGGAAGCTGGCCACGAGCAGCGATGTCATCGTCGGGATGATCTCCACGACGATGATGTACAGCGAGCGCTCGCCCCTGACTTTCGCCGCCTGGAGGAAGTCCCGGTTGCGCAGCGACAGCGCCTGGGACCGGAGCTGGCGCGCCGTGAAGGACCATCCGGTCGCGGTGATGACGACGATCATGACCAGGGTGCCGACCCCGTGCAGGTAGCTGCCGATGATGATGAGCAGCGGGAACAGCGGGATGACCAGCAGCACGTCGGTGACCAGGCTGAGGACCCCGTCCCAGGCGCCGGCCAGGTAGGCCGCGGCCACCCCGACCAGCATCGCGATGATGGTGGCGCCGACCCCGACCCCGAAGGCGATCAGGAGCACCGGCCGGGTTCCCCACACCACCTGGGCGTACATGTCCTGCCCGAAGGAGGTCGTGCCCAGCAGGTGGTGCAGCGACGGGCTGAGTGACCGCGGGTAGATCTCGGCGTTCGGGTTGTCGCGGGCGATGACTCCGGGGAACAAGGCAACCAGGATGAAGAAGGCAAGGAGCACGGCGCCGGCCGTCGCCTTGCCGTTCGACCGCACCGCGCGGGCCATCCGCCGCAGCGCGCGGGCGCCGGTGATCCCGCCGCCTGAGGCCGGCCTGAGGACCGGGCCGACCGCGTCGGTTTCGCCGGTCTCGGTATAGCCGCCCAGCATCGACATGGCTACCTTGCCCCCCTGGTCCGCGGGTCGAGCACCGCCGTGGCGATATCGGAGAGCAGGATCGCCACCAGCACGGCCACGGTGATCAGCAGGAACAGCGCCTGCATCAGCGGGTAGTCGTCGTTGTTGACGGCTTGCAGCAGCAGGTAGCCGACGCCCTGGTAATTGAAGACTTCCTCGATCAGGATCGCGCCGCCCACCACGAACCCGAGGGACAGGGCAAAGCCGGTGAGGTTGGGCAGGATCGCGTTCCGGGCCGCGTAGTCGAGCATGATGCGGTAGCCGGGCAGGCCCTTGGCCCGGGCCATCCGCACGTAGTCCTCCGCCAGCGTGGTGATCATGGTGTTGCGCATGGTGAGGATCCAGATGCCGATCGTGGTGATCAGCAGCGTGAACGCGGGCAGGATGGCGTGCTCAGCCACGTTGCCGATGAACGACGGGGTGAACGCGGGCGTCAGCGTGTAGTCGTAGCTGAAGAAGTACGGCAGCCAGTGCAGCTTCACGCCGAACACCAGGATCAGCATCAGGCCGATCCAGAAGTAGGGAACCACGGTCATGATGACGAAGACCGGCGGCATGAGGCTGTCCAGCCGGCCGCCGCGCCGCCACGCACCCAGGATGCCGATGCCGGTACCCAGGATGAAGGCCAGCACCGTCGTGACACCGACCAGGCCGAGGGTCCACGGGATCGCGTCCAGCACGACGCGCCCGACCGATGCGCCGGGTTCGGTGGTCAGCGAGGTGCCGAACTTGCCGGTAAACACATTGCCCAGGTAACTGAAGTACTGCGCCACCGGGTTCTGATGCGAGCCGACGCCGAACTGCGCCTCGAGCACCTTGACCGCCTGCGGGCTGATGCCGCCCTTGAACTTGCCGATGATCGCGAGAGCCGGATTGCCCGGCATCAGCCGCGGCAGCACGAAGTTCAGCGTGAGCGCCACCCACAAGGTCAGCACGAAGAAGCCCAGGCGGCGCAGCACGAACCTCATGCGCTCCTCCTAGTGCTCATCCGGCTGGTGCTCATCCGGTCCTTCTCCTTACGCTCGCCCAGCGCCCGCGGGCCGGCCAGCGCCTCGCGGGCCACGCTACGGCCTGGTCACCCCGGCAGCCAGCCTTCCTCCGCAGGCCCTGGGCGGCCCGCGCACGGGCCGCCCAGGGACATGCGCTGTTACTTCACTGGCGACAGGTGCAGCATCACCTGGGCCCAGTCCGGGTAGTTGTACGCGGCAGGCTGCGCGTACGGGTTGCCCGGGGTGGGCCAGCCGGAGAAGCTGCCCGTGTCGTACTGGAACCAGTCGACCGCCTCGGTGACCGGGATGACCGGCACCTCCTGCAGCATGACCTTCTGCAGCTGGTCCACGATCGAGTGCTGCGTGGCAGCAGAGGTGGTCGTCGGGTACTCGTTGATCAGCTTGTTGACGGCCGGGTTGTTGTACCGCTCGAAATTGGAGCCGGCCGCCGTGCCGATCGGCGCGGAGTTGGGCCCGTAGAGCCATTGCCGAAGCTCGAAGTACGGGGTCGGGCCGCCGGTCTCGGCGCCATAACCGAGCTGGAACTTGCCGCTGTAGAGGTCGGTCTGGTACGTGGTGTTGGCCAGGTTTTCCGGCGTCACCTGGATGCCGACCGCCTTGAGGCTCTGCTGGATGGTCTGCACCGCCGCCACCCAGTCAGAGAACCCGCCGTTGTTGACGATGGTGAACGACAGCGGCTGGCCCGACGGCGTCTGGAAGATGCCGTTGGAGCCTCGCTTGAATCCCGCCTTCTCCAGGATGGAGATCGCCTTCGCCGGGTTGTACGCGTAGTTGTTGCCGAACGCGGCCGACTGTGACGTGTCGAGCCAGCTGGAGAACGTCGGGGTGACGATCCCCGCCTGGTTGGAGGCCGGCTCGTAGCCGTACTCGCCGATGGTGGACGCCTTCTGCCGGTTGATCGCATACGCCATGGCCTGGCGGACCGCCACGTTCTTCAGGATCGGGTTCGTCAGGTTGATGAACATCGAGACGTTGGCGACCGGCGGGAACCAGTAGTGGTAGTCCGGGTTCCTGGAAAGGTAGAACTTCTGGATGCTCGG